>JBBEBQ010000025.1 GCA_040882285.1 Gemmatimonadaceae bacterium
GCCGTCCAGGGACTGGTTCATTCCGAACACGAGCTTAGCCATACCCACTTCCTTTCCTTACGCGGCACATCCGCGCGGTTCTGATTGCGCCATGCAACCTGACGGACGGAGCAGCAAAGGCGCGTCCCCTGCGGCCTAGCGAATAATCTCAGCCGCGGGGGCGCGCGCCCCCCCGACGTTCGTCGGCGGCGGCACGGTGTTCGGACCCTCGCCCCGCAGCTACGCCGAGTACGTGCCGCGGCAGGTGCGTGCGCTCGCCCGGAAGAGCGCGCTCAACGCGCGCGCCCGGGAGAACGCGATCATCGTCATCGAGCCGCTCGACTTCGACGCGCCGAAGACGAACCGCATGCGCGACCTGCTGGTCTTGCTCGGAGTGGACGGCAGCAAGGTTCTACTGCTGACCGACGGCGCGAAGCCGAACGTGTACCTCAGTGGCCGCAACATCCCGTGGGCGCACGTGCTGCCGTACAGCGACGTCTCGACTTATCACATCCTCTGGTCGGACGTGGTGGTGATCGAGTCGTCGGCCCTCGGCGGCGAGCTGGAACGCTCGGAGGATCAGAGCGCGCCGGTCCGGCGCGCGGTGAAGAAGCCTGCCGCGAAGGCGAAGCCGGCCGACAAGGCGCCGCGGAAGGCCGCCACGAAGAAAGCTCCCGCCGCGCGCAAGAGCGCGGAGAAGAGCAGCGGCTCCAAGGCGGCCAAGGCCGCGCGGTCCCCGGCCAAGCGGGCGACGGCCTCGGCAGCCGGTGGGAAGACCGCCAAGAAGACGGCGCCGAAGAAGTCGGCCGCCAAGAAGAAGTCCGCACCGAAGAAGAAGAAGGGGAGATAAGCGATGTCGACAGTTCACCGCACGATCGTGCGGCCGGTCGTTACCGAGAAGAGCTCGGCCGCCTACCAGTCGCGCGGCGAGTACACGTTCGAGGTGGCTTCGGGCACGAACAAGAACGCGATCAAGACCGCGATCGAGTCGCTCTTCGGCGTGAAGGTCACCGGCGTCTGGACGTCGAACCGCCGCGGCAAGGCGCGGCGCGTCGGAACGACGACGGGCCGCCGCCCGCACTGGAAAAAAGCAATCGTGACGCTCCAAGAGGGTGACACGATCGAAATCTTCGAGGGTTAAGCGATGCCCGTTCGTCAGTTCAAGCCCGTTACCAAGAGCTCGCGCTTCCGCTCGGTCCCCGACTTCAAGGAGATCACGCGCACGGAGCCCGAGAAGTCGCTGCTCGAGCCGCTCAAGAAGAGCGGCGGCCGCGACAATCACGGGCACATCTCGATGCGCCGCCGCGGCGGCGGGCACAAGCGGATGTACCGCAAGATCGACTTCAAGCGGAACCGCTTCGGCATGCCCGCGACCGTCGAGCACATCGAGTACGACCCGAACCGTTCGGCGCGGATCGCGCTCGTCTCGTACGAGGACGGCGAGAAGCGCTACATCATCCACCCGCGCGGACTGGCGGTCGGCGACAAGATCGTGTCCGGCCCCGGCTCCGACATCCGCATCGGGAACGCGTTGCCGCTGCGCGAGGTCCCGCTCGGCACGGACGTGCACAACGTCGAGCTGCTCCCCGGCCGCGGCGGACAGATGGCGCGCTCGGCGGGCACGTCGCTGCAGGTGGTGGCGAAGGAAGGCGAGTACGTGACGCTGCGCATGGCGTCGACCGAGATGCGGCTGGTGCACGGCAACTGCCTGGGCACCATCGGCACGGTCGGCAACGCGGAGCACGAGCTGCTGTCGCACGGCAAGGCGGGTCACTCGCGCTGGAAGGGTCGCCGCCCGAAGGTGCGCGGCGAAGTGATGAATCCCGTGGATCATCCGCACGGCGGACGCACGCGAGGCGGCCGCAACGTGGTGAGCCCGTGGGGCAAGAAGGAAGGCGTGAAGACGCGGAACAAGAAGAAGCCTTCGCAGCGATTGATCGTGCGTGGGCGGAAGCGCGGCAAAGCGACGCAGAGCTAAAAGCCAACAGCCAACAGCCAAGAGCAGATTTTATGGCACGCAGCGTAAAAAAGGGTCCATATGTCGTCGAGTCGCTCGTCGCGAAAGTCGACGCGATGAACGAGCGCAACGAGAAAAAGGTGATCAAGACGTGGTCGCGCGCGAGCACGATCATCCCTGATTTCGTGGGGCACACGTTCGCCGTGCACAACGGCAACAAGTTCATTCCCGTGTACGTGACCGAGAACATGGTCGGCCACAAGCTCGGCGAGTTCGCGCCGACGCGGCTGTTCCGCGGCCACACGGGCGCGAACAAGGCGGTGGACAAGAAGGCGGGTGGCGTTCCGGCCGCGAGAGGCGGCCCGAGCGGCGGGCCGGGAGCGCCGAGATGATGGAGACGAGAGCCATCCAGCGCACCACGCGCCAGTCGCCGTACAAGATGCGTCTCGTGATTGATCAGATCCGGGGCAAGAACGTGAACGAAGCGCTCGCGATCCTCAAGTTCTCCAAGAAGCACGCGGCCAAGCAGATCGAGAAGGTGCTGAGCTCGGCGGTAGCCAACGCGGAGTACAAGGCGCGCGAGGACAACGAGTCGCTCGACGTGGACACGCTGTACGTCAAGCACGCGATCGTGAACGAAGGGCCGAAGCTCAAGCGGTTCATGCCGGCGGCGCAGGGTCGCGCCACGCCGATCGAGAAGCGCACGAGCCACGTCGAGATCGTCGTGGCCGCCAAGGAAGCGAAGCAGCGAGGCAACAAGTAATGGGACAGAAAGTACATCCTACCGGATTCCGTCTCGGGATCTCCAAGGACTGGCGCTCGCGCTGGTTCGCGAAGAAGGATTTCCCGGCTCTCCTCAAGGAAGACGAGCTGCTGCGCACGTATCTGAAGACGCGACTCGGCCACGCCGCGATCGCCGACATTCAGATAGACCGCAAGCCGGGCAAGGTCGTGGTGACGATCCACACGGGCCGCCCGGGCGTCGTCATCGGAAAGAAGGGGACCGAGGTGGACAAGCTGCGCGACGAGCTCGCGCAGCTCACCGGCAAGGAAGTCGGCGTCAACGTCGAGGAGATCAAGCGCCCCGAGCTGAGCGCGCAGCTGGTGGCGGACAACATCGCCAACCAGCTCGCGCAGCGCGTCTCGTTCCGCCGCGCGATGAAGCGCGCGGTGCAGAGTGCGATGCGGATGGGCGCCGGCGGGATCAAGATCAAGTGCGGCGGCCGCCTGGGCGGCGCCGAGATCGCGCGCGTCGAGGGCTACCACGAGGGCCGGGTGCCGCTCCACACGCTGCGCGCGGACATCGACTACGCCACGTCCACGGCGAAGACGACGTTCGGCACCATCGGCGTGAAGGTGTGGCTGTACAAGGGCGAGATCGTGGAAGACCGTCGCGGCAAGACGTATTCAACCGGCGTGTAGGGGTAGAGCGAAATGCTGAGTCCCAAGCGGGTCAAGTTCCGCAAGATGTTCAAGGGCCGCACGCGCGGTCACGCGACGCGCGGCTCCAAGGTGTCGTTCGGCCAGTTCGGCCTGCAGGCGCTCGAGCCCGGCTGGGTCTCGAACCGGCAGATCGAGGCGGCGCGCGTCGCGCTCACGCGCCACATCAAGCGTGGCGGCAAGGTCTGGATCCGGATCTTCCCGGACAAGCCGATCACCAAGAAGCCGGCCGAGACGAGAATGGGTAAGGGCAAGGGCTCGCCCGAGGGCTGGGTGGCGGTGGTGAAGCCCGGGCGGGTGATGTTCGAGCTCGAGGGTGTGACGCCGGAGATCGCCCAGAAGGCGATGGCTCTGGCGGCCGCCAAGCTGAGCGTGAAGACGAAGTTCGTGGTACGCGAGGAGGCGCACGCAGATGCAGGCAAGTGACATTCGCGAGCTGAGCGAGGCGGACGTCCGCGCGCGCATCGCCGAGCTGGAGGAGGAGCTGTTCCGCCTCAAGTTCCGCTCCGCGACCGAGACGCTCGAGTCGCCGCTCAAGCTGCGCGTCATTCGCAAAGACATTGCGCGGCTCAACACGGTGCTCCGCGAGAAGCAGCTCGCGGCGCCGAAACAAGGTTCCGGTGCGCCGGCTTCACGGTCGAAGAGACCGGCGAAGCGCGCGCGCCGCTAGCAAAGGGCTGGAGAGAGAATGGCAGAGATGACGGGCACTCGCACGGAAGTCCGGAACGCGCGGAAGACGCGCATCGGGCTGGTCGTGAGCGACAAGATGCAGAAGACGGTGGTCGTAGCGATCGAGCGCCGCGTTCCGCATCCGGTGTACGGCAAGATGGTGACTCGCACCCGCCGGCTTAAGGCGCACGACGAGCAGAACGAGGCGAAGACCGGCGACACGGTGCGCATCATGGAGACGCGCCCCCTGTCGAAGGACAAGCGCTGGCGGCTGGTGGAGATCGTCGAGCGGGCCAGGTAGTGACTGGTGACTAGTGACTAGTCACTACAACGTCGGAACAACGAGACAGTGAAATGATCCAGCAGGAATCAATGGTCAAAGTGGCGGACAACTCGGGCGCGAAGGACGCGCTGGTGATCCGCGTGCTCGGCGGAACCAGACGGCGCTACGCCGGCCTGGGCGACACCGTGATCGTGACCATCAAGAACGCGCTGCCGAACGGGACGGTGAAGAAGTCGGAGGTGGCGCGCGCGGTCGTCGTGCGCACCGCCAAGGAGACGCGCCGGAAGGACGGCTCGTACATCCGGTTCGACGAGAACGCCGTCGTGATCATCAACGAGACCGGCGAGCCGAGAGCCACGCGCATCTTCGGGCCGGTCGCCCGCGAGCTGCGCGAGAAGAAGTACATGAAGATCGTCTCGCTGGCGCCAGAGGTTCTGTAAATGAGAGTGCTCAAGCATCGCCGGACCCTGAAGGACAAGAACCGCATCCGCCACGAGCGGAACGCGGAGCGCTTCAAGATCCACGTGTCCAAGGGCGACACGGTGCGCGTCATGCGCGGCGAGGAGAAGGGGAAGGAAGGCAAGGTCGCGCGCGTGTTCCTGAAGACGGGGCGCGTGATCGTCGAAGGCGTGAACATGGTCAAGAAGCACAGGCGGGCGACCAAGCCGGAAGAGCAGAGCGAGATCATCGAGATGCCCGCGCCGGTGCACGCGTCCAACCTGATGCTGCTCGACCCGAAGACCGGCAGCCCGACGCGCACGCGCGCGCGGGTGGACGCCGACGGAACGAAGGAGCGTCTGAGCGTGAAGAGCGGGGACTCCATCCCGCGCACGCGCTGACCTGCACGGAGCGATAGAGAATGGCTGAGACCAAAGAGAAGAAGGCCGGCGCCGACAAGGCCGCGGGCAAGAGCGGCAAGGGCAAGGGCGGCGCGGGCAAGGCGCAGAAGGACGGCGTCCAGGTCCAGGCCGAGCACGCCGGCGCGGGACTGCCCGTGCCGCCTGCGCGGCTCAAGCTCCACTACCAGACTCAGATCCGCGAGCGGCTGATGTCGCAGTTCGGCTTCAAGAACGTGCACCAGGCGCCGACGGTCTCGAAGATCGTCGTCAATTGCGGCGTGGGGGAGGCGACGAAGAACGCGAAGGTGCTCGACACGATCGTGTCGGAGCTCGCGATCATCACCGGCCAGCGCCCGGTTCGCCGCAAGGCCAGGAAGTCGATCTCGAACTTCGGGCTGCGCGAGGGCCAGGAGATCGGCGCGTCGGTGACGCTCCGCGGCGCGCGCATGTGGGAGTTCCTCGACCGCCTGATCACGGTCGCGATCCCGCGGGTGCGCGATTTCCGCGGCCTGCCGACGCGCGGCTTCGACGGGCGCGGCAACTACACGCTCGGCGTGAAGGAGCAAATGATCTTCCCGGAGATCAACTACGACATGGTGGACAAGGTCCACGGCATGGACATCACGTTCGTCACGACGACGAACCGCGACGACGTCGCGATCGCGCTGCTGCGGCATCTGGGGATGCCGTTCCGGGGCGACGACAGGGCAGCGGCGAACAAACAAACAGCTAGCAGCTAGCAGCTAGCAACGAACAACAGAGACCATATGGCACCGAAATCACTGGTAGAGAAGACGAAACTGAAGCCGAAGTTCAAAGTGCGGCTTCGCAGACGCTGCAACCGCTGCGGCAGAGCGCGTGCTCCGCTGCGCCGGTTCGGCATCTGCCGGATCTGCTTCAGGGAAATGGCGCTGGCCGGGTTCATCCCCGGCGTGCGCAAGGCCAGCTGGTAGCAACGAAGCTATTGGCTATTGGCTATTGGCTCTTAGCTAGCCAACAGCCAACAGCCAACAGCTAACAGCGACGTAAATCACACAGGGACAGACCAGATGAGCATGACCGACCCGATCGCCGACATGTTGACGCGGATCCGCAACGCCTGCGGATCGAAGCATCGCCGCGTGGACATGCCGGCCTCGAAGGTAAAAGTGGAGATCGCGCGGATCCTGAAGGAGAACAACTTCATTCAGGACTACCGCATGCTCGAGGACGAGAAGGGCAAGCCGACGCTGCGCGTGGTGCTGAAGTACGCGCACGGCGGACAGCCGGTCATTCGCGAGCTCAAGCGCGTCTCGTCCCCCGGGCTGCGGAAGTACGTCGGCTGCGGCGAGATCCCGCGCGTCCGCAACGGCCTCGGCATGGCGATCCTGAGCACGTCGCAGGGCGTCATGTCCGACCAGCAGGCGAGAAAATCGAACACCGGTGGCGAGCTGCTCGCCGTGGTCTGGTAGAGGAATAGTCCATGTCACGCATTGGCAAGCATCCGATCGAGATCCCGAAGGGCGTCACCGTCACCGTCGAAGGCAATACGGTGAAGGTGAAAGGGCCGCGGGGCGAGCTCTCGCGCACGATCCACCCGGAGCTCAGCGTCGAGCTGAAGGACGACGCGGTCGTCGTGAGCCGGCCGTCCGACGAGTCCGGGCACAAGGCGCTGCACGGCCTGAGCCGCACGCTGGTCGCGAACATGGTGGAGGGCGTCACCAAGGGCTTCCAGAAGACGCTCGACATCGTCGGCGTCGGCTACCGCGCGGAGGCGCGCCCGTACGGGCTGCAGCTCGCGCTCGGCTACTCGCACCCGATCGAGTACAAGGCTCCGCCGGGCATCAAGCTCAGCGCGCCACAGCCGACCCAGGTAGTCGTCGACGGCGCGAACAAGGAAGTGGTCGGCCAGGTCGCCGCGGAGATTCGCGGTCTGCGTCCGCCCGAGCCGTACAAGGGCAAGGGAATCAAATACGCCGGCGAGCAGGTGCGCCGCAAAGCCGGTAAGGCAGGGGCAAAGTAATGGCCAGAATTCGTGGTTTGCGCTCGCGTGAAGGCCGCCGGCTCCGCCGGCACCAGCGCGTGCGGAAGAAGGTGAGCGGCACCGCCGAGCGTCCGCGCCTCGTGGTGCACCGCTCGTTGAAGCACATATACGCGCAGCTCGTGGACGACACCGCGCAGCGCACGCTCGCGACCGTGTCCGATCAGGCGCTCGACGGGAAGAAGAGCGAGCGGTCGGTCGAGGTCGGCAAGCTGATCGCCAGAAAAGCAAAGGAAGCCGGTTTTACGAAGGTGGTCTTCGATCGCTCCGGCTACAAATACCATGGCCGCGTCAAAGCCGTGGCCGACGGCGCCCGCGAAGCGGGCCTGGAGTTTTAGAGATGTCTGAGAAGGAAGAGCAGAGCGCGGAGCCGGTGGTCCGGTCCGACAACACGACGCCCGATTCGAGCGCGCCTTCGCCCGAGTCCACGGACAGCGGAGCGGAAGCGGTGGTCGAGCGTCCGGTGCGCGGCGGCAGCGCGCGCGGCGGCGGCGGCGGAGCGGGTAGGGGCCGCGGCGGTCAAGGCGGCGGCGGTCGCGGCGGCCCGGGCGGCGGCCGGGGCGGCCCCGGCGGCGGTCGTGGCGGCCCGGGCGGCAAGCGCGGCGACAAGGACTCGCGCGACGGCGGCAGCGATCTGGTGGAGAACGTCATCGCTATCAATCGCGTGGCCAAGGTCGTGAAGGGCGGACGGCGCTTCTCGTTCAACGCGCTGGTCGCGGTCGGCGACGGGCAGGGCAAGGTCGGCTTCGCCACGGGCAAGGCCAACGAGGTGTCGGAAGCGGTGCGCAAGGCGGTGGATTCCGCGCGCAAGCGGATGGCGCCGGTCGCGCGCACGGGTGGAACGATCCCGCACGAGGTGGTGGGCGAGCACGGCGCCGGCAAGGTGCTGATGCGTCCCGCCGCGCCGGGCGCGGGCGTGATCGCCGGCGGCGCGGTGCGCGCCGTCATGGAATGCGCGGGCATCACCGACATTCTCACCAAGAGCCTCGGCTCGACGAACCCGCACAACATGGTGCTGGCGGCGCTCGACGGGCTGCAGCAGCTCACGACGGTCGAGCAGATCGCGCGCGAGCGCGGCGTCGAGGTCAGCTCGCTGCCGTACCGCTCACGGGCGAAAGTGAAGGAGACTGCCTGATGGCACGGACTCACGTATGGCACCCGACGCGCGGACCCAAGCGGACCGAGCCCAACACGCTCACGTCCGGCATGGTTCGCATCGAGCAGGTCCGGAGCGGCATCGGCCATTCCTGGCGCATGCGGCGCACGCTCGAAGCGCTCGGACTCAAGCACCACCAGGACGTGGTGGTACACAAGGATTCGCCTTCGCTGCGCGGGCAGCTGAAGCACGTGCGTCACCTGATCAAGGTCACGCCGGTGAAAGAGGAAGAGAAATGAGCGACAAGATCGGGCTGCACAATCTGGTTCCGGCGCCGGGCTCGCACCGTAACCGCAAGCGCATCGGCCGCGGGCCGGGCTCGGGCACGGGCAAGACGTCCGGCAAGGGTCACAAGGGCATCAAGGCGCGCGCGGGCCACCACGGTCCGGGCGGCGGCAAGCCGCGCTTCGAGGGCGGTCAGATGCCCATGACGCGCCGGCTGCCCAAGCGCGGCTTCAAGAATCCGTTCCGCGTCGAGCACCAGGTCGTGCGGCTGAGCGACCTGGAGCACGTGGGCGGCAAGGAAGTCACGGCGGAGTCGCTCGCGGAAGCCGGGCTGATCCGCGCGGGCAAAGGTCCCGCGAAGCTGCTGGCGAACGGCGAAGTGACGCAGGCACTGACGGTGCGCGGCGTGAAGATGAGCGACGGCGCGCGCGAGAAAATCCTGGCGGCCGGGGGCCGCGTCGAGGACTGACATGGCACAACCGAACGCGGCGGCAGCGGTAGCGAACATCTACCGGACACCGGAGCTGTGGCAGAAGATCAGCTTCACCTTTCTGTGTCTGCTGCTCTACCGTGTGGGCGCGCACATCACCGCGCCCGGCATCGACGTGATCGCGCTCACGGACTTCTTCGCCAACCGCGGCGGGGCGGGACTGCTGGGCCTGTACGACCTGTTCGTCGGCGGCGGTCTCTCCCGGGCGACGGTGTTCGCCCTCGGCATCATGCCGTACATCTCGGCCAGCATCTTCATGCAGATCGCCGCGGCCGTGGTGCCGACGGTCGAGAAGCTGAACAAGGACGAAGAGGGCCGGAAGAAGGTCAATCAGTGGACGCGCTACATGACCGTCGGACTCGCGATGGTCCAGGGGTACGGCTTCGCGCTGTTCACGCAGTCGCTGGAGGGCGCGGTAGCGAATCCGGGCTTCGCCTTCACCGTGCAGATGGTGCTCTTCCTCACGACCGGTGCCGTGTTCGTCATGTGGCTCGGCGAGCAGATCACCGAGCGCGGGCTGGGCAACGGCGCCAGCCTCCTGATCTTCTTCTCGATCGTGGAGCGGTTCTGGCCGGGCATCTTCTCCACGCTGCGGTTCGTGAGCACGGGCGTGGTGGGGCCGTTCTCCCTGATCGTCCTCGGCCTGATCATGCTCGCGGTCGTGGCGGGCACGGTCGCGGTGACGATGGCGGCGCGGCGCGTGATGATCCAGATCCCGCAGCGGACGATGGCGCGCGGCAGGATGCGCGAGGCGACCAAGAACTTCATCCCGCTGCGCGTCAATGCGTCGGGCGTGATGCCGATCATCTTCGCGCAGTCGGTGATCGTGGTGCCGGGCGCGTTCGCGCAGTTCAGCTCGAACCCCACGGCACAGCGGATCTCCGAGATGTTGAGCCCGGGGACGTGGCTGTATTACATCCTGTCGGTCGTGCTGATCGTCACGTTCACCTACTTCTACACGGCCATCATCTTCAATCCGGTGGACCTGTCGGAGAACCTGAAGAAGCAGGGAGGGTTCATTCCGGGCGTGAAGCCGGGGTCCAAGACGGCGGACTACATCGATCACGTGATGTCGCGGATCACCTTCCCGGGCGCGCTGTTCCTGGCGTTCATCGCGCTGCTGCCGGTGTTCCTGGCCGACATGATCAACGTGCCGTTCCAGTTCGGCGGAACGTCGCTGCTGATCGTCGTCGGTGTGGCGCTCGATACGCTAGCGCAGATGCAGCAGCACCTGCTGCTGCGCAAGTATGATGGGTTCATGAAGAAAGGACGCGTGCGGTTCCGCGGGCGCGCTCCCGGCGGCGCGTTCTAGGATTCTGCGTTTGTATGCGCGCGTCGGCTGCGGTTCCGGGTCCCGCTCCGGCGGCTAGCTTCGCTCGGTCGGAGCCTCGCGGAGCGAGTCTCCTCGGTTGCTCAGACGCCGCTGGCGGGGACCCGGACACCGCCGCCGACCCGGGCATCGGAGCCGATGCTGTAACGCGCCGCCGGAGCGCTTCCGCTCCAACCTTGTGCGGGCGAACGGCCAACAGCTAACAGCCAACAGCCAAGAGCGTTCTCAGTGATTCTCCTCCTCCTCGGCCCACCGGGCGCAGGCAAAGGCACCCAGGGCGAGCTGCTCGCCAAAGAGCTTGGCATCCCGAAGATCGCGACGGGCGACGTGCTGCGCGCGGCCGTGCGCGACGGGACGAAGCTCGGCAAGGAAGCCAAGAGCTACATGGACCGAGGGGACCTCGTCCCCGATGAAGTCATACTCGGCATCATGCGGGAGAAGTTCGCGGGCGATGAGACGAAGGACGGTGCGATCCTCGACGGCGTCGTGCGGACGGTGCCGCAGGCGCACGGGCTCGGCGTAATGCTGGCCGAGCTGGGCCGGGGAGTGGACAAGGTGCTGCTGTTCAACATAGACGACGACAAGCTCGTCGCGCGGCTCAGCTCCCGCACGGTGTGCGACAAGTGCCAGCACCCGTACAAGGACCGCGAGCCAGGCACGAAGTGCGACAAGTGCGGCGGCACGCTCGTGCGCCGCAAGGACGACGAGCCGGAAGCGGTGCGCAACCGGCTGCGCGTGTACAAGGAGCAGACAGCGCCGGTGATCAAGTGGTACGAGGATCGGAAGGAGGCGCTGCTCAAGATCGACGCGGACGGCAGCCTGGAAGAAGTGCTGCAACGCGCGCTCGAGGCCCTGAAGCAAGAGTGATCCAGCTCAAGTCGGTCCGCGAGATCGACCGGATGGCGCAGGGCGGGGCGATTCTCGCCGCCGCGCGGGACGTTCTCGAGAAAGCCGTCAAGCCGGGAATCAGCACACTCGAGCTCGACCGGATCGCGGAGGATTTCATCCGCTCCAACCCCGGCGCGAAGCCGTCGTTCAAGGGGCTGTACGGGTTTCCCGGCAGCATCTGCACCTCGATCAACAACGAGATCGTGCACGGGATCCCGTCGAAGAAGCGCGTGCTGCGCGAGGGCGACATCGTGTCCATAGACATCGGCGTGCTGTTCGAGGGATTCCACACCGACTCGGCCACGACGGTCGCGGTGGGAGAGATACCGGCGGAGTCGGCGCGACTGCTCGACGCGACGCGGCGCGCGCTGGCGGCCGGCGTCGCCGCGGCCCGCTTCGGCAATCACATCGGCGACATCGGCGCGGCTGTGCAGAGCGTCGTCGAGAGCGAAGGTTTCTCAGTCGCGAAGGACCTCGTGGGACACGGCATCGGCGAGAGCTTCCACGAGGAGCCGCAGGTGCCGAACTTCGGCAAGCCGCAGCGCGGCACGCGGCTGGTGCCGGGACTCACGATCGCGATCGAGCCGATGGTGAACGCGGGCCGGGCGGACACGCGCACGATGCCGGACAAGTGGACGATCGTCACGGTGGACGGCTCGCGCTCGGCGCACTTCGAGCACACCGTCGCGATCACCGAGAACGGCCCGCGAGTGCTTACTGCGTCAGCGTCGCCTCGACCCTAGCCGCGACCTTCTCCGCGATCGCCGACACGCGGCTCACGATCTCCGCCGCCTGATCGTTCAATCGCTTCGCCACGGCTTTGTCGGTGATGGACGTGGCGTTGATGCGCACGTTGTACGACGCGGCTTTGCAGCCGGCCTCCGCGAGCAGCGCCGCCACCCCCGCATCCGATACGGCGTTCGTGTTTCCACGCTCGGCCGCGGCCAGCGCCAGCTCGGCGACTTCGGCGCAGGCGCGCGCGGTCTCCAGGGGCACGTCCGCCGCCTTCGTGAGGGAAGCCTGGATGGCTGCCTCGCGCGCCGCCTGGTCGGCGTCTGTCTCCCTGGGCAGCGCGTACGCGGTGGAGACTTCGGTGTAGGCGTCCGCGTCGCGCTTGACCAGCGCTGACAATGTGTTGCCGAGCGCCGCGGCGCGGATCGCGAGCTCCTGCATCTCCGCTTCGGCGGACGCGTACTTCTTCTTGCCGATGGTAAGACCGGCTACCATTTGCGCCAGCGCCGCGCCCAGAGCGCCCGCGTGCGCGGCGACGCTGCCGCCGCCGGGCGCCGGCGCGGACGAAGCCAGCGCGCCGAGGAAGCCGCTGACGCTCTCGCCGCCCGCCGCGTGCTCGCGCACGCGCGCCTCGAGCACCTGCTCGGTCGTGAACTGCGCCAGCTGAAGATGGTGCGCGGCGGTCTCGAACAGCGCGCTCTCCGGCACGAGTCCGACGATCTCGCTCCACGTCACCGGGACGCCGTGCGCCTGCGCTTCCATCCGGATGAAGTCGAAGACGCGATGCACCGGCGTCTGTGTTGTGTCCACCAGGTTCATCGAGACCTGCGCCTGGCCGTCCACCTCGAGACCGAGCCCCTTCACGTAGCGGAAGCCGCCGGACGAGCCGCGCACCGCCTTCGCGATCTTCTTCGCCACGGGGAGGTTCGACGCCGCGCCGAGATAGACGTTGTACGCAACGAGGAACGGCCGCGCGCCGATGGCGACGGCGCCGAAAGTGGGATGACAGCGGTTGGGGCCGAAGTCGGGCTCGCGCTCCGGATTGGTGCCGATCTCGGCAAGCAGGCCCTCGAACTGGCCCCGCCGCACGTCGGCGAGGTTCTCGCGAGTCGGGCGGGTGGCCGCGCGCTCGTACAGGTAGACCGGAATCTCCAGCTCGCGCCCCACGCGCTCGCCGAGCGCGCGCGCGAGCGCGACGCAGTCTTCCATCGTCGTGCCTTCGAGCGGGATGAAGGGCACTACGTCGGTCGCGCCCATCCGCGGGTGCTCGCCGGTGTGCTTGGTCAGGTCGATCCGGTCACGCGCTTCCCGAATCCCGGCGAACGCCGCATTGACAGCCGCGTCCAGCGGGGCGACGAACGTGATGACCGAGCGATTGTGTGAGTCGTCGGACGACACGTCGAGCATGGCGACCCCCTCGACCGACGCGATGGCCGAGCGGATGGCTTCGATTACTTCGGGGCGCCGTCCCTCGGAGAAATTGGGGACGCATTCGACGAGTTTCATGGGGCGTAAGATAAGTGACTAGTGACTAGTGACTAGTGACTAGTGACTAGTCACTGCTCCACGGCCTCGTCCAACGTGCGTAGGAGCCACGCGTGCATTTCGCGTCCGCCGGCAACGTACGCGCCGAAGCCGGGAATCGCATCCGTGCCCTGGAGGTCGGTGACGAGGCCGCCGGCTTCGCGGATCAGCAGAACCCCAGCGGCCACGTCCCACGGCGCGAGGCCGAGCTCCCAGAAGGCATCGAACCGGCCGCACGCGGTGTCGGCGAGATCGAGCGCCGCCGAGCCCGCGCGGCGGACGCCGGCGGTGCGGCGAGTGACCAGCGCGAACTGCCGGAGAAATTGCGGCAGATGCTCGAGCTGCTTGAAGGGGAACCCGGTGCCGATCAGCGCGCGCTCGGGCGCGGTCTCGTTCGATACGCGGATCGGCTCGCCGTTCAGCGTCGCGCCGCAGCCCGCGGACGCGGCGAACAGCTCGCGCGTTTGCACGTTGAGAATCGCGCCGGCGAGCAGGTCGTCTCCGTAAGCGGCGCCGATGGACACGGCGTAGTGCGGGAAGCCGTGCAGGAAGTTCGTGGTGCCGTCGAGCGGATCGATGATGAACGACAGCCCGGCGCCCGAGACTGCCTCGGGGGAGAACTCCTCGCCGATGATGATCGCGCCGGCGAACTCTTTGCCGAGCACCGACAGGATGTGTTGCTCTGCGTTCCTGTCCACTTCGCTGACAAAGTCGGCCGCGCCCTTGTGCTCCCACACGAGCGAGGACGAAGTCGGCGCGGCGCTCCGGATGATTTCGCCGGCGCCCAGTGCGGCCGCCTGCACGGTGCGCGCGAGGCGGGACAGCTCAGCGGCGTCGAGGCTCACGGGATCCGTCTGTTTTGTCGTTCAGGCTGGACTCTGCGTAAAGGCGACCTCCACGAATTCGGAGGAGGGATCCGAGCTGTTGGCGGTGAGTCGAACAATCAGTTGAGAGCGGGAAGTAAGACAAGCGGAGCACCAGTGTTGAGCCATAAGTACTGGCACGGCTCAGAACTTGGCAGTCCCGAAGCGTACTTCCTGCTGTCCACTAATCAACTCACGGCTAACAGCTTGGATTCCCTTGCCACCCAATCATGGGCAGCGTACAAGCAAGCTAACGCCTAAATTCTCTCCCCAATGTCACGGATCTTCAGCGGGATTCAACCGTCCGGCGAGCTGCACATCGGCAACTACCTGGGCGCCGTGAAGAACTGGGTCGCGCTGCAGCAGCGGTTCGATTCGTTCTACTGCATCGTGGATTACCACGCCATCACCGTCGAGTACGACCCCGCGCTGCTGCGCGAGCGGACGCGCGACATGGCGATCTCGATTCTGGCGTCGGGCGTGGATCCCGAGCGTGCCGTGCTGTTCCTGCAGTCGGCGGTGCCGGAGCACACGGAACTCGCGTGGATCTTCAACACGATCACACCGCTCGGCGAGCTCGAGCGGCAGACCCAGTTCAAGGACAAGTCCAGCCGGCAGGAAAGCATCCCGGTCGGCCTGCTTACGTATCCGGTGCTGCAGGCCGCCGACATCCTGCTGTACAAGGCCGATCTGGTCCCCGTGGGCGAGGACCAGCTGCAGCATCTCGAGCTCTCGCGCGAGGTGGCGCGGAAGTGGAATCTGCGCTTCTCGCCGGAGAAGCCCTTCTTCCCGGAGCCGAGAGAGGAGGTCACGCCGACGGCGCGCGTCATGGGGCTGGACGGAAACGCGAAGATGTCGAAGTCGCTCGGCAACTCCGTGGGGCTGCTCGAGGAGCCGGCGGCAATCTGGGAAAAGCTGAAGCCGGCGGTGACGGATCCCGCGCGCGTGCGCCGCACGGATCCCGGCACGCCGGAGGTGTGCAACATCTACCACCTGCACAAGGCGTTCAGCCCGCCGGACACGGTGAAGCACGTCGCGCTGCAGTGCAGCACCGCTGGCTGGGGGTGCATCGACTGCAAGAAGGTGCTGTTCGAATCCATGAAGAAGGAGCTGGATCCGATTCGCGAGCGGGCGGCGGAGATCAGGTCGAATCCGGCCACGGTCGACACGACGCTTCGCGAAGGCGCGGAGAAAGCGCACGCGGTGGCGAAGGAGACGATGCGCGAGGTGAAGGAGCGGATGGGGTTTGCCCCATAGGAGTCCGGCGCGAGAGGCCAAGCGCCTCATAGACCGGATCGCCGAAACGCCGCGCGCCGCCGGCACGGAGGGCGAGGCCCGGGCGAGAAAGTTCTGCGCGGACTATCTGATGCGCGCCGGCTTCGCCGTGACGGAGGAAGAGTTCAGCTATTCCGCGCTGCCGGGCACGTGGGCCGTACCGCTGTTCGGCCTCCTCTCGCTGACCTGGTTCGCCGTGCTGGGCGCGGCACTGGACCACACCGTGCCCGAGCAGACCGTTCGCGCGGCCATGGTTTTTCTGCCGTTGCTGCCGATCCTGTTCCTCGCGGCCAGGAATATGATGCGTCGCCCGCGGTTCATGTTGCGACGCGCGCGCAATCTCATCGCCGTTCGCGGCGGCGCTCCACGGGTCTGGCTGATGGCGCATCTCGATTCCAAGTCACAGCCGGTCCCGATGCTCGTGCGCATCGGCGGGATCCTGCTCGCGTCGTCGGCGATGCTGCTGACAATCGTCGCCTCTTTCATTCCGCGAGTGTACGACCTCGGCAACGCGTTCTGGGTGCCGGTCACGATCGCGGGCACCGCCGGGTCGTTGGCCGTGCTGCTCTCGACTGTCGGGAACCGGTCGCGGGGCGCCCTGGACAACGCAAGCGGCGTTGCGGCCGCCATGCTCACCGCCGCCAATACGCCGACCGGAACCCCGGTCGGCGTCCTGTTGACCAGCGCGGAAGAGGTGGGCCTGGCCGGGGCGTGGGCCTGGGTTCAGGACCAAGCCGAGCGACACGCGACCCGGCATACGAAATATGCGATAAACTTTGACGCCCTCGACGACGTAGGGGCACTTACTTGCATGTCCGATCCGGACAACCCTCTTGCAGGCCAGCTGCGGCTCGCAGCTTCCGAGACCGGGGCCGATCTGAGGGTGAGGAAGGTTCTGCCGGGAATCATGGTCGATTCGTCCGCGCTGAGCCGGTCCGACTGGGATGCCGTGACGATCAGCAAGGGTAATTTTTCGACGCTCGCTCGCATTCACACGCCGGGAGACAGCCCTGATCGACTCACGGGCACGGGTGTCGCGGAAGCGGTCGAGGTGGTCACGAACTTCATGGAAAGAGAGGGCTGAGTGGCGCTGCTACTTCTTGCGATCGTGCTCATCGCATCGCTCATCATGATCCCCTTCGGGCTCCCCGGGCTGTGGGTAATGCTCGGCGCGGCGCTCATTTACGCCTACTCGGGTGGCGGAGCGGCGATCAGCACGGCTACTCTTGTGCTGGTCGCTCTGCTCGCGGGCATCGCCGAGGTGATCGAATACGTGCTCTCGGCGAGGTACGTCCGTATCTACGGAGGGTCTCGCAGGGGCGCGTGGGGTGCCATAATCGGCGGAACGATTGGCGCGATAATGGGTGTACCAATACCTATTATAGGATCGCTGGTCGGAGCGTTCGCCGGATCGTTCGCCGGCGCGCTCATCGCGGAGCTCGGCGCGGGCGCCGAGAAGAGGGATGCGTCGCGCGCCGCGCTCGGAGCGCTGGTGGGAAGGGCGGTCGCAGCGGCCATGAAGGTGGCCATCGGTCTAGGGATTGCGGTTTGGATCTTCTTTGCGGCATGGAGCTGACCAACATGGAAACCGTTCAGGCATGACCGAGCAGCCGGTTCCGTTCGACACCGACACCGACACCGACACCGACACCGGCAGCGTCGAGGCGACCGAGGCGGGCGGCAAGTACGTGTACTGCATCATCCGGCACGACGAGAGTTCAGGCGGAGAATGTCGAGCTGAGACGCCGGCTTGAGCAGCGTAACGCGTGACGGCTTAGCCGTCGCGCCGAGCCAGCAGCTCAGCGGAGAGCGGCTAGCCGAGCTTCTCTCAGTCATCTCGGAAGCCAACGAGTTCTCCACTGCCGCGGCCTTCCTGGTCGCGCAGTTCGCCGACGTCGCGAGCGCCACGCGGGGGTGCGTGCTCACGATCGATCCGCAGCAGCAGCAGCTCGAGTCCGTGGCGGCGGTCGGTTTCGCTCCCGGCGAGAAGCCGGCCATCTCCATCCCGCTCGCCGACGATCGCCACCCCCTGGTGGCGGCAACGCTCTCCCTCCGGCCCGTGTCGTGCGCGAGCTCCGATACGACCGCGTCCGGGATTCCGTTCGGTAGCTGGATCGCGATCCCATTCCCGCAGCCCCAGTTCAAGGGCGCGGTCGATTTCATTCCCGACGACAAGGTCGAGTCGCTCGAGCTCAAGTCGTGCTCGGTGCACATGGCCGATCCGCGCGAGCGCCGTCGCCGCGCCGGCCACGCGCCGTGCGGCATCGTCATTCTCGAGGCGCAGCCGGACGAAGAGATGGTGACGCAGCTGTTTCACGCGGCGTCGCTGGCGGGACCGGTGCTGTCGCGGATGTTCGCGGTGGAGGAATACCGCCGGTCCGCGGAGCGGCTCGACCAGCAGCGCGACCTCCTGAGCGCGCTCATCAACTCGCTGCTCGATCCGATCATCATCACCAGCTCGACGGCCGACATCGTGGTGCAGAACAAGCGCGCCGAGCACCTGCTCTCGATGAAGGAGCGTGACTCCGAGGGTCGCCGCCGCGCGGTCGAGATCAACAACCTCCTGTTCACGTCGCACTTGGCGAAGACCGCCATGGGCGCGCCGGCCGAAGCCGGGGCGCGCGAGCTCAACATGGTGGACCCGGACGAGGGGGCCGACCTGCTGTTCGAGGTGCTCACGCACCGGCTCGAGCCGGACACGGGCATCGAGCCGGGCTCCGTCGTATCCGTCCTGCGCGACGTCACCGACCTTCGCCGTGCGGCGAGGGAGCTGGAGCGGCAGGTGCAGCGCGCGCTCGTGGCCGAGAAGGACGTCACCCGCGAGCGCGACCGCCTGGACCTGATCCTCGAGAACGTGGCGGACCCCATTCTCGTCACCGACGATCGCTCGAACATCATCCTGATGAACCGGCAGGCCGAGGCGCTCTTCTCGCTGGACGCCACCGACGACAAGTCATCCGCCGGAATGCGGCGCGAGCGCGCGCAGTCGGTCCGCGCCAACGACACGAAATTCACCACGTTCATCTCCGATTTCACGATCCACCCCGAGGCGTCGCGGCGCGAGGAGATGAGCCTCAGCGTGCCCGACAGCGGCGTCGAGCTGCCCGTGGAAGTGGTGTCGGGCAAGATCTTCAACGCCCGCGGCGAGCCGATGGCGATCGTATCCGTGCTGCACGACCTCACGGAGCAGGCGGAGAACGAGCGCCTGTACCGCGAGCTCAAGACGTTCAGCAGCCAGCTCGAGGACCGCATCCGCGCGGCCACGTCCGATCTGGCCGCCCAGAACGCCCGGCTGCAGTGGCAGTCGCAGGAGCTGGAGAAGGCTTACCGCTTGAAGTCGGAGTTCCTCGCCAGCATGTCGCACGAGCTGCGCACGCCGATCAACGCGCTGATCGGGTACACGGCGCTGATCCTCGACAAGATCTACGGCGACGTGAACGACCGCCAGGTCGAGGCGCTTCAGCGCATCCACGCTTCGGCGCAGCACCTGCTCGTCCTGATCAACGACATCCTCGACCTCGCCAGGATCGAGGCCGGCCGCATGCCGCTGCATCTCGAGAACGTGGACCTGCGGCACATCCTGCTGGAAGTGACGTCGCAGATGGAGCCGCTCTTCCGCAAAAAGGGACTCGTCTTCTCCTGGAAAATGGATCCCGGGACCGTGCCGATGCGCACGGACAGGACGAAGGTCAAGCAGATCATGCTCAATCTCCTGTCGAACGCGGTGAAGTTCACCCACCGCGGCAGCGTCGGCGTGACCGCCGTAGCGCAGAACGGCATCGTGAGCATCTCGGTCGTCGATACCGGCATCGGGATCGCCGAGGAGCATCTCGCGGGGATCTGGGAGGATTTCCGGCAGGTGGATCAGTCGAGCACGAGGGAGTTCGGCGGGACCGGTCTCGGGCTCAGCATCACCAGGAAGCTCGTGGAGGCGCTGGGCGGTCATGTCGACCTGCGCAGCACGCTCGGCGAGGGCTCGACCTTTACGATCACGCTTCCGCGGGAGTCAGAGACCGCCACGGATGAGGAATCCCTCCTCACGACCGGTGAATCGGTTGTTTTCGTGGGCACCGCGGAAGGACCGACCCGACCGATCGACGAGTCCTGAGGCGCCCCGAGCGCCACCACGCCGCTGCCGGGTGCTAGAATACGGGCTGCGGCCATCTCAACGGCATTAAGAAATGTTCGATTCTGTTCGGCGCACCGTCGTCGTCGTCGGCGCGCAGTGGGGTGACGAAGGCAAGGGCAAGCTCGTGGACGTCCTGGCGGAGCGGGCCGATTGGGTCATCCGTTACCAGGGTGGCGCCAACGCCGGCCACACGGTGCACATCGGCGACACGACTTTCGTCCTGCACCAGATCCCGAGCGGAATCCTGCACCCGCGCGTGCAGTGCGCGGTCGGGAACGGAGTGGTGCTCGATCCGGAGACGCTGTTCACCGAGATCGACGAGCTGATCGCGAAGGGGATCGAAGTCGAAGGTCGCCTGCACGTCAGCGACCGCGCGCACATGGTGCTGCCGTACCACAAGCTCGTGGACTCGCAGAGCGCGGCGAACCGCGAGATCGGCACCACCGGGCGCGGGATCGGGCCCGCGTACGAGGACAAGGTCGGGCGCCGCGGAGTGCGGGTGCTCGATCTTCGCCACGGCAGGAAGCTCCGCGCGCTGGTCGAGCAGGGAGTGGCGCACGCCAACGCTCGGCTCGCCGCGTTCGGCTCGTCGGCGCGCGCGGACGTCGATTCCACGCTGGAGCTGCTCGACGGACTCGCCGTGCGGCTCCTCCCGCTTGCGGCCGACGTCGGCCTCGCCGCGCACGAGGCGATCATGGGCGGCGCCGCGGTGCTGCTCGAGGGCGCGCAGGGGTCGCTGCTGGACATCGACCACGGCACATACCCGTTCGTTACGTCGAGCAGCACGACTTCGGGCGGTGCCGCGATCGGAGCGGGCATCTCGCCCATGGCGCTCGACGCCGCGCTCGGCGTCGTCAAGGCGTACACCACGCGCGTCGGCAACGGCCCGCTCCCGACGGAGCTGGCGGGGGAGCTGGGCGACCGCGTGCGCCAGCTCGGCAACGAGTTCGGCGCCACCACCGGGCGGCCGCGGCGGTGCGGCTGGTTCGATTCGGTCGTCGTGCGCTATGCCGTGAGAATCAACGGTCTCACCGATCTCGCGGTCACCAAGCTCGACGTGCTCGACACGCTCGACAAGCTGGCGGTGTGCACCGGCTACGTCGTGGACGGAGAGCTGCACACTGAATTTCCCGGCGATCTCACCGCGCTCGAGTCGGTCGAGCCCCAGTATGAGTGGCTCGAAGGGTGGCGGACGGCGACGTCGGACTCGCGCTCGCTCGAGGATCTGCCCGGGCAGGCGCGCCGATACCTCGACAGGATCGAGGAGCTCGTCACGGCGCCGATCACCTACGTGAGCGTCGGGACCCGGCGCGACCAAATCATAGGACTGGAAGACGCATGACCAGCGCGGCGAAATCGGGGACTGACGTCATGGAGAAGCTCGTCTCACTGTGCAAGAGACGGGGATTCATCTTTCAGTCGTCGGAGATCTACGGCGGGGCGGGCTCCGTGTGGGACTACGGCCCGCTCGGCGTCGAGCTCAAGCGCAACATCAAGGAGCTGTGGTGGAACGCGATGGTCCGCGCGCGCGACGACATCGAGGGTCTCGACGCCGCGATCCTGATGCACCCGCGCGTATGGGAGGCGAGCGGCCACGTCGCGGGCTTCGTGGATCCGCTGGTCGACTGCAAGAACTGCAAGAAGCGCTTCCGTGCCGACGATCCCAGGATCAAGGGCACTCCCGGCGCGCCCGACGCGCAATGCCCGGCGTGCGGAATGAAGGGGACGCTGAGCGAGCCGCGCCAGTTCAACCTCATGTTCAAGACGTTCATGGGGCCGGTCGAGGACAGCGCGTCGGTGGCGTACCTGCGCCCGGAGACGGCGCAGGGGATCTACGTCAACTTCCTCAACGTGCAGCAGTCCACGCGGCAGAAGGTGCCGTTCGGGATCGCGCAAATAGGCAAGGCGTTCCGCAACGAGATCACGCCGGGGAACTTCATCTTCCGCACGCGCGAGTTCGAGCAGATGGAGATGCAGTTCTTCGTGGAGCCGGACGACGCGCCGAAGTGGTTCGACTACTGGAAGGCCGAGCGCATGAGCTGGCACGCGTCACTCGGTCTGGACGAGAAGCGCCTCAGCTTCCACGAGCATACCGGGGCCGAGCTGGCGCACTACGCCAAGGCCGCCTTCGACATCCAGTTCGATTTCTCCGGGACGCTCGGCCCGCAGGAGATCGAGGGAATCCACAATCGCGGGGATTTCGACCTGACGCAGCATCAGACCTTCTCCGGCAAGAAGCTCGAGTACTTCGACCAGCCCAACAACCGCCGGTTCGTGCCATGGGTCATCGAGACGTCCGTCGGCGCGGACAGGACGGCTCTCGCGGTCCTCACCAACGCGTACCGCGAGGAAAGCGTGGCGGGTGAGGATGAAGGGCGGACCCTGCTCGCGCTCTCTCCGCTCGTGGCGCCGATCAAGGCGGGCGTATTTCCGCTGGTGAAGAAGGACGGGATGCCGGAGATGGCGCAGAAGCTGGCCGCCGAGCTGCGCGCCTCGTTCCCGGTGTTCTACGACGACAGCGGCGCGATCGGCCGGCGGTACAGGCGGCAGGACGAGGTCGGCACGCCGTTCTGTGTAACGATTGACGGCGACTCGCTCGCGGAGGGAACGGTGACGATCCGCGACCGCGACACACTCGGGCAGATCCGGCTCCCCGCCGAGCGGGTGGGCGAGTACATCAGCGAAAAGATCGCGAGGTGACCGCGCTCACCCTCGAGCGGCTACGCCGGGAGGGTCAGGCGTTCACCGAAGAGATTTCCAGGGAAGGGTATCTCGCGCACGCGGGACACAAGCCGACGGCGGAGCTCCAGCCGATCTACGACCGGCACGCCGCCGTGCTCGGCCGCGACGCGCTGGAGCTCACGCTCGACCTGTTTCGCTCCTCGCCGGAGTCTTCCGAAGAGCGCCGGTCCGCGGGCTATCTGCTGGAGTGGCAGATCGAGTCCCAGGCGGCGCGCGCGGTCGTGGAGCTGGACGAGCGGGAAGTGGCGTGGGAGAGCTCCGCCATGATCGACGTGGCCGGAGCGCGCCGCATCCCGTACCAGCGCGCGGCGATCGAGATCGCGAACGCGAAGCAACGGACCGAGCGTCTCGCGATCGACGACGCGCGCGCGCTGGCGGCGGCCGCGGAGCACGGGCCGCTCCGGCTGGAGCGCATTCAGCGCGAGAAGGCGTACATCGAGGAGCTGGAGCTGGCCGACGGGTACATCCCGACGTTCGAGACGCTCACCGGATTCTCCCTGCGCGATCTCGGATCGCAATGCGCCGCATTCATCGCCGACACCCGGGCGATGTGGGACGACACGCTGCCTTTCTTTCTCCGGCGGAATCTCGCGATCACTCCCGGCGAAGCGACGCGCGCGGACGCGCTGGCGCTGTTTCGCGGCAGGGAGTTCGACGGCGCGTTTCCCGCGTCGGATCTGGAACCGTCCATCCGGCGGCACGCGGCGGAGCTCGCGATCGATCCGTTCGCCGGCGGCAGGATCACGTTCGATCTGGCCGAGCGCGAGGGGAAGGACTCGCGCGCGTTCTGCGCCCCCGTGCGCGTGCCGGAAGAGGTTTATCTGGTGCTCCGTCCGCACGGCGGCGTCGCCGACTACACGACGCTCCTGCACGAGCTGGGGCACGCGCTGCACTTCGGTTACGCGGACCCGCACTATCCGTTCGAGTACCGGTGGCTGGGCGACAACTCCGTGACCGAAGGCTACGCGATGCTGTTCGACCACCTCATGCGGGATCGCGGCTGGCTGCTGCGGTACACCGGGCTGGGAAAGAGCGACGCCGGCGAGTTTCTCCGGATGGCGGCGTTCGAGGAGCTGCACTTTCTCCGGCGGTACTGCGCCAAGCTCCTGTACGAGCTCGAGGTATACAGCGGAAAGACGTCCTGGGACGTTCTTCCGGATGTGTACGTGGAAACCCTTTCCGCGGCCACGGGTTTCAGATACCGGAGCGCCGACGCATTCATCGACCTCGACCCCCGCTTCTATTCGTCCCGCTACCTGCGCGCATGGCAGCTGCAGTCGGTTCTCGCCCGGTATCTCGTGAAGAGGTTCGACGAAGACTGGTTCCGCAATCCAGCCGCCGGCCCCTGGATGGTCGAGAATCTTTTCGCCGAGGGCCAGCGCGAGACCGCGCCGGAGCTCGCGCTGCGCGCGTCGGGGGAGGCGCTGTCGTTCGATCCGCTCGTGCGAGCGATCGAGCGGGGGCTGACGGGGTGACAATGGGTGTCGGCGGGCGCGCGCAAAAGAGCCTCGTGATCGTTCGCGACATCCTGCACGCGTCGCTCAACGCGACTGATTCAGGCGAGCTGTTCCAGTTCGCGCTCGAGCGCGTGAGCCCGGCCGTGGACGCGAGCTTCGCCTCGATCTACCTGGTGGATGGGGCGTCCGAGGTCATGCGGCTCGCCGCCGCGTACAACTGGCCTGAGCGCTTCCGGCCGGTGCTCGGCGACGTTCGCGTCAGGATGCCGTTCGGGCCGAGCGGACAGGCCGCGAGCGAGCGCCGCGTGGTGCGCGTCGAAGACGTCTTCGCCGATCCGGATCTCGAGGATTGGCAGGAGGTCGCGACCGAGCTGGGCTTTCGCGCGATCGTCGCGCTCCCGCTCGTCGCCAACACGAACGTGCTCGGCGTGCTTACGTTTTACTTCGACGACCGGTCCCGGATCGCCGAGGAGGCGCTCGACCTGATGAACATCGCCGCGGATCAGATAGCGGCCGCCGCCGAGAAGACTCTTCTGTCGGAGGCGCTGCGACGCGCCGAGGCCGCGCTCGCTGACGCCGAAGCCGATCGCGAGCGGCTGGCGCAGCCCGCGGCCGCGCCCACGCCCGTCGAGCCATGACGACATCCGCGCCAGCTCGGACGGCCAACGACACGCGCCGGGAGAAGCTCCTGCGCGGGATCGCCGCGCTCCGCGCTGAAGTCGCCAAGAGCATCGTGGGGCAGGAGGAAGTGCTCGACGAGATCCTCGTGGCGGTGCTGGCGGGCGGGCACGCGCTGCTGGTCGGCGTTCCCGGTCTCGCGAAGACGCTGATGATCCGGTCCATCGCGCGCGCGATGCATCTCGATTTCAGGCGCATCCAGTTCACGCCGGATCTCGTTCCGTCGGACATTACCGGCACCGAGCTGATGGAAGAGGATCCGGCGACGCACGCGCGCGCGTTCCGCTTCGCGCGCGGGCCCGTGTTCGCGAACATCGTGCTCGCCGACGAGATCAACCGCGCCCCGCCGCGCACGCAGGCCGCGCTGCTCGAGGCCATGCAGGAGCATCATGTGACCGCCGGCGGAGTGACCATGCCCCTGCCGGAGCCGTTCTTCGTGCTCGCCACGCAGAACCCGATCGAGCAGGAAGGCACGTATCCCCTTCCCGAGGCGCAGCTCGATCGCTTCCTCTTCGACATCCGCGTCGGCTACCCGGACGAAGCGGTGGAGCTGTCGATTCTCAAGGCGACGACCGGGGCTCTGGGCGAGGCGCCGGCGGCCGTGCTGACGGGCGACGAGCTGGTCGAGCTGCAGCGGCTGGTGCGCGACGTCCCGGCGAGCGAGCCGCTGCTCCGGTACGCCGCGGCGCTGGCGCGCTCGACGCGTCCGGGCAACGCGGCCGCCGATTCCCTCGTCGGGAAGTACGTGCGCTGGGGGGCGGGACCGCGCGCGGGCCAGGCGCTCGTGCTCGGCGCGAAGGCGCACGCGCTGCTGGCGGGACGCGTCGCGGTATCTCCCCCGGACGTGCGGCGAGTGGCTCATCCCGTCCTCCGCCACCGGATACTCACGAACTTCGCGGCCGAAGCCGAGGGCGTGAGCGCCGAGAGCATCATCGACGACCTGCTGCGCACCGTCGAGCCGCCGAAGAGCGACATCCGGATATAGCCGTGCCGGCAGCCGAGGTTTTTTCCTACGGCGAGATTCTGGATCAGGTGCGTCCGCTGCGCTGGCCCGCGCGGACCGCGGTGTCGGCGGTGCTGCCGGGCCGGCATCTGTCGCACCGCCACGGCACATCGGCCGAGTTCACAGAGTACCGCCCCTACCGGCAGGGCGATCCGCCGCAGAGGATCGACTGGAAGGTGTTCGCGCGGACGGACCGGGCCTACATCAGGCTGTCGCACGACCACGCGGTGCTGCCGACCGCTTTCGTCGTGGACGCGAGCGCGTCGATGGCGTTCCCCGCCGGGACCAACGACAAGTACGCGCGCGCGTGCCGGTTGGCGACGGGCCTCGCGTCCATCGCCTACAACAGCGGTGACCCTGTCGGAGTGGTGGTGGTCGCGGGAGCCGGCATGCGGACGTTCCCGCCGCGGAGCCGCTCGGGGGTCATTCCGGAGATAGCGCGCACGCTCGCGTCGACGGAGCCCGCCGGCACCGTGAGGATCGCCGACGCGCTCGCCGCGGCGGCGCGCCTGGCGCAACGCGTGGTCGTGATATCGGACATGCTGGGCGACCTCGAGGAGACTCTCGAGGTCGCGCGCGCGGAGCGGGCGCGCGCGCGCGAGCTGTACGCCGTGCACGTGGTCGGCGCGGACGAGCTGGATCCGCCGCGGCTCGCTCTCGTGGAAGATCCCGAGGACGCGGCGCTTCGGCGCACGCTCTCCGTTTCGTCGCACGCGGAGTATGCCGGCCGGTTCGCGGAATGGCGCGCGGCCGTCGCGGCGGGCTGGCGCGCGGCGGGCGTGTCCTATCACGAATCGGTGACGGGGAGCGCGCTGCTGCCCGATCTCCGCCGGATCGTAGCGCGGCCGGGGTGATCGCCGCATGCTGAGCTTCTTCGCGCCGTGGTATTTGCTCGCCGCGCTGGCGGCCGCGGCCGCGCTGGTGGCGGCGCACTTCATCGTTCGCCGGCAGCCGCGGGCGATGCTGCTGCCCACCGCGCGGTTCGTGCCCGATGCCCCCGTGCTGACGACCGGGTGGGCGCGCCGGCCTTCCGATCTCGCGCCTCTCGCGCTGCGCGTGCTGTGCGTCCTGCTCGCGGGTCTCGCGCTCGCCGGACCATTTCTCCGGCAGCGCGCCGGCGGGACCGCGAAGGTGCTTCTGCTGGACCGATCCCGGGCGGTCGCGGACTCCACCGAAGCGCGCGACAGCGTCGCCGCCATCCGCGCGGACGGTGACGTCGTGCTCGGCTATGGTGCCGCCGCCGAGCGCGGCTCGCTCTCCGCGGGACTCGTCGCGGCCACGCGCGCGGCGTCGCGGCTCCGCGGCGGCGCCGACTCGGTGGAGCTCGTGATCGTCTCGTCGTTCGCGGCAGAGGAGATCGACGCCGCGTCGGCGCGGGTACGGCGCGAGTGGGCGGGACGCGCGCGGCTCGTGCGTGTCGCGGCGCCGACGCCGGACAGCTTGCGCCGTCCCACGATCGCCGGCGATCCTGCCGACCCGCTAGCAGTCGCGCTCGCGATCGCAAAGCCGTTGGCGCGCGCCGACGTGCGCATCGTCCGTAGCGCGGCCGGCGCGGCTGATTCGCAGTGGACGACCGGGCAGCCTGGTCGGGTGCTGCTGCACTGGCCGGTGAGCGCCGCGCCCGAGGGATTCATCGCGCGCGGGGAGAGCGCTCCCGCCGGAGGCGTGGTCGCGCGTGGGCCGGCCGTCATCGCGCCGTTCCAACGTCGCTGGCAGTTCGTTCCCGCGCTCGGCAGAAAGCCCGTCGCCTGGTGGATCGACGGCGACGTGGCCGCGGCGGAAGCCGTGCTCGGCGGCGGTTGCGTGCGGTCGGTCGCGATCCCCGTGAGCGCGGCCGGCGACTTCGTGCTGCGGCCGGACTTTCACGCGCTGCTGCGCGATCTCGCGCAGCCCTGCGGCGGCGCGCCGGCGTACGAGCCGATTCCCGCGAGTATTATGGCCATGCTCGCCGGCACCGGCGGGCTCTCGCCGTCGAGCTCGTTCGCGAAGCCGCCGGCCGAGACGTCGCCGGCGGCAAAATGGCTGCTGCTGGCTTCGCTCGCGTGCGCGTTGCTCGAGCTGATGTTCCGTCGGGGTCGCGCGGTCGGAGTGATGGCCGATCCACGCGGCGCAGCCGTTGCGGCGGCGAGGAAGGTCGCTTGAGGGAAGGCCACCGGTGACAGCGCGACAGCGCGTCTCACGCACGCGAGCGTATCTGGCGAC
The DNA here is from genome assembly GCA_040882285.1 of Gemmatimonadaceae bacterium. Classification (NCBI taxonomy): domain Bacteria; kingdom Pseudomonadati; phylum Gemmatimonadota; class Gemmatimonadia; order Gemmatimonadales; family Gemmatimonadaceae; species Gemmatimonadaceae bacterium. The sequence goes on from JBBEBQ010000025.1 coordinate 27,882, forward strand.
GGCGGTGGCGATCGCGGCCGCCGCGTGGGCCGTCGCAGCGGCGCTGGCAGTGGGTGCGGCACTCGTGCTCGCCGCGCGCGTGACGGGAAGCGAGCTGCCCGGTGCCTTCTCGCTCCTGCCGGGCGTGGCGGCGCTGGTTGCGGCGGGCGCGATCGTGTATCGCGCGTGGCCGGGGCGCTCGTTGGAGCGCGTGGCGCTGTGGGTCGAGGAGCGCCAGCCGTCGCTGGCGTTCGCTCTGGTGACCGCGAGCGACCCGACGGTGGCGGAATCGTCCGCGCTCGAGCGCGCCGCCGAGTTCGATCCGGTGAAGGTCGTGCGCCGTCCGGTGACGACGATGCTGCTCGTCGCCGGCGCGGCAGTGGTCTTCAGCGGCGCCGCGGCGTGGGCGCTCGCGGGTACGGAAGGAGCTCGCGACATGCTCGCGGGGCGCGCGTCCACCAGCTCGCTGCGCGCGGCAGCCGCGCCCGAAGATCCGCTGGCGGGCCTGCGCGCGACGATCACTCCGCCCGCGTACTCGCGGCTGCGCGCGACCGGTGTGGACGATCCGTCGTCGATCGCCGCGCTCCGCGGGAGCCGTGTCACCGTGACCGGGCGCGGCTCCGGAGTCGCCGCGTTTCTCGGCGACGCGGGGTTGACTGTCAGGGACGGACGCCGATGGGCCGTCGCGCTGACGATGCCGGCGCGGCCGGTGGCGCTCACGCTGCGGCACGGGGAGCGGCGCCGGGTGATCGTGCTCGAGCCGAGGGCGGACGCGGCACCCAGGGTGCGGCTCACGTCGCCCGCGCGCGACACGATCATGCAGCGGGCCGGCGGCGTCGTGCGCGTGGCCGCGACCATCGAAGAGGACATCGGGATCGCGAGCGGGCACATCGAGTACATGCTCAGCTCGGGCGCGGAGGAGACGTTCACGGCGCGCACGGTGGTCGTCGGCAGGCGGGAGTTCCGCGGCGCCGCCCGTGGCGATCTCTCGACGACGATGGATCTCTCCTCGTTGAAGCTGGGTCCGGGCGATCTCCTCTCCATCCGCGCGGTGGCGCGCGACGCGAATACCGTTTCCGGGCCGGGAATCGGCGTGTCCGACACGCGCACCTACCGCGTCGCCCGGCGCGACGAGTACGACTCGCTCGCGGTGGAAGCCGGCGCGCCGATCATCCCGGAGAGCACGGTCGTCAGCCAGCGCATGCTGATACTCCGCGCCGAAGCGCTCCTGCGCGAGCAGCCGTCGCTGGCGCGCGATTCCGTTCTCACGCGCGTGCGCGGCATCGCCACGGACCAGATCCGGCTGCGCGAGCGCGTGCACGACATCATCTATCCGGCGCACACGCACGCGGAAGGAGAGGTTGAGGCGGAAGGCGAGCCGGAGGACACCGAGGAGGCCGGGGCGCCGGTGAATCCCCACCTCAAGACCGCGTACGAGGAGATGTGGAGCGCGTCGCGGGAGCTGCAGATCGCGGACGCCGCCACCGCGCTCCCGTTCATGCGTGCGGCGGCGGCGGCGCTGGACAGAGCCCGCCTCGCGAACCGGTATTACCTGCGTAGCGGCACGGCGCGCGTGGTGGTGGACGTTCCTCGCGTGCGGCTGCAGGGGAAGGAGACGGGCGCGTCGACCGCACGGAGCCCGCGCGCCGCAGAGAGGGCTCGGCAGGAAATCGCCCGCGACTTCACGCGGGCAGCCGCCATTCGCGATCCGGTCGCGTCCGCCAATGAGCTGTCGCTCGTTCGCGTGCGTGCGCTGGCCGAGCTGCCCGAGCTCGCGGCGGCGCTCGAGCCGGTGATCGACGCGCTTCGCCGCGGCCGGGATCCGCGCGCCGCTCTGGCCGCCGCCAGAAGCGAGCTGGACCGGGCCGAGGCCGCCGCGCGGGACGGCGCGAGCTGGAGCCGGTGGTGAGCCAGTTCGTGTTCTGCACCGGCGAGTACGCATCGGGCGACTGGGAGAGCGCGCCGCTCGTCGCGCCCAACCTGATCGATTCGGTCGCGCGATACACGTCCATCGACGTCGCGTCCACGGGAGTGACCGTGCCGCTCGACTCGCCGCGGCTGTTCGAGCATCCGCTCGTGTACCTCACCGGCCACTTGCCGTTTCGCCTGACGGAGGCGGAGCGCGCGAACGTTCGCGCGTTCACCGATCGTGGCGGAATGATCTTCATGGACGATCACAACCACGACGTCGGCGGGATCTTCCACAGGACGGCCACCGAGGAGATCGCGCGGACATGGTCGCCGCTGCGGCAGCTGCCCAACACGCACGGGCTGTACTCCGCGTTCTTCGAGTTCGACGACGGCCCGCCCACGACCAGCCACGAGCTGAACGGCTGGGGCGACAATCTCGTGCATCCGAACCTGAGCGCGGTCGTGCGCGACGGGCGGATCGTGGTGCTGTACAGCAACAAGGACTACAGCTCGGAGTGGAGCTACCATCCGGACAACAAGCGGTTCAGCTCCGTGAACAACACCAGGTTCGGTGTCAACATCATCGTGTATGCGCTCACGAGTTGAGTGGGCGCTGCGCGCCGTCGTGCTGGCGGCGCTGGTCCTCCTGCTCTGGAGGACGGCGCGGCCTCCGGAGCCCCCGGAAGCAGTGGTCATGGCGCGCGGCGCTCTGGATCGGGCGCTCGTCAACGCGACGCGCGAGCCCCTGGCGGCGCTTGCGCTCGACTTCGACAGCGTGCCCGATCGCGTGCACCGCGATTGGCTGGGAGCGATCCGCGCGGCGGGCACGAGCGTCACATGGAACGCGCGCGAGCTCACATCCGTCGCCATCGCCGCCGCGATGGTGCCCGAGCCGGAAGGTCGCATCAGGGTGGTGCTCGGCGGCCTGGACACCGTCGGCGTCGTGCTGTCGGACGCGCTCGGCGCCATCGATACGATCGGAGCCGCCGACGCGCCCGCGGCCAGGCTGTTGCGGACCGCCAGCGGAACTTTGTCTGCCGCGGCTCCAGGCGTGCGCGCCGCCGCGCCGGCCGTCACTCCGGTTCGAGTGCGCCGCCTGCTGCTGCTCGGCTCGGCGGGATGGGAATCCAAGTTCGCGATCGCCGCGCTGGAGGAGGCGGGTTGGACGGTCGACGCGCGCATCCGTGTCGCGCCGGGAGTAGAGACCAGGCAGGGCGCGGACATGTCATTGGACACCGCGCGCTACTCGGCCGTCGTCGCGCTCGACGGCGCGGCCGCGCCGAGCGCGGGCGCGATCGCGCGGTACGTGGCCGCGGGCGGGGGGGCGGTGTTGGCCGGAACCGCGACGCGGCTGCCCGCGCTCTCACGAATCACTCCCGCGAGTGCCAGCGCGCGGCGCGTCGCGGAGCCGCGATCCGGCCTTGTGCTCGGCGGCGTGAAGGGTGACGCGGTCGTATTGGAGTCGCGCGCTGATCTGCCGCTCATCGCCGCCCGCCGGTCGGGGACGGGGCGCGTGATCGCGAGCGGGTACGACGAGACCTGGAAGTGGCGAATGCAGCGCGCCGACGATGCGCCGGCGGCGCACCGCGAGTGGTGGACGGCGCTCGTGAGCGCGGTCGCGTACGCTCCGCCGCTCACGGCGGGGGATTCGCCCGGCGTCGGCGATCCGGCTCCGGTCGCGGCGCTGACCGCTGTGCTCGGGCCGCCGTCGGACCGTCCGCGGGGGTCGGCGGCGCCCGGCTCGCGACTGCCGCCCGCCTGGCTCCTGTTCGGCGTTCTGCTCGCCGCGCTGCTCGGCGAGACCGTGTCCCGTCGGTTGAGGGGGGCCGCCTGACGGTGCCTTGTCACGTGTTAAATTCCGGTCGGATTGATTGAACTCCCAGATCCCCTCGATGATGCCTTCCCGACAACGCGATAGATCGATTCAGGAGTACCGGACCTCGCTCGCGCCCGCGGCCACGCTCGCTGCCGCGAAGACTTTCTTCTCCCGCCGCAACAGCATCTACTCGGCGTTTCTCGAGCAGGAGAGCGAGCGGCACGTCACGCTGCGGGGCCAGGGCGGCGAGGAGATCGTGATCGGCGTCGCGGGGGACGCGTCGGGCACGCGCGTGACCGGCTCGTCGTATCTGTTCGATCAGCAGGTCGCGCGATTTTTCGCGACGCTGCCCCCGGCCGCGGCGCAGGAGCCGGCCGGTGCGGACGTGGCGGTAGAGGTGGCTCATCCATGACGGCTCCATTCGTAGTGCAGCTCCGGAGCCGGCCGGGCGTGAGCGTGCTGCCAGCGTCCGCCGATGAGAGCGAACAGGAAACGCTCCACCTGCGCGTGGAGATGCCGGAGGTGTGGGACGTCGCGCGCATCGACGCCTCACCGGACGAGCCGGTGCTCGCGGCGAAGGTGCACGCCCTGGCGGCCCTCTACCCGAGGGCCGGGTCGCACGACGATTTCGTCATCAAGCTTCGAGGCATCGAGATCTTCGACGAGAGTGCGTCGCTCGCCGACGCCGGCGCGCGCGACGGCTCGACGTTCCTCCTGACCCACCGGAGACGACGACCGGTACGCAGCTGACGCCGGCCGGGGCCGCCTTCGTCTCGCACTCCGACTGCGGGCGGCACGACACCGGGTGGAGCCACCCCGAGCACACCGGCCGGCTGCGCGCGATCACACGAGCGCTCCGCTCCGAGCCGGAGCTGTTCCACGGAGTCGAGCACGTCGAAGGCCGGCATGCCGCGCGCGACGAGCTCGCTCTGGCGCACACCGCCGCGTACATCGACAGCGTCGAGCGCATGAGCGCGGCGGGTGGCGGGCGGTTCGACGCCGACACGCTGGTCAGCGAAGGCTCGTGGGACGCCGCCCGCGCGGCGACCGGCTCGGTCCTCACGGGCGTCGATCTCGCGCTCGCGGGCGCGACACCCCGCGCGTTTTGCGCGGTGCGGCCGCCGGGACACCATGCGGTCGCGGACCGCGCGATGGGGTTCTGCATCTTCGGATCAGTCGCGGTCGCCGCCAGGTACGCGCGCACGAGGCACGGGCTCGACCGCGTGCTGATCGTCGATTGGGACGTGCATCACGGCAACGGGACGCAGGCTCTCGTGGAGAGCGATGCCGGAATTCACTTCGTCTCCATGCATCAGTGGCCGTGGTATCCAGGCACCGGCCCCGCGAGCGATCGCGGTCCGCACGGCAACGTGTGGAACGTGCCAATGGCCGGAGGGCTGGCGGCCGAGGCGTACGTGGACGCGTTGCGGTCCGCGACCGACGCGGCCACCCGCGGCTTCACGCCCGACCTGGTCCTGGTGTCGGCGGGGTTCGATTGCCTCGCCGGCGATCCGCTCGGCGGCTTTACACTCGAGTCGGAGCACATCGCCGATCTTACGACGTGGATCGTGGCGCGCGCGGAGGACTGGTGCGGCGGCCGGGTGGTGAGCGCGCTGGAAGGGGGTTACGCGCCCGATCGCGTGGCAGCCGCCGCGGTCGAGCATCTCAAGGTGCTCGCCGCGTGAGCTGGCCCACGTCGTACTGGCCGCGCGCCGACACGAAGCAGTACACTTAGCTCTCCATGGAGACAGCCACCAGACCGGAGCCGGAAGTAACGCGCGAGACCGCCGCCGCGGCGCCGGCGTCGGCGCCCCGCACCGTCTACCTGGATGCCTCGGGCAGGCCCGCCCAACTCCGCACCGCGGACGAGATTCGCGCGGCGCTCGCGTCCGGCACGCGCTCGATGTGGGTGGACCTGGACGCGACCGATCCAGACGAGACGGCGCTGCTCTCCGACCCGTTCAACTTTCACCCGGTCTCGATAGAAGAGGCGAGGAATCCCGAGACCCGGGTCAAGGTCGAGGAGTTCGACGACTACCTGTTCGTGATCGTCCGCACGGTGGGCTTTCAGGAGCGGACCGAGGATGACCCCTACGACCTCGCGACCGTGAACCTCGCCTGCTTCCTTGGCAGGAACTTTCTGGTCACGGCGCGGGGCGGGAACACCTCCGCGCTCGACGAGCTGCTCGCCACGGCCGCCGCGAAGCCGCACCTGCTCGCCGCCGGCCCCGCGCGACTGCTCCATCTTGTCCTCAATGAGGCGGTCGACGAGTTTTTCCCGATACTCGACCGCATCGAGGAGTTTCTCGACGATCTCGAGGAGCGCGTGTTCGCCCAGTACGACCAGGCGACTCTGCGCGACATCTTCAGCATCAAGCGGCTGGTGCTCACCCTCCGCCGGCATCTGGCTCCCGAGCGCGACGTGTTCACCACCCTCGCCAACCGGCCGAACGCCTTTCTCACCACCGACGCCCAGCGGTACTTCCGCGACAGCTACGACAAGGTGCTCCGGATCAACGACGGGCTTGAGACGTACCGCGAGCTCCTGAGCAACACACTCGAGAGTTACCTGATGCAGATCTCCAATCGTCTCGGGAACATCACGAAGACGCTGAGCATCGTCGCGACGATCAGCGTACCGTTCGTCGTGGTGAGCGGCATGTGGGGGATGAACGTGATCGTTCCGTTCGCGAACGAGGCGCACGGGTTCTGGACGCTGCTCGGGGTCCAGCTCGCGCTCGGTGCGCTGCTTCTGCTCGGATTGAGATGGCGCAGAATCCTGTAGGCGCGCTGCAGCTCTTCGGCATAATCGCCGCCGATCCCGGCGCCCGCTCGCCGGCGCCCGACACCTCGCTCGTGCCGTTTCGCGCGATCGCGGCGGTCGTGGCGCCCGCGGCTTACCAGCGCCCGACCCTGAGCGACGAGCGAATCCAGGCATACGCCCAGACGGTCGAGGAAGCCTTCCGGTACGCGGCCATACTACCCGCTCCGCCCGGAACGATCTTCCGCTCGCGTTCGGCGCTCGGGCGCTGGCTCGAGCTGCATTACGTGACCCTGAGCGACGCGCTCGCCCTCTTGGACGGGAGCAGCGCGGCGCGCGTGACGGTGCGGCTGCGGGACGAGCTTGAGAACGACGAGACGGTCCGGGAGTGGCACCTGGTGGCGACCGAGATAATGCGTACGCTCCGCGGCCATGCCTCGGCGCTGTCCATCCTGGACTCGACACAGGGCAACCAGAGAGTGATCGGCCTCGCGTCATTCCTGATCGAGCGGGATCGCTGGTCCGCGTTCGAGGCGGGCGTCGCGGCCGAAGGCAAGCGCCATCCCAGCCTGGAGCTCGGCATGACCGGACCCTGGCCGCCATACGACTTCGTGAAGATGCAGTTCACCAGCTGATGTTCTGTCCATCCTGCGGGCACTGGAACCGGAGCGAGGCCGCTCGCTGCACGCAGTGCAGCGAGCTGCTTCCCCCTGTCCCGCGCCGCGCCGACGCGCCGCCGGATCCGGAGATCTCCACCCTCAGGCGGGTGACCGGCGGGCGGTACGCCATCACGCACCGCCTGGGCGGCGGCGGCATGGCGAACGTGTACTACGGGATTCATCTCGCGCTCGACCGGCCAGTGGTGGTCAAGATGCTGCACCCGCATCTGGCGCGGGACCCGGAGATGCGCGAGCGGTTTCGCCGCGAAGCGGAGTCCGCTTCGCAGCTGGTGCATCCGCACGTGTGCCCGATCATTGACTACGGCTCGGCGTCGGAGATGGTTTATCTGGTGATGCCGTACCTCGCGAGAGGCACGCTGGGCGACCGTATCTCGGAGCACCGCGCGCTCACACCGGATACGGTCGCGGCGGTCGCGGCCCAGGTAGCGTGCGCGCTGGACTACGCCCACCGCCACGGGATAGTGCACCGCGACATCAAGCCCGACAACATCATGTTCGACGAAGACGAGCATGCGATGGTGACGGACTTCGGAATCGCCACCGCCCACTTCCGCAGCCGGGTGACGGGCACGGGCAACGTGATGGGCACGCCGCACTACATGTCTCCGGAGCAGGTGCGCGGCCGGATACTCGACGGCCGCAGCGATCTGTACACCGTGGGCGTCGTGATGTACGAGGCGCTGCTCGGGTTCCCGCCGTTCGACGGGGCGGACGTCTATTCGATCAGCTACAAGCACGTGCACGAGACCGCGGTGTCGCCGGAAGTGGTGGACTCGCGGATTCCCGCCGCGCTCGCGGCGATCATCATGCGGTGTCTGGCCAAGTCTCCGGCCGACCGGTACGCGCGCGGGCACGAGTTGGCGGACGCACTGCTGAGCTGGCTCCCCACCGGTGAGTCAGCGGCCGCGATCCGCGCCGCCCGAATCGCCCGGAGGCCGACTCCCGCCGGCGTCTTCTAGTGCGCGTGGAGCATGAGATCCTCACGCTCCACACCCGTAACCCTTTCGTAATCGCGCGAGGCGCGTACGCGGAGCACGTGAATGTGCTCGTTCGGCTGACGGCCGAGGACGGCGAATTCGGGCTGGGCGAGGCGGCCCCGAACGCGTACTACGGAGAGAGCCGGCAGACCGCCGTGGAAGCGCTGGAGCGCGCGGCTCCGCTGCTCGCGCGGCTCCGCGGCGACGACGTCGCGGCCGCGGAGGACGAGCTTCGCGCCGCGCTGCCGGACGCGCGCTCGGTCACCGCGGCGCTGAGCATAGCGCTGTACGATCTGGCCGCCAGGCGCCTGTCGGTGCCGGTGTACCGGATGTGGGGGCTGGATCCGGGCGACGCACCGCGGTCGAGCTTCACGATCCCGATCGGAGATCCGTCGGTGCTGGAGGAGAGAGTGCTCCGCGCCGCGGAGTATCCCATTCTCAAGATCAAGCTCGGCGCCGGAGACGAGCGGCGCATTCTGGAGATCGTGCGCGGCGCCGCGCCGCGCAAGGCTCTCCGCGTGGACGCCAACGCGGCGTGGTCGCGCGCGCGCGCAATGGAGATGCTCCCGGTGCTCGCCGAGCACGACGTCGAGTTGCTGGAGCAGCCGCTGGCCGCGAACGACGTCGACGGGCTCCGCGAGCTGCAATCCCGCACCTCGATTCCGATCATCGCCGACGAATCCTGTCGCATCGCGCACGACGTCGAGCGGCTCGCGGGCGCGGTCCATGGAATCAACATCAAGCTTGCCAAGTGCGGGGGGCTCACCGAAGCGCGCCGCATGATCAGCGCGGCGCGCGACCGCGGCATGAGCGTCATGGCGGGCTGCATGATCGAGTCGAGCGTCGGGATATCCGGCATCGCTCAGATCGCGCCCCTGCTGGACTACGCGGATCTCGACGGCGCGGCGCTGCTGGCCGACGATCCGTTCACCGGCGTGTCCATTCCGGAAGGGCGCATCACCTTTCCGGAAGTTCCGGGAATCGGCGTGAGGAGAAGGGACGCGACGTGACGCGAGCCGATCCCGGGACGCTGATCGAAGTCGCGCTGCCGCTGCCGCTCTTCCAGACGTTCACGTATCTCGTAGACGACTCGCTGGCCAATCCCGTGACGGTGGGATCCCGCGTCGTGGTGCCGTTCCGGCAGCGGCGGCAGATAGGAGTCTGCGTGCGGCTGGGGGCCGAGCGAAGACCGGGGACACGCATCAAGAAGGTCCTGGACGCGCCCGATCCCGAACCTGTCGTCGCGGACGATCTCGTCTTCCTCTGCAACTGGATCGCGGAGTACTACGTGGCGCCGCCCGGCGCGGCGCTCCGGCTGGCGCTGCCGGTGCTGCTGACCGGCGCCGACGCGCCGCGGCCGAAGCCGCGCACGCGCCGCATCCTCCGAATCACCGGCGAGCCGCCATCGCTCATCGAGCGGGAGGCGATCTTCGGCCGGGCGAAGCAGCAGCGCGCGCTGTTCGAGGCGATCGAATCCCTGGGCGGATCCAGCAGCGCGGAGCACCTTCGCGACCAGCTGGGGTTCACGCCCGCGGTCATCGCGGGGCTGGAGAAGCGCGGGCTCGTAACGGTGGAGGAAGAAGTAGTCGCGCGCGACCCGTTCCTGTCGCGCGCGATCGTGCCGGCCCCGCCGTTGGAGCCGACCAGCGCGCAGCGGAGCGCGATCGAGGCGCTGTCGGCCGCGTCCGGCGCCGAGACGTTCCTGCTGCACGGAGTGACCGGGAGCGGGAAGACGCTGGTGTACATCGAGCTGCTGCGCGCCGTCCTCGGCCGCGGGAAGTCGGCGATCGTGCTGGTGCCCGAGATCGCGCTCACGCCCCAGACGGTGGACCGTTTCCGCGGCGCGTTCGGCGACGCCGTCGCGGTGCTGCATTCCGCCTTGAGCGACGGCGAGCGGTACGACGCGTGGCTCGCGCTCAAGCGGGGCGAGAAGCGGATCGCGGTCGGCGCGCGGTCGGCGGTGTTCGCGCCGGTGAGCGATCTCGGCGCGATCATCGTGGACGAGGAGCACGAGGCGAGCTACAAGCAGGGCGAGGCGCCGCGCTATCACGCGCGCGAAGTCGCGATCATGCGGGCGCACGAGGCTGGCGCAGTCGTGGTGCTCGGAAGCGCGACGCCGTCGCTCGAGAGCTGGGTGAACGCGGAAGCGGGGAAGTACCGGCTGCTGCGGCTGCCGGACAGGGTGGCGGGAGGGAAGCTCCCGCGGGTCGAGATCGTCAACCTCCGCCGGCGGTTCTCCGGCGGCAACGGGACCGGCCCCGCGCCCGCCACCGATTACGAGCGCGCGATCAGCCCCGAGCTGGACGAGGCGCTGCACGCGCGGCTCGCGCTCAAGCAGCAGAGCATCCTGCTGCTCAACCGGCGCGGGTACGCCTCGTTTATTCAGTGCGACGAGTGCGGCTACGTCGCCGTGTGTCCCAACTGCTCCATCACGCTCACCCATCACCGCACGCCCGAGCGCCTTGTCTGCCACTACTGCCTGCACCAGGAAGATCCCGCGGCGAATTGCGCCAGGTGCGGCGGGACGACGCTGCGCCAGCGCGGCATCGGCACGCAGCGCGTGGAGCGGCTGCTGGGGGAGCGGTTTCCCGCGGCCGGGATCGCGCGCATGGACGTGGACACGACGAGCGGCAAGTGGGCGCACGTCGAGATACTCGACCGGGTGGCGTCGGGCGAAGTCGACATCCTGCTGGGCACGCAGATGATCGCCAAGGGACTCGATTTCGCGAACGTCACGCTAGTCGGAGTCGTGGACGCGGACGTCGGGATCAACCTGCCGGACTTTCGCGCCTCGGAGCGCTGCTTTCAGCTGCTGAGCCAGGTCGCGGGCCGCGCCGGCCGGGGACCGAAAGGCGGGAGCGTGATCATTCAGACGAGGGTTCCGGAGCACCACGCCGTGGTCCACGCGCTGACGCACGACTACGACGCGTTCGTCGCCGCGGAGATCGAAGGCCGCCGCGAGCCCGCGTACCCGCCGTTCGTGCGGCTCGCCAACATCGTGTTCAGCGCCGTCGAGGAGAGCGCCGCCATGGAGCTCGCGACCTCGGCGGCCGAGTGGATGTCGCAACTCCTGGTCGCGGGGCAGGTGGAGGGGATCACCCTCGTGGGGCCGGCGCCGTGCCCGATCGAGCGGATCAAGAACCGGTGGCGGTGGCACCTCCTGCTGAAGTCGTCGCAGCCGGGAACGCTCACGCGCGCTCTGCGGTTCTTCGCGGAGCGCTTTGAGCCGGCGACGGCGACGGCGCAGCGGAGGATCACGATTGACAGGGATCCGGTGTCGCTCTTGTAAGACGTGACTAGTGACTAGTGACTGGTGACTAGTAACAGATCTTTTCCAGCCGATAGTGACTCATGGCCGCAAAGTGCATAGCTTCGAAGTTGCAGTTCACTAGTCACTAGTCACTAGTCACTAGTCACTAGTCACTAGTCACTAGTCACTAATCACTAGTCACCGCCTTGAACGACACCACCGAACGCTTCCTGCGCGAGATCGCCGAGAACGTTGCTCCGGAGACCATCTCGGAGGTGCGCCTCTTTCCGGCGATCCGGCAGGGTCCCGTTGAGACCGGAGTGGCCGTGGTGGCCGCGCACCCCGACGCGAACGCGGAGATCACCCCCGACCGCCACACCGTCTACACCGCCCGGTACCGGCTCGCGGTCAAAGGCGCCGATCGGGGCAAGTGGGAGTTCGAGATTCGCGCCGACGCCGACGCGCCGCTGCCGACGGTCGACGCCGTGGTCGACGGGGTGATGCGGCGCGCTGGGGAGTCGTTCGAGCCCGAGCGCATATCAGCGCACGCGTTCCGGAGCATCCTGGCGAATCCGGTGCAGTGAACTCCGCGCTCGAGAGCTTCGCCTCGTACCTGCGGGACCACAACCTGCCGGTCACGCCGCAGCGGCTCGCTATCGCCGATGTGGTGCTCGGCTCCGCGAGCCACCTCTCGGCTGACGACGTGGCCCGGGAGCTGAAGAGCAGGGGTGCCGCCGCGGGGCTGGCCACGGTGTACAGGACGATCGAGGTGCTGCTCCACAGCGGGCTGGTCGTCGAGCGGGACTTTGGAGAAGGGTTCAAGCGGTACGAGCCGGCGCGGGACATGCCCCACCACGAGCACCTGCTGTGCTCCGTATGCGGCAGGGTCACGGAGTTCAGGGACGAGCGGCTGGAGCGGATGACGACGTTGATCGCGGAGCAGCACCGATTCTCCAGACAGGGACACCGTCTGGTGATCTACGGGACGTGCGCCGAGTGCAGGAGAGGACTTACGTAGCTGCTTTGACGGCCGCCAGCAGATCGGCCGTCGTCGTGGGCTTGAGCAGGACCGCCTCGCATCCCGCCGCGGCGCAACGTTCCCGGGTAGCCTCGTCCGCGTGACCGGTCAGCGCGATGACGCGCGGCTGCGCGACGCCGCACTCGCGCCAGCGGTGCAGGATCTCCATCCCGTCCTCGCCGTCTCCGAGCGAGACGTCGAGCAGCACGACCCGGGGCGTGTCGTGCACGCCGACCTGCACCGCTTCCGCCACGTTGGCCGCCGCGCTGACCCTGTAGCCGCTGTGCTCGAAGAAAATGCGCAGCGCGTCGGTCACGTCGGTGTTGTCCTCGACCAGCAGCAGGTGCGGCCGCGAGCCCGCGCTATCGTCAGACAGCGAGATAGGAGCTGGGGACGGAAAAGAAAAAGCGACTGCCGCGGCCGAGCTCGCTCTCGAGCCAGATCCGGCCGCCGTGCACCTCGACGAGCTGCCGCGCGATCGTGAGGCCGAGCCCGGTGCCGTGATGCGCGCGCGACGGGGAAGCGTCCACCTGCGCGAATTCGCGAAAGATCAGATCGTGATGCTCGGGGGCGATGCCGACCCCCGTGTCGCCGACCTCGATCACCAGCTCCGGCCTCTCCTCGTGGACAACCATGCGGCCGTTCACCCAGATCCGGCCGCCGGCCGGAGTGAACGCGATGGCATTGCCGAGAAGATTCCCGAGGATGTGCGCGATCTTCTGCCTGTCGGCGCGGAGCAGCGGAACTTCGCCCTCGACCGAAGAGCTGAACTCCAGATTCTTGCGCGCGAGCAGCGACGTGTTGAGGATGCGTATCTGCTCGATGAGATCCTCCAGCGAGAACTCGCTGATCACCAGGTCGAGCTGATTGGCCGAGCCTTTGGCGTAGGTCAGGATCTCGTTTACCATGTTGAGCACCTGCCGGCCGCCCGCGATGATGCCGTCTATGCTCCGGCGCTGCTGCTCGTTGACCTCGCCGATCATGCCGTCACGGAGGATCTCGGCGTGCGTCACGATGGCGGTGAGCGGCGTGCGCAGGTCGTGCGAGATGTTGGACAGGAACTGCGTCTTGAGCGAGTCGCGGACCCGCAGCTCGTTGATCAGCCGCATCGCCTCGAGGCTCTGATTCTCGAGGGCGGTAAGATGCAGTTCCCAGGGGGAAGTTTTCTCGAGCTGCGTCACGCTCATCGGGGGGCTTTCATCGTCAATCAATAGTAGGGCTCGCCACCGAAGCCGCCAGATGTTGCTCCCCGACCTCCTCGATCGAATCGACGAGCTGTTGCCGCCGGAGCAGCGACCAGTACCGGCCTCCGCGTGCCAGCAGCTCGGCGTGCCGCCCGTGCTCCACCGCGCGCCCCCCATCGAGCACGACGATGTGATCGGCGCCGCGCAACGCGCTCACGCGATGGGAGGCGATGATCGCCGACCGCGTGTCTCGCACCGACTGGAGGGCGCCGAGGATGTCCGCCTCCGTCCGCGTATCCACCGCCGACAGGGCGTCGTCCAGCAGCAGCACGGCGGGCCGGCGCGCGAGAGCGCGGGCCAGCGTCACCCGTTGCTTCTGGCCGCCGGAGAGGTTGATCCCGCGCTCCCCCAGCATGGTCTCGTACCGCGCCGGAAACTCCGAGACGGTCTCGGCCAGCTGAGCCAGGCGGGCGGCTTCCATCCAGTCGCGCTCGCTGCGCGCGCCGTACCCCAGGTTGGCCGCGATCGTGTCGCTGAATACCAGGCTCTCCTGCGTCACGTAACCGATCTCCGCGCGCAGCGCCTCCAGATCGAGCTCGCGCAGCGGAACTCCGTCCAGGAGAATCTCCCCTTCCTGCGGGTCGTACAGCCGGGGGATGAGATCCATGAGCGCGCTCTTTCCGCTGCCCGTCGCGCCGGCGATCCCGACGGTTTGGCCCGGCTCGCAGATGAACGAGACGTCGCGGAGGACCCAGCGCGGCTGCTCTCCCTCGGGCGCGGGATAGTGGAAGCCGACGCCGCGGAACTCGATTCGGCGGCCGCCGGCCGCGAGCGGCACCGGCCCGGTGGCATGCCCTGCCAGCGCGGAGCGGGAGTCCAGGATCTCGTGCAGCCGTCCCATCGACGCTTCGCCGCGCTGGAACAAGTTGATCACCCACCCCAGTGCGATCAGCGGCCACATCAGCATCGCGAGGTACAGGCTGAACGCGACGAACGAGCCGATGCTGAATACCCCGCGCATCGCGAGGAGCCCGCCGATTCCGAGGACGATTGCGGTCGCGATCCCCGCCAGGAGCCCGAACACCGGGTGCAGAATGCCCCAGAGCCGCACCAGCGACATGTTCCGGACGAGGTACTCGTCGTTCAGCCGCGCGAAGCGCTCGATCTCCGCGTCCTCCTGCCGGTATGCCCGGACGATGCGAGCGCCCGCGAGGTTTTCCTGCGCCCGCGTTGTAAGCGTGGAGAAGTGCTCCTGCACCGCCTCGAACCTGTCGTGCAGCGCCTTGCCCATCCGGATTCCGATCACCGGGAGCAGCACCATCGGCAGCAGCGCGAGCGCGGTGAGGAGCGCGTTGATCCGCAGCATGAAGGCGATGGCGAACACGCCGCCGAAGATGGTGTTGGTGAGGTACATCACGGCGGGACCGACGGCCATCCGCACGGCGCCAAGGTCGTTGGTCAGCCGCGCCATGATGTCGCCCGTCCTCGTCGCGCCGAAATACGAGGTGTCGAGCGTCGTCAGCCGCGCGAACAGGTCGTTCCGGAGGTCGAACTCGATGCGCCGGCTCGCGCCGTTGAGCAGCTCGCGCATCCCGTAGCGCAGCGCGCCGCCCACGACCGCGACTACGGCAATCGTGCCCGCGTATCGCCATGCGACTCGGGCCGGCTCACCCGCGCCCATGGCGTCCAGCGCCTGTCTCAGCAGCCAGGGGATTACGCTCCAAACGGCCGACGAAAGGACCACCAGAGCGAGGCCCCAGAGAACTTCCTTGCGGTAGGGGGCGTAATATGGAACTAACCGTCTAAGGTGTTTCAGATAAGGCACATGAATTGCCCCGATTTACATTGGAAGCACCCAAGCCGATCATGACGGCAATCCCAGTCTCGGAGGAGACAGATGTTGAAATATACCCGCCTGTTTGCGGCGCTTTCCCTGACCTTCGTGGTCGCCGCATGCGGCGACGACAGCAGGGACGACACGCTGGCGACAGACACGACTCTCAATCGTGACCTCGAGCTTGCGAACGTAGACACGGGCGTGCAGCCGGCGTTGACGGACGTCCCGTCCGCGGCCGAGCCGGCCCCTGCCGCACCCGCGCCGCGAACCACGACGACACAGCCGCGCACGACGACTCGCACGACTCCGAGGCCCACGACGACCAGCACGGCTCCCCGGACCACCAGCAGCGGCAACGTCTCCACGGCCGGAACGGGCACCGCCGAGCGGTCGATGGGAACCATCGCCGCGGGCTCCACCGTGAGCCTCAGCTCGAGCACGCGGGTCTGCACCAATACGCACAAGGTTGGCGACAGATTCACCGCCACGGTCCGGCAGAGCGTGACTGGGAGCAACGGGGCCGTAATCCCCGCCGGGGCGACAGCGACGGTCGAGATCACCTCGCTCCACCGCAGCGACAACGTGAATGATCCGATAGTGGTAGGCGTGGCGATCCGCTCGATCAGCTTCGGTGGGCGGACGTACGCGGTCAGCGGCACGACGAGCTCCGCGCAGGTCGACCGGGTTCGCAGCAGCACCACCCGTGACGACGTGAAGAAGGTCGCGACGGGCGCCGCCATCGGCGCGATCGCGGGCCAGATACTGGGCCGCGACACGCGGGGGACGGTGACCGGCGCGGCGGCCGGTGCCGCGGTGGGCGCCGGTGCGGCGGTCGCGACGGCGAACTATGAAGGGTGCATTCCCACCGGCGGCGCGATCACGGTCTCGCTGAACAACTCGGTGCAAGTGCATACGTAACAACGTGACTAGTGATTAGTGACTAGTGACTAGTAACTGCTTTCTGTTTGTTGCAGTAACTAGTCACTAGCCACTAGTCACCAGTCACCGCTTTTCAGTGTCCCGCCGCGCTCCCTGAATAGCGCGGGTCCACCACTCCTTCCCAGCCGTTGCCACGGCGCGCCACGGCGATCACACGGCCGATGTAGGGCAGCGTGTCGGTGCGAATCGGCTTCAGCTTGTAGCCCATGGCGCCGAGTGAGTCGAGCACGGCCGGCGCGAACCCCCGCTCGAACCAGACGGAGTCGGGACTCACGACGTGATGCACGCGCGGCGCGCGCATGGCGTCGAGCAGCCTCATCCGGTGATCCACCACGTTCACGATGAGCTGCACCACGCTGGTGATGATGCGCGGGCCCCCGCGCGATCCGATTACCAGCAGCACGCGGCCGTCGGGGTCGAGCACGATGGTGGGAGCCATCGAGCTCATCATCACCTTCCCGGGCGCTATCGCGTTGGCTTCCGCGGCCATGATCCCGTCCGCGTTCACGGCGCCGGGGCGGGCAGCGAAGTCGTCCATCTCGTCGTTGAGAAAGAAGCCCGCGCCCTCGACGAACACGCCGGAGCCGTAGATGTCGTTGATCGTCGTCGTCAGCGAGACGACGTTGCCGAAGCTGTCGGCGACCGCGATGTGTGTAGTCTCGTTGCCCTCGCGCACCGCGGCACGGGCCGCGCGCGTGGTCGTTGCCCGGGCAGGATCAATCGTGCGCGCGAGCCGCCGGGCGTATGCCTTGCTGGTCAGCAGCTCGGTGGGGATCGGCGCGGCGTCCGGGTCGCCGATCAGCTCGTTCCGGTCGATGAAGGCCCGCTGAAATGCCGCGAGCAGCAGGTGCGCGCGCTGCGCCGTCCCGAAGGGCGGCAGGTCGCCGAACGCCTCGAGGATGTTGAGCGACGCCGCGACCGCGATTCCACCCGAGGCCGGCGGCGGCATGCCGATCACGGTATGTCCGCGGTAGGTAGTCTCCAGCGGTGCGCGCCAGCGCTCACGGTAGGTCGCAAGATTTTCGGCCGTGATGAGCCCGCCTCCCCGGCGCATCTCCGCGACGATCAGCTCCGCGATCGGTCCCCGGTAAAACGCCGCGGCGCCGGCGTGCGGCGCGATCCGCGCGCGCTGCCCGGCGATCGTACGGCTGAACGTGGTGTCCACGATGAAGCCGTTACGCGCGAGCGCTATCGCCGGCGCGATCGCTTGCTCCCGGCTCACCGACCCGAACCGCTCCAGCGCCGCGAGCATTCCCGCGACGGCACTCGGAACACCTGAAGCGAGATGACTGCGGGTGCTCGCGCCCGGGGGCACTCCCGGCTGGGAGAACATGGCGCGCGTGGCCGCCGCCGGCGCGCGCTCGCGAAAATCGAGCGCAGCCGTGCTGCCGTCCGCCAGCCGGACGAGCATGAACCCGCCGCCGCCGATGTTGCCGGCCTCGGGGTGTGTCACCGCCAGTGCGGAGGCGACCGCGACCGCGGCGTCCACGGCGTTCCCGCCGCGCCGCAGGATCTCCACTCCGACGGCGGTAGCCAGCGAGTCGTTGCTCGCGACCATGCCGTGTTGGCCGAATGCCGCGGTGGCACTCGCGCCGAGATTCCAGCCGGGCTCGAAGTCTCCGCTGCCCGCGGCGCTCCCGCGGGGAAGTCCGTGGCATCCGACCGCAAAAAAAACGCAGGAAGCGACGAGCATCCGTCGCGCCCCGCGCATACCACCTACAACCCTCTGCCTCAGCATGGCACCCGGAAGCAGGCCCGTGGCGTCAGCGCCTGCGTCTCACGCCGGTGCGCGAGCGCGTGCCGAATCCCTGCCGCAGGCTGATGCGGAAAGTCCGCGGCACGAGCGTGTTCCGCTGATCGCTGGAGAGCCCGTCGCGGCTGTGGTACACGAGGCCGATGTCGTATACGCCGACGACCGAGGTGCGCGGCGAGAAGGCGTAGCCGAAGCCGTAGCTGAAAGTTCCCGAGAGCGCATTGACCGCGTCCGTCGGGCGAAGCTCGACGCCGTCGCTCGTGCGCTCGAAGTTGGCGTACCGCGTGACGCCGATGCTGCCGCCGTACACCTGATGAAGGCCCATCCCGCTGCCGGCCTCGAAGTTCACGCCGAGAGAGTACACGTCGACCTCCGCGTCGCAACGTCCGCAAAACGGCGCGGGATTTTCGGGATTGGGATCAACCGTAAAGTTGGCGAAGTATATGATGGGCGCTCTGACGTATGTCCCTGCAAGACCCACGGCCATGCCGTTGGAGAAAGCCTTCTCCAGCGACGCGCGGTACAGCGGCGACGTGGCGTTGCCGAAATCCCAGGTGGTCTGGGAGTCGCCGTCGCTCACGCTGTTCGCGGAGAAAGCGCCGATCCCGACCGAGATCCAGTTGGCCGGCGGCCCCGGCGCGGGCTGCTGGCGACGGATTTGCGCATCGGCGCTGCCGGCGAGGCCGACCAGCGCAACCAAACCAAGTGCAATGACCCTATTCATGAACACTCCCGTTATTCTTGCAGGCGTGGAATCGCGCCCGGTAAGTTACTCCCGTGCAGCGCACTGCATCATTGCGCGACGGCTGACGCTCACCGCATAGTGAGCCTTGATCCGCGCGAAACCGAGCGGCGTAATCCGCGTACCGCGGAGATAGATCTCGCCGGTCCGTTGGAGATCGTCGATCTAATAAACGCCGAAGACCGATCCGTTCCCGACGCCGTCGCCGGCCAGCGGGAAGCGATCGCGCGGGCCATCGAGATCGCCGAGCAGTCCTTCCGCGCGGGCGGCCGCCTCATCTACGTGGGCGCGGGCACCTCCGGCCGCCTCGGCGTGCTCGACGCCAGCGAGATCCCGCCCACTTTCGGCGCGCCACCCGAGCTGGTCCAGGGCATCATCGCGGGCGGCCCGCCCGCCTTGACGAGATCGCAGGAAGGCGCCGAGGACGTCGTCGGGAACGGAGCGAAGGAGATAGATGCGCGCGCGGTGGGGCCGAACGACTTCGTGCTCGGCATCGCGGCGTCGGGGACCACGCCGTACGTGCGGGCCGCGCTGGTGCGCGCGCGCGAGCGCGGCGCGAAGACCGGCATTCTGTCGTGCTCCAACATTCCTGGCGATTTCACCGAGGCGGTGGATGTGGTGATCCTGCCGATCGTCGGACCGGAGGTGGTGACCGGGTCGACGCGCATGAAGGCGGGGACGGCGACCAAGCTGGTGCTGAACACGATCACCACCGGCGCGATGATCCGGCTCGGCAAGACTTTCGGAAACCTCATGGTGGATCTGCGCGCGACCAACGACAAGCTGCGCGACCGGAGCGAGCGGATCGTGATGGAAGTGTGCGTCGTCACGCGCGAGGCCGCGCGCGAGATCCTGAACGCGGCGGGCGGCAGCGTGAAGCTGGCGATCGTCATGCACAAGCTCGGCGTATCGCGCCCGGACGCGGAGCGGGCGCTGGAGCAGGTCGGCGGGGTCATCCGAAAAGTGGTGCCCGGTCCGCCGCCACCGGTCGGCTGATGCCGGAACGCCGTCCGCTCGTGCTCGTCGGCCTCATGTCCGGCACGTCGCTGGACGGGATCTCGGCGGCCGTCGTGCGGTTCTCGGAAGGGCCCGCCTCGCGAATCGAGTCGGATCTGCTGGCCTTCACTTCCACCCCGTATTCGCCCGAGCAGCGGCAACGGCTCGGCGCCGCTCTGCACGGGACGAATCCCGCGGAGTACTGCAGGCTGAACTTCGAGCTGGGCGAGTGGCTGGCCGCGGCGGCCGTGACGGCGATAGCGGAGGCCGGCATCGCGCGCGCGGACATCGCGGGCATCGCGTCGCATGGCCAGACCGTGTGGCACGAGCCCGGACATTCCACGTGGCAGTTCGGCGAATCGTCGGTGATCGCGGAGCGGACGGGCCTGGACGTGATCAGCGACTTCCGGGTGCGCGACGTCGCGGCGGCGGGGCAGGGCGCGCCGCTGGTGCCGATAGCCGACGCGCTGCTGTTCTCCTCCGACACCGGCTGGCGCGCGCTGCAGAACCTGGGCGGAATCGGCAACGTCACGGTCGTTCCTCCCGGCGGTGAGCTGACCGGCGTGCGCGCATTCGACACGGGGCCGGGCTGCGCGGTGATAGACGGCGTCGTGCGCAAGCTGTTCCCGGAGCTGCCGTTCGATCGCGATGGCGCGATCGCCGCGCGGGGCAAGCCGGTGGACTCGATCGTGACCCGCCTGCTCCAGGACCCGTATTTCAGCGCCCCGCCCCCGAAATCCACCGGGCGCGAGCTGTTCAGCATTCCGTACATCGAGCAGCTGATCGAGGATTGCCGCGCGGCGGGCGCGAGTGACGAGGACGTCGTCGCGACCGCGGTGGCGCTGACCGCGCGCAGCGTGGCCGATTCGTATCGCCGGTTCATGCCCGAGCCGGTCGAGGAGGTGCTCGTCTCGGGCGGGGGGGCGAAGAACCCGACGCTGGTGGCCGCGATAACGTCCGCCGTGGCGCCGCTGCGTGTGACCGATTTCAACAAGGCGTACTTCGACGGGGAAGCAAAGGAGGCCGTGGCATTCGCGTTGCTTGGGTATCTCCACCTCATGCGGATCCCGGCGAACGTTCCGACCGCCACAGGAGCCCGAGGCCGGCGCATCCTGGGCAAGCTCACGCCCGCATGAGCGACGCGCGCGAGCTGCTGCTCCCGGCTATCCGGTGGGACGCCGACGCCGGGTACGACAGGGAGCGGGCGGTGATCGAGCACGCGCTGGAGCTGGCCGTCGGGGGATTCGCGCTGTTCGGCGGCGAGGCCGAGGAAGTCGCCAAGCTGACCAGCGAGCTGCGGGAGCGGTCGAGAATTCCGCTGCTCATCGGCTCGGATCTCGAGCGCGGCGCCGGGCAGCAGTTCCAGGGCGCTACGGGATTGCCGCCGCTCGCGGCCATCGGCTCTCTCGACGACGTGGACGCCATTCGCCGCGCAGCCGCCATCAGCGCGCGGGAAGCGCGCGCGCTGGGGGTCAACTGGATCTACGCCCCCGTCGCCGACGTCGACCTCGAGCCCGACAATCCGATCATCGGAACGCGCGCGTTCGGCGGCGACGTGCGGAGAGTCGCGCGGGACGTGGCAGTGTGGATCGAGTCGTGTCAGAAGGAGGGCGTGCTGGCGTGCGCCAAGCACTTTCCCGGACACGGCCGCACCACCGCCGACTCGCACGCGACGCTGCCTACCGTGACCCTGGACGCGGAGGAGCTGCGCGCCACCGACCTCGCGCCGTTCCGCTCCGCGATCGCGGCGGGAGTGGCGAGCGTGATGTCGGCCCATATCTCGTATCCCGCGCTGGATCCTTCAGGCGCTCCGGCCACTCTGTCGCCGCGAATACTCGGCGACATCCTTCGCGGCGAGCTCGGCTACGAGGGTCTCGTCGTCACCGACGCGATGATCATGGAGGGCGTGCTCGGAGAGGGTGAAGCGATAGCCGCAGTTCGCGCGCTCCGCGCCGGGTGCGATTTGCTGCTGTACCCAACCGACCTCGACGCGGTGGCCGAGGCGGTGCAGCGCGCGCTCGACGACGGCGAGCTGGAGGTCGGGCGGATACGCGCATCGGCGGAGCGCAGGACGGCACACGCGCGCGACGCGTGGCAGGGGCCGTCCGACGTCTCGAAACTGGGCGAGGACCGCGCGTGGGCCGAGGAGCTGGCGCAGCGGGTGATCCACGGGGTGCGCGGCGCGCTGCCGGGCCCGCTGACCGCCGTGGAGCTGACCGTGGTGGACGACGACGTCGGGGGGCCGTATCCGCCGCCCTCCCGCGAGCCGTTCTCGTCGGAGCTTAAGGCGCGCGGCGCCGCGGTGCGCGAAGCGGAAGGAAGCACCGGCGACGACGCCACGGCGGTCATCGCGCTGTTCGGCGACATCCGGTCGTGGAAGGGCCGGCCGGGTTATTCCGCGGCATCGCTCGACGCCGTTCGCGCCGCCGTCGCCCGCGCCCGCGACCGCGAGCAGGAAATCGTGATCGTGCAGTTCAGTCATCCCAGACTCGCGGCGTCCATCGAAGCCGCCGTGCCCGTCGTCTGCGCATGGGGCGGAGAGTCCGCCATGCAGCGCGCGGCTGCGCGCTGGCTGACCAGAAGCCGGAAATGAACTGACGGAGGAGGACTGTGCGCGGCGTTGACTGGCTCATAGTGATCGGCTACATGGTGCTGACGCTCGCGCTCGGCGTGGTCCTCGCGCGGAAAGCGTCGGGCAGCATGGCCGACTTCTTCGTCGGCGGGCGGAACGTAAAGTGGTGGCTCGCCGGGACGTCGATGGCTGCCACGACTTTCTCCATCGACACCCCGCTGTACGTGGCCGGCGTGGTCGGGACGCGCGGCATCGCCGGCAACTGGGAATGGTGGTCGTACGGGCTCGCGCACGTCATCATGATCTACATGTTCGCGCGTCTCTGGCGACGCGCGGAGATCGTGACCGACAACGAGCTGACGGAGCTGCGGTACGGCGGCCGTCCCGCCGCGACGTTGCGGGCCGTGAAGGGTTTTTTGTTCGCCGTCGTGATCGGCTCGATCGGAGCGGGCTACGCGATGCTGGCGATGGTCAAGGTCGTAGACGCGCTGCAGATCTTCCCAGGGCTCGGGATCGATGCGGGCGACGCCACCAAGCTGTGGTCGATAATCGGGATCAGCGTGATCGTGCTGTTCTACGCCAGCGCGGCCGGGCTGTGGGGCGTCGTGGCGACGGACTTCTTCCAGTTCTTCCTCGCGCTAATCGGCGCGATCATCGTCGCGGTCGCCGCCGTGAACCACGTCGGCGGGCTCGGCGAGATGGTCTCGGAAGCCCAGCGGATCACCGAGTTCGACGCGCTCGCGTTCACGCCATTCGAGTTCAGCCGGGACGGGTTGATCAGCTTCTCCAAGACGGCGGGGATCACGGCGAGCACCTTCTTCGCGTACGTGACCGTGCTGTGGTGGGCGTTCCGCCGGTCGGACGGCGGTGGGGAGTTCATCCAGCGGCTGTCCTCCGTTCCCAATGAGCGCGACGCGGAGAAGGCCGCGTGGTTCTTCAACATCATGCACTACGTGGTACGCACGTGGCCGTGGATCATCGTCGCGCTCGTCGCGCTGGTCGTGTACCCGGACCTGGAAGACCGTGAGCTCGGCTACCCGCGGCTGATGCTCGACTTCCTGCCGGCGGGATTGCTCGGGCTCGTGGTCGCCTCGCTGCTCGCGGCGTTCATGAGCACGATGTCGACGCTGATCAACTGGAGCGCGTCGTACATGACGAACGATCTGTACGGCCGGTTCATCCGTCCCGAGGCGACGCAGAAGGAGCTCGTGTTCGCCGCCCGCGTGTCGTCCGCGATCGTGACGGCGATCGCCGGATTCGCCGCGTTTCAGGCGGACAGCATCGCGACCGTGTATCGCCTGATTCTCGCCGTGGGCACGGGCCCCGGGCTCGTGCTCATTCTCCGCTGGTACTGGTGGCGCATCAACGCCTGGGCCGAGCTGTCGGCGATGCTGGCGGGATTCATCGTCGGGTTCCTCACGTCGGTGGACAACCCGATTTACACGCTGAAGATCGCGGATTTCGGCATGCGCCTGTTCGTGACGGCCGGCGTCACGCTGCTGGTGTGGGTGCCGATCATGCTCGCCACGAAACCGGAGAGCGACGAGAAGCTGGACGCGTTTTACCGCCGTGTGCGTCCCGGCGGACCGGGCTGGAAGCGGCAGCGCGAGCGCACGGGCGAGGCACCGGTGCAGAACCTGGCCGCCGACATCCAGCGCGTTGGCGCCGGCGTAATGATCCTGTTCGGTTTGATGTTCGCCACGGGCGCGCTCCTGCTGTACCGCTGGACGACGCTGGTGGCGATGCTGGTGATGACGGTGGTGGGGCTGCTCTGGCTCCGGCGGTCGGGCGCGAGCTCGGTGGCGAGATAGGGAACGGCGCTGCGTGCTGCGTGCGGCAACTGCGCAGCGTGCTGCGTAGTTAAGTCGTGTCCCGCCGCAACTGGATAGAGTCCGGCGGCCACGGAATCGACGGCCGCGTATCCCGGGGCGGAGGGGGCTGCTTGAGCACCGGCTCGGACTGAGCAGGCGTCTGCCGAGCTGGCGGCGTCGAGCCGGCCGCAGTCACGGACTCCGCCGGGACGGGCTGAGAAGCCGCAGCGGGCTCTCCCGGCACAGTGAGCGCCGCGGAGTCGGGTAAATCGTTCTCCGGGCTTCCAGAGCCCGTACAGCCCGCGAGCGCGGCAGCCGCGGCCGCGATAAAAAGTCGTTTCGTCTGCCCAAGCATGGCGCGCTCCATTTGACCCCTCCAGAGGCCGGATATTTGCTTACCCCAGTCTGAGCTAAACCAGGCCGACCATTCCGTTCCAAGGCAAGCTATGCTCAGACTGAGAGTTCTGCCGCTGCTCGCACTTGCGGCGGCATGCGCGCCCGCCTCCCGCGTTCCGGTTCCTGGTCCCATGCCCGGCCGCCCTCCGGCGCCCGTAAACCCGAGCCTTCCTCCGATCCCCCTCGTGACCGGGCCCATGGAGATCAAGGTGGTTTATCCGACGCCGAACTCCGTCGTCGCATCCCGCGACTCGAACTTCATCTTCGGCTCGATCGGTAACGGCAACGCGGCGCTCTTCATCAACGGCGAGCCCGTGCCTGTTTGGCCCAACGGAGCGTACCTGGCGTTCCTCCCCGTGCCTTCCCGCGACATGTCGCGGTACGACATCGTCGCGGTGCTCGGCCGCGATACCTCGCGACTGTCGCATCCCATCCGGCTGCTTCCTCCGCCGGACACGACGACTCCGGTGACGCCCGCTCAACCGCAGCCAGTCGATACGGCCGTGCGGTACGGCATTTTGGTGGGGCCGACGACCGTGTCGAACGATACCGACCGCGTGGTCACCGGCCAGCCGTCGCCGGATCCCAACATCGTGCGCTACTTCCTGTTCCCCGGGACGGTCGTGCGCACGCAAGGGACGGTCGGCAACGAGACCGTGGTGGAGCTGGAATCGTCAGTGAGGTTCCGCGTCGCCAACAGCCAGATCCAGGAGCAGCCGGCCGGGTACGAGCCGCCGCAGGCGATCGGCCGCGACACGATAATCCCATACGCCGAGTCGGTGGATCTGATAGTGCCCGCGCTGGCGCCTCCCGCTTACTACGTGCGGGTCGACAGCTCGCGGCTGACCGTCACGTTGTTCGGCGTGACGCCGTTCGCGCCGCGCACGGAGGGAAGCCGGGTCATCCAGGATCCGCTGTTGCGAAGCATCAGCATCGCGCATGGTCAGGGGCGGACCGAATACATCCTCGATCTGTCGGGCCCCGTGTTCGCGTATCAGCCCCTGTTCGAGAATGGCAACTTCGTTCTCAAGGTGAGACGGCCGCCGGTGATCGACCCGTCGGCGCCGCTGCGCGGCCTGCGGATCGCGATCGACCCCGGACATCCAGGGCTGGAAGGACAAGCCGGCGGCGCGACCGGCCCGACCGGACTGCCGGAGCGCGAGGCCGTCGTCCCGGTCGCGCTGCGCGCGCGGGATCTGCTGATCGAGCGTGGCGCGGAGGTGCTGCTGACCAAGACGGAGCCGGAGCAGGCCGTGGATCTGAATCTCCGTCCGACGATGGCGAGACGCGCGAACGTGCACGCGCTGGTGTCCATCCACTACAACGCGTTCCCCGACGGTGTGAATCCGTTCGTGAACAACGGCACGAGCACTTACTCCTTCCACGCGCACTCGGCGCGGCTGTCGCAGCTCGTGCACGAGGCCATGATCCGGAACATGCATCTCGGGGATCTCGGCACGCGCCGCGCGAACTTCGCGGTGGTGAGGCCGACGTGGTTCCCGGCTGTCCTGACGGAGGCGGCGTTCATGATGCTGCCGGACCAGGAGCACGCGATGAAGACGGCGGAGTATCAGGACGCGCACGCGCGCAGCATTGTGGAGGGTTTGGAGCAGTTCTTCCGCGAGCTCGGAGCATCACAATCCGCTACCGTGCTTCCGAGCAAGTCTTCTGAGCCGCCGCCGGCCGTCGTCGCCCCGCCTCGCGCCGACGATGGGGCGGGGAGCCGGCGCTCCAAGATCTGTAACGCTTTGAAAGATTTAGTGTTACGCCGCCGAGCCGGGGTGAGCGACGCGGAGCAGGCAGGGCAGTGCGGAGAAGTCTCTCTCCACCGTTGAAAACCTGACCCCGCGCGGACATTCGTGATGCCCGGCGGGTAACCTTTTGTGGCATAACAGGTTAAATTCAACTGGCGCGGATACACGTACTCGGATACGTTGACCCCCCGCGCAAAAGTGGTCGATTTCAGGCGCGAAAAGATTGCAGCACAAGGCTTTGAGTCCTTTTCGTACCGAGCGACCCGGCAAGGTGCGTTGTAAGCTTACCGAGAGCGGAGAATTCAGAAGATGGCCGTCGCACTCACCCCTCCTACGGCGCCCGCGGAGCTGAATCAGAACGCGCGGACCGTGATCGAAAAGCGCTACCTCATCAAGGACGTCGCGGGTAAGCCCACCGAGCGGCCCGAGGACATGTTCTGGCGCGTATCGACTACGGTAGCCGAGGCCGACAGGCGCTACGGCGCCAGTGAGGGGGCGATGACCGCGCTGGCCGAGGAGTTTTACGGGCTCATGACGCGCCGGCGGTTCGTGCCGAACTCGCCGACGCTGATGAACGCGGGCCGGCCGCTGGGCCAACTCTCCGCGTGCTTCGTGCTCCCCGTCGAGGACGCGCTGTCCAACGGGCAGAACGGCATCTACGACACGCTCCGCTCGATGGCGCTGATTCACCAGTCGGGCGGCGGAACCGGTTTCTCCTTCTCGAAGCTGCGCGGCAGCGGGTCGATGGTGCGCTCGACGACGGGCGTTGCCTCCGGCCCCGTCTCGTTCATGAAGCTGTACGACGCGTCCACGGACGCGGTGAAGCAGGGCGGCACGCGGCGTGGCGCGAACATGGGAATTCTGCGCGTCGATCATCCCGACATTCTGCAGTTCATCGACTGCAAGGAAGACCTGACGCAGATCACCAACTTCAACATCTCCGTCGCGGTCACCGACAAGTTCATGGACGCGGTTAAGGCCGGAACGGAATACGATCTGGTGGATCCGGCGAGCGGCGACGTCGTCAACCGGCTCGACGCGCGCATGGTGTGGGACAAGATGATCGAGGGCGCTTGGCGGACGGGCGAGCCCGGCTGCTTCTTCATCGACGAAGCGAACCGGTACAACCCGGTGCCGCACGTCGGCCCGTACGAGGCGACGAATCCGTGCGGCGAGCAGCCGCTGCTGCCGTACGACGTGTGCAACCTGGGCTCGATCAACGTCGGTTACTACGTGCGCGACGGGAAGACGGACTGGGACGCGATGCGCTCGGACATCCACCTCTCCGTGCACTTCCTCGACAACATCATCGACGTCAACAAGTATCCGCTGCCGGAGATAGACGCGCTGTCCAAGCGCATCCGCCGCATCGGCTTCGGCGTGATGGGCTTCGCGGACGCGCTCGTGCGACTCGGCATCGCGTACAACACCGAGGAAGGGATCGAGTTCGGCCGCAAGCTGCAGCATTTCGTGGACGTCGAGTCCAAGCGGGAGAGCGAGCGGCTGGCCAACGACCGCGGTCCGTTCCCCGAATGGGCGCGGTCGATCTGGGGACCGGACGAGACGAGCGAGCGCGACGAGCGCGGCGCCCGCATCCGCCCGATGCAGCTCCTGCGCAATTGCAACGTCAACACGATCGCGCCGACGGGAACGATCTCCATCATCGCCGGCTGCTCGTCGGGAATCGAGCCGCTGTTCGCCGTGGCGTTCATGCGCAACCAGGCCGGCGCGATGATGCCCGACGTGAACGAGGACTTCCTCGCCATCGCGAAGCGCGAGGGCTGGCATTCTGACGTGCTGATGGAGAAGATCGCCAGGGAAGGGCACATCCACTTCGATGAGGTGCCGGAGAAGTGGCAGAGCGTGTTCGTCACGGCGCACGACATCACGCCGGAGTGGCACGTGCGCATGCAGGCGGCCTTCCAGGAGCACTGCGACTCGGCCATCTCCAAGACGACGAACTTCCCGCACGTCGCGACTCCCGCCGACGTGCGCGCGATCTACGAGCTGGCGTACGAGCTCAAGTGCAAGGGCGTCACGGTGTACCGGGACGGCTCGCGCGACAACCAGGTGCTGTCCACCGGCGCGACGGAGAAGGCCAAGGCCGAGCGCGAGGCGGGCAAGTCGAGCCGCGCCGCGACGGGCGACCTGCACGGCACGATCGCGGAGCTGAGCGCCGAGGTCGAGCGGCTCAAGGTTGCGCTGTTCGAATCGGAGGCCGAGAACCTCCAGCGTCGCACCAAGCGGTCGCGCCCCGACAAGCTGCGCGGCACGTCCATCCGCAAGGAGACGCCGCTCGGCACGATGTTCGTGCACATCACCGAGGACGACCGCGGCCAGCCGTTCGAGGTGTTCATCAACCTCGGGAAGGCGGGCGGCGCCGCGATGGCCGACGTGGAAGCGATGGGCAGATTGATCTCGCTCGCGCTCCGGTCCGGGATTCCGCTGCGCGAGGTGCACCGCCAGCTCCGCGGGATCAGCTCGGATCGCGCGGTCGGAATCGGCGCGAACAAGGTGCTGTCGGTTCCGGACGCGATCGGCATCGCGCTCGAGGAGTGGCTGCGCGAGAAGCAGGGGGTGCAGCAGGATCTGCTCGCCTCGGGAATGACGCCGCCGCTCGGCACGCCGATAACGGTGACGGCACCGCTGGCATCGTCGGAAGGCGCGCAGTCGCAATACGCTTTCGACGAGCTGGCGCACGATCAGGCGTCGTTCGGGACGTGCCCGGACTGTGGCTCGTCGCTGGAGTACGCCGAGGGTTGCGCGAAGTGCCACGTGTGCGGGTTCAGCGAGTGCGGCTGATCTGAACCCGACCAGCCGTGCTCCACGGCGCGGCAAGCAGTAAACAGCGCGCGATTGCCCTCACGGGCGCGTCATGGAGAGGGAAGGCTTCGAGCGCGATGCCCAATATTCCGGTTGACACATTCCCTGCCTACGGGCGGTATTAAGCGCATGGATAAAAAAGCCATCGAAGCGCTCGCCAGAAAAAACGCCGCCAAGGCGGCGAATACGTCGGGCCGGAAAGGATTCGGCAAGAAGTACGATCCGAACCTCAAGGACGAGCCCACGGACCAGGCGACGCTCAAGGAGCGGCAGGAGCACGAGCGATTCTTCAAGGAGATGCGGAAGCGCGAGTTCTAGCCCGCGCGGAGCAACCCTCGTGCCCCGGTGTATTGGGACTGGGCGCATCGAATTCCACTCTCGCAAGGAACCTACATGACAGCTTTTTTTCGTCCGCTCGCGATCCTACTGGCGAGCGCAGCCGCCGCCCCGGCGCTGCTCGCTCAGGACACACAGCCCGCACCCGTGCGCCTCAGCTTCGAGCAGCCCGCCGGCGCGAGACTCGTCACCGGCATCGCCACGATCAATCCGTTCGCGATCATCTTCGGCGGATTCAACGGAGACGTCGAGATCAACGTCGGCACCGGTACCACGGGCGCCATCAGCGCGACCTACTTCACGGATGACGACATCGATTACAAGTCCGTCGACTTCACCTTCCGCTACTATCCCGGCGAGATCAATCCCAGAGGCTTCTCTGTCGGAGCCAGCCTCGGCTATCTCGACCAGGGCCGCGACCGGGACGTCGTCGGCGAGCCGTCGGAGGGGAAAGGCATCGCCATCGGCTTCATCGGCGGCTACAACTGGCTACTCGGCAAGAGCGAGCGGCTGGCGATCGCCACGGGCCTCGGCGCCAAGCGGCTGTTCGTGAGCAAGGACAAGTATCCGAACGCGCAGGTCGCGGCCATCACCGGCCGGCTCGGCATCGGACTGTCGTTCTGACGTCCCGCCGGTTGCCGCGAAAAGAACGGCGCCTCGGTGGCGCCGTTTTTTTTTAGCGAATCGTGAAGCCCGCTTCCGCGAGAGTCCTGTCCCATGCCAGCCGGATGCGCCCTCCGCCTCCCTCAGGCACGAGGGCGATGGTGAAGGTCTCCACGACTTCGCTCGATTCGCGCACGCGCATCGGGATCCGCGCGATTACCATTGCCGGGTCGACGGCGCTGCTTCCCCACTGGCCGGTTTGCCGGCTCACGAGCAGCGTCCAGCTGTCCGGCGACGGAATGGTATGCAGCGTGTACGTGCCGGCCGGAACGACCGCCGCGCCGAACTGAAGGTCGCGGCTCGTCGTGAAATGGGTGGCGAGATTGGCGCCGGTGCGCCAGACAGTGTTCCAGGGCACGACGTTCCCGAAGATCGTGCGACCGCGCTTCGTCGGACGTCCGTAATCGATAGTCAGCCGCGCGCCGGCCAGCTCGGCGAGCACGGTGTCGCGCCCCGACAGGCTGCCCACCACTCCCGCCGCGCGCTCCCGCGCGGCGAACGCGCGTGACACCGAGTCGATGTCGATCCAATCGATGCGGGTTCCGACGTAGCCGAGCGACGAGCCGGTCCCGTCGAGTGCGGCAAGCCGTCCGTCCGGGCCGAGGATGACGCGCATCACCCCCGAGATCTGGCTCCACAGCGTGACTGTATCCCGCGCGACCCGCTTCACCACCAGCGGATATGCGCCGAGCCGCATGGACATCGTGCCGACGATTGAATCACCCACGACGCGTGGCGCCCGCAGGGCCAGCAGAACGTAGTTAGGAAACCACAAGTTCCCCGGCAGCGAGATCACCACGTCCGCGCGATCAGGCAACCTGAGGAATTGCTTGGCGGCGCCGAGGCCGAGGCTGTAGATCGTGGAGTCGGCGGAGAAGGTGACGGTGGCGCTGTCCCGCGCGATGCCGGCGCGCGGGCTGGCCGGGTCGAAGGTCGCGACGGCGATGGACGACAGCGTCCCGTCCGGGTTCAGCTTGGCGTCGATCGTCCGGAACGCGGCGGCCGGGGCGCGCACGACCGATTCCACGTACATTCTGCCCGGAGTGAGCTCGAATCGCTCGACGAACAGCGTGTCGGGGCCGAGGCGCACTATCAGGGCGCCGCGGTCCGTCCCGGGCGGAATCTGCTGCCGCGCCGCGCCGCACGCGGCAGCGGGCACGGTCGCGGCAATCACCACCATTACGGGCGCTATCTTTCGACACAAGCGTTTCATGGCGTCCGCCTTGCGGTCAGGGGTGGTGAATTGCGCATGGGCCAGCGAAGGTTCATGTCGCGCATTCGTCCCGAAACTACACCGAGATCGAGGTTCATACATCATGTGTTGCATGCGAAGTGAATTCCGGGTGTCCGCCATCGTGGCGATTCTCGCGTCCGCCGGCTGCGCCGCGCAGAACCCGGCCGCCGATCAATCGGGCGCGGCGATGCAGCTCGGGCCGGCGTGCGGCACCGCGGGGCTCACGTTGCCCGCCGGGTTCTGCGCGACGATCTTCGCCGACTCCATCGGCGCGGCGCGGCACCTCGTGGTCGCGCCGAACGGCGACGTGTTCGTGGCGCTGCAGCAGGCGCGGCGGAACTCGGCGGTCGAGGGCATCCCGCCCGGGGTCATGGCGCTGCGCGACACGAACGGGGATGGCGTCGCCGACGTCAGGCAAAGGTTCGGATCGGCCGGGAACACCGGAATCGCGCTGCACGGCGACTTTCTGTACGCCGACGTCGGCACCGCCATCGTCCGCTACCCCAAGCCCGCCGGCGCGCTGACGCCGACCGGAGCGCCGGACACGGTGGTGAAGGGGATGCCGTACACGCCGGGACACCGCGCGCGAAACTTCGTGATCGCGAGCGACGGGTCGCTGTACGTGAACATCGGCTCGCCGACGAACGCGTGCCAGGTGCAGGATCGGCAGCGCGGGTCGCCGGGAGTGAGCCCGTGCGCGGAGCTCGAGCGGCGCGCGGGGATCTGGCGGTTCGCCGCGAACAGGCTCGGCCAGGAGTTCAGCCCCGGCGCGAGGTTCGCGACGGGGATCCGCAACGCGACCGGCCTGGCGATCAACCCCGGCGACGGCACGCTGTATGCGGCGAGTCACGGCCGCGACAATCTCTCCTCCAACTGGCCTGAGCACTTCACGGAGCAGCAGAACGCGGAGCTGCCCGCGGAAGAGCTGCTGCGCGTGACGCGCGGGGACGATTTCGGCTGGCCGTACTGCTACTGGGACGGCCAGAAGAGAGTGCGCGTGCTGGCTCCGGAATACGGCGGCGACGGCAGCCAGGTCGGCTTGTGCGCGACGAAGAGGGGGAACGTGGCCGCGATGCCGGCGCACTGGGCGCCGAACGCGCTGACTTTCTACACGGGCTCGATGTTCCCGGCGAAGTATCGCGGGGGCGCGTTCATCGCGTTCCACGGCTCGTGGAACCGCGCGCCGCTCCCGCAGGGCGGCTACAACGTCGTGCTCGTCCCGTTCACCAACAACACCAGCAACGGCGCCTGGGAAGTTTTCGCCACCGGCTTCGTCCCGGCCGACGTGCAGCCGAGCACCGCGCGGCACAGGCCGAGCGGCGTGGCGCAGGGACCGGACGGCGCGCTGTTCGTGACGGATGACGTCAGCGGGCGGGTTTGGAGGATCACTTACCGGAAGTGACTAGTGATTAGTGACTAGTGACTAGTAACCGCCGGCTAGCGAAGCGTCTCGGTGCAGTCACTAGTCACTAGTCACTAATCACTAGTCACTACTATTCCCCCATCGCCTTGATAACCACCCGCTTCGGCCTCTGCCCGTCCCACTCGCCGTAGAAAACCCTCTGCCAGGGCCCGAAGTCGAGCTCGCCCTTCGTCACCGGCACGATCACTTCGTGGCCGACAGTCAATGAGCGCAGGTGCGCGGCGGCGTTGTCCTCGCCGGTGCCGGTGTTGTGCCTGTAGGCATCCGGGTCCCACGGCGCGATACGCTCCTCGAGCCACTTGAGGATGTCCTGCCAGAGGCCCGACTCGTGATCGTTCACGAAGACGGAGGCGGATATGTGCATGGCGGACACCAGCACCATTCCCTCGGTGATCCCGGCCTTCGCGCGACATCCTTCCACGAGATCGGTGATGTCGATGATTTGCTGTCGCTTCTTGGTGGTGAACGTGTGGTAGGTGGTGTGCGTTTTCATGCGGCAAAGTTGGTGAGTATCCAGCAAGCCAGTAAGCCAGTTTGCCAGAGAACACTGGCCTTCTGGCTTACGGTCTCACTGGCTGCTCACTCACTTGAGGGGTTGAGCGCGTTGTATTTGCGAAGAACTTCCAGCGTACGATCGATCGGCAGCGGCTCCACGGTCGTGCCGCGATAGCGAACCGTCGTCGCGCGCAGCAGCGAATTGTAGATCGCCTCTTCGGTCGCCTCGACCACGGCTTCGTACAGGGGCGACATCCGGTCCTGCCGGAGCTGTGTCGTCGTCGCGACCGGCGAGGGCTCGCGGCCGTCGGTCGGTATCGCATTGCTCCGGCGAACCGACTCCGCCGTCGAGAAGGCGATGCTGAAGTCGCCCGAGCCGAAGGACGAGAAGGATCCCGTCCGCGCGAGACCCAGCGAGGCGCGCTGCGCGAGCGACTCGAGCGCGAACGCGTCCAGCGGCGCGTCAGTCGCGATCACGATGATGATCGAGCCGCGGCCGTCGGCGTCACCTGAGCCACGCTCGAGTCTGTCGGCGAAGGAATACCTGCCGAGCTCGCGCCCGACCGGCGCGCCGTTCATCGTGAGAATGCCGCCGAAGTTGGATTGCACGAGCACACCCACGGTGTATTCGCCGATCCGCAGCGCCGCGGGGATGCGGCGCGAGCTGGTGCCGATTCCGCCTTTCCAGCCGAACGCGACGGTGCCGGTTCCCGCGCCGACGCTCCCTTCCTCGACTGCGCCCGCCCGCGCGTTCGCGAGCACCTCGCGGACGTGCTCCGGCCGGATCGGGCGCGAACGGATATCGTTCAGTCGGCCGTCGTTCGTCTCGCCCACCAGCGGATTTATCGATCGCACGGTCTCCATCCCCGGCTGCGCCAGCAGGTGCTCGACGAGCCCGTCGGCGGCGCGCCACACGCACAGCGTGCACGTCAGCAGGATCGGCGTCTCCAGCTCGCCCAGCTCCCGCACCTGCGCGATGCCGAGCATCTTGCCGAATCCGTTGAGCACGTGAACGGCGGCCGGCACGCGATCGCGATAGAGATTCCCCGCGTGCGGAAGAATCGCAGTGAGCCCCGTAGCCACGGTGTCTCCCTCGCGCAGCGTCAAACTTCCGACGAGCACGCCCGGCACGTCGGTGATCGCATTGTGCGCGCCCGGCGGGAAGATCCCTACGCGAAGGCCAATGTCGCGCGCGCGTGGGCGGTCCTGGGCCTCGGCCGGTGGAACCGCGCCGCCCAGCAGAACACAGATAAACAAGAAGTTCCGCATGATGGTCAACCTCCAGGGTCGTCCAAATATCCCTATTCTCAAAGCTCAGCGCTGATGGCTGACTGCTCACAGCCCGGATTCCCCGTCCGCATTCCTGGAGCCACCGAGCCGCGAGACCAAGCACGAAGTTACCTTTGAGGGTATCCCGCACGACGACGCACAAGAGGCAACCGACATGACTACCAACCGCCTGCAGCAACTCCACGACGCCGGCGTGTCCATCTGGCTCGACTTCATCGATCGCGAGCTCCTCTCGAGCGGCCGCCTGCGCCGCATGATCGAAGAGGACTTCGTGACGGGCGAGACCACCAATCCGACGATCTTCGAGAAAGCGCTGGCCGAAGGACACGAGTACGACGACCAGCTCACCGCAGCGCCGCGCGAGCTCACGCCCGCCCAGCTGTTCGAGCTGGTCGAGACGGAGGACGTGCGCACGGCGTGCGACATATTCACCGACGTGTACGCGCGGACCAGCGGGGGCGACGGCTACGTCTCGATAGAGGTCTCGCCCGCCGCGGCCAACGATGCCGAGGCGACGGTCCGCGAGGCCCGGCGACTGTGGCGCGCGGTCGACCGTCCCAACCTCATGGTGAAAGTGCCGGGGACCGCCGAGGGCACGACCGCGGTGCGGCAGCTCATTAGCGAGGGAATCAACGTCAACATCACCCTGCTCTTCGCGATCAACGCGCACGCGCGCGTCATCGACGCGTATATCGCGGGGCTCGAGGACCGCTTGCGCGCGGGCAATACGATCGACGGGGTCGCCTCGGTGGCGAGCTTCTTCGTTAGCCGCGTGGACAGCGAGGTCGACAAGCGTCTCGAGCAGATCGCGGCCACGAAGCCGGAGACCGAGAAGGAGCACATTCTGCGTCTGCGTGGGAAGGCCGCGATCGTGAACGCGAAGCTCGCGTACCGGCTGTTCGAGGCGAAGTTCTCGGGCGAGCGCTGGGAGCGCCTCGCGGCGAAGGGCGCGCGGCTGCAGCGCCCGCTCTGGGCCAGCACCAGCACCAAGAACCCGGCGTACAGAGACACGCTGTACGTCGAGGAGCTGATCGGTCCCAACACGGTCAACACGCTCCCGCCGGCCACGCTCGAGGCGTTCCGCGATCATGGCGTGGTGAAGCAGTGCCTGACCGAGGGGCTGGATCAGGCGCAGCTGTGTCTCGCGGAGCTGGAGGCGGCGGGCGTCTCGATGGAAGAGGTGACCGACAAGCTGCTCGTCGACGGGCTCGCGAGCTTCCAGAAATCCTTCGATCAGCTGACGGCGGGACTCGCGAAGAAGATGAGCCTGCTCGTCCACGCTACGTGACAACGAAACACACTCTCCGCACGAAAATCGTCTGCACGCTGGGCCCCGCGACGGCGACTCCTGACGCCATTCGGGGCCTGATTCAGGCGGGGATGAACGTGGCCCGCATCAACTTCTCCCACGGGACGGCCGCCGAGCATATAGATACGATCGGGTTCATCCGGGCCGCGGCGGCGGCGCTGGGACAGCCCGTCGCGATTCTCGGCGACCTGCAGGGCCCGCGCATCCGGATCGGCGACCTGCGCCAGACCGTCGTGCTGAACCAGGGTGACGACATCGTGCTCGTGCACGAGGGAGAAGAGGCGCCGGACGAGTTTCCCGTCACGTACGAGCACCTCGCGACCGACGTGCACGTCGGCGACCGGATCCTGGTGGACGACGGGTTGATCGAGCTGGTCGTCCTCGACATCGAAGGGATCCGCGTGCGCGCGCGGGTGATCCACGGCGGCGAGCTGCGGAGCCACAAGGGGCTGAACCTCCCCGGGATTCACGTGTCCGCGCCGTCGATCACCGCGAAGGACGCGATCGACATCGACTTCGCCGTGGAGCACGATCTCGACTACCTGGCCCTCAGCTTCGTGCGGCGCGCGGAGGACATCGAGTCGCTGCGGGTGCGACTGCCGCGGCACGTGCTCATCGTAGCGAAGATCGAGAAGGAAGTAGCGCTCGAGAACATCGACAGCATCATCCGCGCGGCGGACGCGGTGATGGTCGCGCGCGGCGACCTCGGCGTGGAGCTGCCGTACGAGGAGGTCCCGATGGCGCAGAAGCGGATCATCGCGCTGGCCAACCGCATCGGCCGGCCCGTGATTACCGCGACGCAGATGCTGGAATCGATGATCGAGCATCCGCGTCCGACCCGCGCCGAGGCGAGCGACGTCGCCAACGCGATCCTCGACGGCACCGACGCGGTGATGCTCTCCGCGGAGACCGCGGCCGGCGCGTACCCGAGGCTCGCCGCCGAGGCGATGCGGCGCATCATCACCGAGACGGAGCAGCATCCGCAGGAGAGGGCCGCCAGAGAAGGTCCGCTCGGACTCGAGGGCGTGGTGCCCACCGAGCTCGCCATCGCCGCGTCCACCGTCGTCGCTGTGCAGCTGCTCGCGACTCCGCTCGTGGTCGTCTTCACCAAGAGCGGGTTCTCCGCGCGGGTCGTCGCGGCCTACCGTCCCGGCGTGCCGATACTCGCGCTGACCGATCAGCCGCGGACGTACCGCCAGCTGGCGCTGGTCTGGGGCGTCATTCCGGAGCTCGTTCCGCACTGCGATACGTACGAGGACATGATGAAGCTCGCGCGCGACGTGGTGATCCGCCGGCAGCTCGCCGCGGAAGGCGACCGCCTGGTGGTCACCGCGGGCGTGCCGTTCGACGTTCCCGGCACCACCAACCTGCTCAAGGTGGAGCGCGTGTGAAGCTCACCTTTCTCGGCACCGGCACCAGCTTCGGCGTGCCGCAGGTCGGCTGCCACTGCGCGGTGTGCCGCTCCACCGATCCGCGCGACAAGCGGACCAGGGTGGGCGCCGTGATCGAGACCGACGGCGGGACGCGATTGCTCGTGGACACGCCGCCCGAGCTGCGCATGCAGCTCATCGCGGCCGCGATCGACCGCGTGGACGCGGTGCTGTTCACCCACGACCACGCGGATCATACGCACGGGCTGGACGACGTCCGCGCCATCACCGTGCGACGGGACGGGCCGATCACGATGTACGGTCCCGCTGACTCGCTCGAGCGGCTGTCGCGCAGATTCGCGTACATCTTCGACGCCGGCGTGCGGGCGCTGCCGGGGACGTCGAAGCCGGAGGGCGTGCTGCGGCCGCTGGCCGACGGCGAGACCGCCACGATCGGTGACGTGGAAGTTCGCGCGGTCGCGCTGCCGCACGGGCCCGTCACCGTGTTCGGTTATCGCGTCGGCAACCTCGGCTACATCACCGACGCGCAGGTCGTGCCGGAGTCGGCACTGGAGATATTTCGCGGCGTGAAGGTGCTCGTGCTCAACGCGCTGTTCAGGACGGAGCACCCCACGCACCTGAGCCTGCCCGAAGCCGTGCGCGCCGCGCGCGCGATCGGCGCCGAGCGGACGTACCTCACGCACCTCACGCACGACAACTTGCACGCGGACCTCGAGGCCGAGCTGCCGCGGGGAATCAGCCCGGCCTTCGACGGCCTCACGGTCAGGATCGACTGATGGCGCTCACGATCGACTACACCAACATGATGGCGACCGCCGTGACGGGCGGAATATCCGCGAGCGAGTGGGCGGCGTCGGCCGCCGCGTTCGAAGCGGCGCACGCGCGCTTTCGCGAGCTGGCGGCGAGCGGGGTGGTCGGGTTCGTGGACGTCGCCACCGACGAGAAGCTACTGGGGCAGTCGCTGGCGTTCGCCGAATCGGCCCGGGGCAAGTTCGACGACGTCGTGGTTCTCGGGATCGGGGGCTCCGCGCTCGGGACGATCGCGCTCCGGACGGCGCTGCTCAAGCCCGGCTGGAACGCGCTGGGGGCGGCGGAGCGGGGCGGGCGGCCTCGCCTGCACGTGCTCGACAACGTCGATCCGGTGACCATCGCGGCGCTGCTGGACCGGCTCGATCTCGCGCGGACGCTGTGGATCGTGATCTCGAAATCGGGCGGCACCGCGGAGACGATGTCGCAGTTCCTGATCGTGCACGCGCGGTACGGCGCGGCCGGCCTGGCGCCGGCCGGCAATTTCGCGTTCGTGACCGACCCGGAGCAGGGCGCGCTCCGGCCGCTGGCGCGGACGCTCGGCGTGCACGCGCTGGACATTCCACCGAACGTCGGCGGGCGCTTCAGCGTCATGACGCCGGTCGGCATCCTCCCCGCGGCGCTCGCGGGGATAGACGTGCGCGCGCTGCTCGCCGGAGCGGCCGACATGGCGCGCCGCTGCGAGACGGCGGATCTGCGCCGGAATCCGGCGGGAGTGTACGCCGTGTTGCAGTGGCTGAGCGACACGGCGCACGGCAAGGCGATCAACGTCTTCATGCCGTACTCTGACCAGCTGCGTGACCTGGCGGACTGGTTCGTGCAGCTCTGGGCGGAGAGTCTCGGCAAGGCGCGGCGCGACGGCTCGTTCGTCGGCCAGACGCCGCTCGCCGCGCTCGGCGCGACGGACCAGCACAGCCAGGTGCAGCTGTTCATGGAAGGTCCGGAGAACAAGACGGTGACGTTCGTCGGCGTGCGGGAGCGCGACGTGGATCTGGCTATGTCCGGCGCCTTCCCGGACGTGACCGGGGTGGCGTATCTCGCGGGCCACTCGCTGGCCGAGCTGATGGGCGTGGAGCTGCGGGCGACGGCGGGCGCTCTGGCCAAACGCGGGAGGCGGAACCTCACGATCGAGCTGGAGCGGGTGGAC
The DNA here is from genome assembly GCA_040882285.1 of Gemmatimonadaceae bacterium. Lineage (NCBI taxonomy): Bacteria > Pseudomonadati > Gemmatimonadota > Gemmatimonadia > Gemmatimonadales > Gemmatimonadaceae > Gemmatimonadaceae bacterium. The sequence goes on from JBBEBQ010000025.1 coordinate 67,176, forward strand.
GCGTGGCACCTCGGCGGGCTGATGCTGCTGCTGGAGCTCGCCACCGCGTACGGAGGACAACTGTACGGGGTCGACGCCTTCGACCAGCCCGGCGTGGAGTTGGGCAAGCAGTTTGCTTACGCAATGCTCGGGCGGCCCGGCTCCGAGGCGGCGATCAAGGAGTGGGAAACGCTGCCGAAGCCGGATGAGAGATGGCAGGTTTAACAGGAACGGCGCTCTTGGCTGTTGGCTCTTGGCTGTTGGTCACTCCAACTGCCAACAATAAGCCAATAGCCAACAGCCAATAGCCAATAGCTGATTCAATGACTCAAAACGTGAAACAATCCGGGATTCTCGGCGGCGCGGTGGAGATCGTCAAAGGCTCCGTCGTCGTACGCGACGAAAAGGCGATTGCGTCCGAGCGCTTCGACCAGCTCGCGCGCGCGGCGGTCTTCGGCGAAGGGCAGGCGAGGGACGACGCGCGCTGGCTCATCTGGGAGATCGGGCAGCAGCTGGGCATACGCTGCTCGTCGATCCACGAGCTGTACATCGCCCGCGGACGGGGAGAGGTCTCCGGCTTCACCGTTCCCGCGATGAACGTGCGCGGGCGGGTGTACGACACAGCGCGGTCCATCTTCCGCACCGCGGTCAAGCTCGACGCGGGCGCGTTCATCTGCGAGATAGCCAGGTCGGAGATCGCGTACACCGATCAGCGGCCGGCGGAGTACGTGGCGGTGATGCTCGCCGCCGCGCTGCGCGAGGGATTCCGCGGGCCGCTGTTCATTCAGGGCGACCACTTCCAGGTGAACGCCAAGAAGTTCGCCGTGGACCCGGTGACCGAGGTCGCCGCGGTGAAGCAGCTCATCACCGAAGCGGTGGACGCCGGTTTCTACAACATCGACGTCGACACCTCGACGCTGGTGGATCTGTCCAAGCCGGATCTCGACGCGCAGCAGCGCGTCAACTACGAGCAGGCGGTGGAGCTCACGCGCTACGTGCGCGAGAGGGAGCCGGAGGGGATCACGATCTCCGTCGGCGGGGAGATCGGCGAGGTTGGCACGGAGAACAGCACGGAGCCGGAGCTGCGCGCGTTCATGGACGGCTTCAACCGGCTGCTGCGCGAGCGCGCGCCGGGAGCGCAGGGGTTGTCCAAGATCAGCGTGCAGTCGGGAACCACGCACGGCGGGGTGGTGCTGGCGGACGGCTCGATTGCCGACGTGAAGATCGATCTCGACACGCTCGCGCGGCTGTCGAAAGTCGCGCGCGAGGAGTACGGGCTCTCGGGCGCGGTGCAGCACGGAGCCTCGACGCTGCCCGACGGCGCGTTCAACAATTTCCCCAGGACCGAGACCGCGGAGATCCATCTCGCGACGAACTTCCAGAACATGCTGTACGACCAGCTCCCGGTGGAGCTGCGGCAGGAGGTCTACGCCTGGCTGTCGGCCAACGCGAAGGAAGAGCGCAAGCCGTCGGATTCCGACGAGCAGTTCTTCTACAAGACGCGGAAAAAGGCCCTGGGGCCGTTCAAGCGCAGACTGTGGGACCTCTCCGCGGACACCGGGCAGGCGCTCGCGCGGGCGTACGACGAGAAGTTCGAGTTTCTGTTCCGGCAGCTCGGCGTCGCGGGCACCCGGGGGATCGTGCAGCGTCACGTCACGATGGTCGAGCGCCATCGTCCGGCTCCGCACGAAGGGATGCCGGTCATCGAGGCGGCACCCGATGACGCCGACCTCAGTGACTAGCACTTCCGGAGCGACTTCCTGCGCGGCGCTGCTGCGCGACGTGCATCGCCGGCTCATGCACGAGGTGAACAACGCGGCGAACGGTGTCGCTGTGAACCTCGAGGTCGTGCGGACCCGTACGGCGGGGCTGGAGGGCGCGCACCAAGCGGGCCCGTTCGCGGAGAGGGCGTCGGAGCAGTTCGAGTCCTTGACCGCGCTGCACGAGATCCTGCGGGCTCTGCTGCAGCTCACGATCGACTGTCTCGAGCAGAAGAGCTGCAGCTGCCGGCTGTCGCCTTCGGGCGGCGCGTTCGAGATTGTGTTCGAGGGAACCGTCATACCGCGCGCGTTGAGCGCCGAGAGAGGGGGCTCCGCGCAGATCAGCATGAGGAACAGCCCCGACGGCGTTATATTAACCGTCCCGCGTACCACCCCCAGCAGCGAATAACTTGGCCACGAAAAAGCCGCGCATTCTGATCGCCGACGACGAGCGATCGATCACCGATGGTCTCAGCGCCATCCTGACCGACGAGGGCTACGACGTGGCCGTCGCGGCCGATGGCCAGCAGGCGTTCCAGAAGCTCCAGGCCGACGGGTTCGGCGTAGTCCTGGCCGACCTGATGATGCCCAAGCTGGACGGTCTCGCGCTGATGAAGCAGCTCCAGGAGAGCGGCATTCCGACGGAGTGCATCATCATCACCGGCCAGGCGTCGGTCGCTTCGGCGGTGCAGGCCATGCGCGAGGGCGCATACGACTACATCGAGAAGCCGCTGAACGCGGAGAAGCTGAACCGGCTCAAGGCGCTCATCCCCAAGGCGCTCGAGAAGTACTCGGTGCAGGAGCAGAACCGCGAGCTGACCTCGCAGCTGCAGGGACTCACGCATTTCGGCGAGCTCACCGGGAAGTCGGAGGAGATGCGCGCCGTGTACCAGGTGATACACGCCGTGGCGCCGTCGACCGCGAACGTGCTGATCCTCGGCGAATCGGGCACCGGCAAGGAGCTGGTGGCGCGGGCGCTGCACACGAAGAGCGAGCGGGCGAAGGGCCCGTTCCTGGCGCTGAGTTGCGCCGCGCTGCCGAAGGACATCCTCGAGAACGAGCTGTTCGGCCACGAGAAGGGCGCGTTCACCGGCTCCACGAACGAGAAGGCGGGCGCGTTTGAGATGGCGGACGGCGGCACGCTCTTTCTCGACGAAGTGGCGGAGATGCCGACCGACATCCAGGTCAAGATTCTGCGCGCGCTCGAGACGCGCACGATCCGGCGGCTCGGCGGCAAGAAGGAGATCGAGGTCGACATCCGCATTCTCGCCGCGACCAACCGCGACCTGCAGAAGGCCCTGGACGAGGGTGACCTACGCGACGACCTGTACTACCGGCTCGCCGTCGTGGAGCTGTTTCTCCCGCCGCTACGCGAGCGGATGGGCGACATCAAGCTGCTGGCGGACGAGTTCCTGCTGCGGTTCGCGCAGCAGAACGGGAAGAAGATCAAGGGCTTCTCGGACGAGGCGTGGGACTGGATCGTGTCGTACAACTGGCCGGGCAACGTCCGCGAGCTCAAGAACGCGGTGGAGCGGGCCGTGATCATGGCGCGCGGCGACATCGTCTCGGCGACGGACATCATGCCGCGGCATCTGCGGGTCTCGTCGGAATCGTCCATGGTCTCGCTGCCGGCCGGTGCCACGGTGGCGGACGCGCGGCGGCAGCTGGTGCTGCGCACGTTCGCGTCCACCGGCGGCGATCACCTGCGCACGGCGAAGATCGTTGGACTGCCCCCCGAGGAAGTGCGCTCCGAGCTCGGGGCCATGCTCGCCGGCGGGAACGGCGCCGACCAGTCGCGTGCCGCGGCCGGCGTGAACAGTGAGACCTCCGCTGCCGCGGGCAGAAGTGGAAAGAGTCAGGCGAAGCCCAAGGCAAAAGCGAAATCCACGAAGCGACGTTAGGAGTCCCATATGTCACGGTATGAATTCGAAGACGAGCCGTACGTAGTGATCGAGAAGACCGAGTCCGGGATCGGCACGTTCCTGCTCGGCGCGCTCGCCGGCGCCGCGGTGGCGCTGCTGTTCGCGCCCAGGACCGGCGTGGACACGCGGGCCGAGCTGACGCGGGCCGCCCGCCGCGCGCAGGAGAGCGCGCGCGACATGGTGGACGACGTCGCGGAATCGCTCGGCGAGACGCTCGAGAGCGCGCGCACCGCCGTCGAGCGGCAGGTAGAGTCCGCGCGCGGCGCCGTCGAGGTGAAGCGCTCGCAGGTGACGCAGGCGATCGACGCGGGGAGGGAGGCCGCGCGCCAGGCGCGTGAGGATCTCGAGCAGCGCATCGCGGACACCAAGTCGCAGAGCGCGCGGGCGAGGAGCGGATCGAGCAACCGGGCGTAGTTCCGGCGCAGGGCCCGATGTCGCGGAGGAAGCGTGCTTTCCCCCTCCGCCTCGGGTGGATGCTCCGCGATTACTCCAGGCGCGTGTGGGACAACAGCGCCGAGGACAACATCTTCTTCCTCGCCGGCGGGATCGCCTTCAACCTGCTGCTGGCGATCGTCCCCTTCGTCCTGCTGCTCGCCGGCGGGCTCGGCTACTTCCTCGAGCACACGCCGGAGGTGCGCGCCCGCGAGATCGCCACGCTCGTGGCGACCTTGCTCCCGATGGAATCCACCGACGCGAGCCAGCCCGTCGTCCGGCTGCTGATGGAGATTCTCGAGAGTCGCGGCACGGTTCAGCTCGTGAGCGCGATCGGCTTCGTGTGGTTCTCCACCCGGCTGTTCGGCTCGGTGCGAAGCGTGCTCGCTTCGATCTTCGACATCGAGTCCGACCGCGGGATCATCGCCGGCAAGATCTTCGACATCAAGGTCACGATCGTCGCGACGGTCCTGCTGGTCGGTTACATAGTGCTCAGCGCGTACCTCGCGCTGGCCACCACGCAGGGGTCCACGCTGCTGGTGGAGCTGGGGCTGCGCCGCGACGTGATGGGTAACGTCGAGTATACGATTGGCCGGATCATCGCTTTTATCTCGATCGCGATTCTCTTCTTCTCGCTGTACAAATTCCTCCCGAAGCGGAAGATCCGCTGGCAGATGGCGCTGGTCGCGGCGACGTTCAGCAGCGTGATGTTCGAGCTCGCGAAGGGCGTGTTCGGATTCATGATCGTCTCGTTCTCGGCGCAGACCATGTACACGGGGACCGTCGCGGCCGCGGTGATCACGGTGATCTGGGTCTACTACGGAGCTTTGATCTTCATCCTGGGTGGCGAAGTGGGGCAGGTATTCGAGCTCAGGCGTGTGCGGAAGCTGCAACGGGAGGTTTTCGAGGACTGATTTTGGCTACTGGGATGCTCACGGCCTGGATTCCGCCTGGAGTATTCCAGGAGACCGTCTCCTCCACGGCCTGGATTCCCCTTCAGTATCCCAGTAGGCTGCGCAGAAGGCCGAGCCAACAGTTTGCCGGAAGCCGTCCGTTTGGAACGAAGCTTGCCACTAACCTCCGACGAGAGCACACACACACTCCGGGAGGATTTCCGTGCGCAAGGTGGTATTAGCTGCGGCCCTATTGGCGGTCGCGACGGTTGCTGGATGCAAGAAGACGGGCGAAGGCGAGTTCGAGGTCGAGCGGCCGGTCATTGGCACGGTGACCGACACGATCAACACGCCATCCATCGGAATGGATACCGCTACGGTTACAGTCCCGACCATTGGGACCGACACGCAGCAGATCCGCGTTCCGACCATCAATCCGCCCGGCAACAACTAGTCGCAGCCGGTCGAAGAAAAGGCCGCTCCGGTTTCCGGAGCGGCCTTTTTTTGGGCTCCTGTCCGGGTTCTTCGAGGGCGGAAAAAGCGGTATATTTCGGGTGGTGCTCCAGGTCCCGGAGGGCGTAGGCCCGCTAACTCCGTCAGGACCCCGAAGGTAGCAGCGGCATGCGGTGTTCGACGTTGCTCCGTCAGGCCTGGAGTGCCACTACTGGGGGGCATGGTGAAGGTGGACGGTTGGGTCGGGCGCTCGCGCAGCCCGGATCCGGTTCATCGCCCGGCCCCCCTTCTTTTTTCCGCCGCTCCGGACACGCCGATGGCTCTCGCACTCGCCCGCAAGTACCGCCCGCGAAAGTTCGCCGAAGTCGCCGTCCAGTCGCACGTGTCGAACACGCTGCGCGGCGCGATCGCGAGAGGCAGAGTGGCGCACGGCTACCTGTTGTGCGGCCCCCGCGGCGTGGGCAAGACGACCCTCGCCCGGGTGCTCGCGATGGCGCTCAACTGCGAGGCGCGCTCGCCCGACGGCGAGCCGTGCGGCGAATGTCTCTCCTGCACCAGGATCTGGAGCGGGTCGTCCTGCCTGGACGTGGTCGAGATCGACGCGGCGTCGAACCGCGGCGTGGACGACGCCCGCGAGCTGCGCGAGCGCGCGATGTACGCGCCGAGCGGGGATGAGAGCTACAAGGTGTACATCGTGGACGAGGCGCACATGCTCACCCGCGAGGCCTGGAACGCGCTACTCAAGATCCTCGAAGAGCCGCCGCCCCGCGTCGTGTTCGTGTTCGCCACTACCGAGCCGCAGAAGATCGCGCAGTCCGCCGCGCCCGTGCTGAGCCGGCTGCAGCGGTTCGATCTCAAGCGAATCGGCCAGGGCGAGATCTCCGAGCGCCTCCGCCACGTGCTGGCGAGCGAGGGAATCGAGGGCACTCCCGACGCGATCGCGATGATCGCGCGCGCCGCGGACGGCTCCATGCGCGACGCGCTCAGCTTCGCCGATCAGGTCGTCGCCACCAGCGACGCGGGAATCACGGCCGATTCCGTGCGCGAGGCGCTCGGCCTGGTGGCGGAAGACGAGTACATCGCGGTCCTCGACCTCGTCGCCGAGAAGCGCGCCGCGGACGTATTTCCGACGGTGCAGCGGCTGGCCGACGCCGGGATCGACTTCGGGGTCTTCCTCGCCGGGCTCGCCGACGTGCTCCGTGCGCAGCTGGCCGTCGCGCTCGGCGGTGAGGCGCCCGGCGTCGCCGCGCGCACCAGGGACGCGCTGGCGAAACACGCGCGCACGTTCGCGCCCGGCGATCTCCTGCGGATGCTCGGCGCGCTCAGCGAGATGGAGCCGCGCTTCAGGAAAAGCGGACAGCAGCAGCTCCTGGTGGAGATGCTGCTGGTGAGATTCGCGCTCATCGATCGGTCGGTGCGGATCGAGGAGCTGCTCGACGAGATTCGCGGCGGCGGCGCGCCGCAAGCGCCGCCGCGCGGACCGGCCCCGCGGACCAATGCGGCGAAGTCGCCGGCTCCGCGGCAGGCGACGCCCGCCCCTGCCGCGCCCACGATCGCGGTGGAACGGAGCGCCGCGATCAATCCCGCGGTGGAAGCCGGCTTTCTCGAGGCGGCGAAGGGACGCATGACCAACGAATCCGTAACACAGCAGCGGCTCGCCTCGCTGCGGCAGAAGGATCCGGTGCTCGGCGCGACCATCGACGCGCTCGACCTCGAGCTGATCGATTGATTTTTCGCGCTCGCGCGGGTGCGTCTTCGGCGCGACGCCGGTAGATTAACCCGCACTCAACCAGGGTCGGAAATGGCGGATTTCATGAAGATCATGCAGCAGGCCCAGCAGATGCAGGGCAAGCTGCAGCAGATCCAGGAGGAGCTGGCTCTGCGGACCGTGTCCGCGAGCTCGGGCGGAGGCATGGTTACCGTCGACGCCGACGGCAAAGGCCAGATCACCCGCGTCAAGATCGATCCCTCCATCGTCGACGCCAAAGAGGTCGAGATGCTCGAGGATCTCATCACCGTCGCGGTAAGCGAGGCCCAGACCAAGGCCGCGGAGATGGCCAAGGAAGAGATGGGCAAGCTTGCGGGCGGGCTCAACCTGCCGTTCGGCTTCCCGGGCTGATGTCGGTCATCGACGATCTCACGACCGAGCTGGCCAGGCTGCCCGGCATAGGTCGGAAGACTGCGCAGCGACTGACGTACCACCTGCTCAAGCAGCCGCCCGACCAGAGCCGGAAGCTTGCGAGCGCGCTCACGACGCTGGCGGAGAAGGTTCGCCGGTGCGACCGCTGCTTCAATCTTACCGAAGACGCCATCTGCACCATCTGCGCGGACGCGCGCCGTGACGCCGCGATCATATGCGCCGTCGAGGAAGCCTCCGACATCGGCGCCATCGAGCGCGCCGGCGAGTATCGCGGAACGTACCACGTGCTCGGCGGGCGGCTCTCCCCGCTCGACGGCATCGGCCCCGACGACCTCACCATTCCGCAGCTGGAACAGCGCGTGTCGGGCGGCGTGGTGCGCGAAGTGATCATCGCCACCAACCCGAGCATGGAAGGCGAAGCCACGGCGCTGTACGTGCAGCGGCGGCTGGCCGGCTACCCGCTGACGGTGTCGCGCATAGCGCGCGGCCTGCCCGTGGGCGGCGACCTCGAGTACGCCGACGGCGTGACGATCGCGCAGGCGCTCACCGCGCGGCGGGCGATGCTGTGACGAAGCGCGCAAGGATGACCGCCGCGGGATTCCTCGGCGGCGCGGCGCTCGGCACGTTTCTCTGGAGCATGATCCAGCACAACTGCAGGCGCGAGCTGTTCAGCGGCCGGCCGTTCCGGCGCTACATGGCGCTGTCGTACCTGCGGACGCGCGGCGACGTCGAGACCGCGCGGCTGCTGCGCGAATATGTGGGCTGGGAGAGCAACGCGGTCCTGCGGAAGCGCGCGCAGCGGATCCTGCGCGGCGTCGAAGGGCGGGTGGCGTGATCGCCGGAATACCGAGTTAGGAGCGCGCGATGTCGATGATCAACTACGCCTCGCGCGAGATCAACTGCAAGATCGTGTACTACGGTCCCGGACTCGGCGGCAAGACCACGAACCTCGAGCACGTGTACGGCAAGGTGAAGCCGGAGACGCGCGGGAAGCTGATCTCGCTCGCCACCGAGACCGAGCGCACGCTCTTCTTCGACTTCCTGCCGGTGGACCTCGGCACCATCCGCGGCTTCAAGACGCGCTTCCACCTGTACACCGTCCCCGGACAGGTCTACTACAACGCGAGCCGCAAGCTGATCCTCAAGAACGTGGACGGCATCGTGTTCGTCGCCGACTCGCAGCGGGAGCGCCTCGAGGCCAACCAGGAATCGATGCAGAACCTGTACGACAACATGGCCGAGTACGGCTACGACATCACCAAGATGCCGTTCGTCGTGCAGTACAACAAACGGGACCTGCCCAACATCTCGACCGTGGAGGAGATGCAGGCGTCGCTCAACCCGGGCTGGGAGGTCACCGATCCCGGCCGGCAGCGCGTCGCGCCGGATCCGTATCACGCGGGCCAGAACCTCGTGGACCAGACGCCCGACGGACAGTGGATCGAGCGCGCGCCGCACTTCGAGGGGATCGCCATCCGGGGCGACGGCGTGTTCGAGACCCTGAAGGCGGTCAGCAAGCTGGTCCTCAAGGCGCTGGCGTGAGCGAGGCCGCGCGATGAACCTGCCGAACTCCCTGTCCGCCGCGCGCATCGCCACGGCGCCGTTCCTCCTCATACTCCCCTTCATCCCGTCCGTCGCGATGCGATTGACCGGCTTCGCGCTGTACATCGGCGCGGCGGTGACGGATTACTGGGACGGCAGGCTCGCGCGGACCCGCAAGCTCGAGACGGACCTGGGTCGCATGCTGGATCCGCTGGCCGACAAGATCCTGCTCGTCGCCACGCTGGTCCCGATCTACCTGATGATGCAGCCGCGCTACCACTGGCTGGCTCGCTTCCTCGGCGTCGAAGCGGATCCGCGCGCGTACCCCTTCGAGACTTTTTTCGGTCCCGTCGGACTGCCCTGGTGGATACTCGCGGCGGTGCTCGGGCGGGAGCTGTTCATGACGCTGTTCCGCGCGGCCGCCGCGCGCCGCGGCGTCATCATCTCGGCCATCGGACCGGCCAAGCTAAAAACCGGCTTTCAGGCGACGTGGATCGGCGCGGCTTACTTCTGGCTGTTCGCGGCGACGCTGGCGGCGGAAGCCCAGTGGGGCGGCTCTGTGTGGCACGCGTTCGCGCTGTTCAACGGCATGGTCGGGCTCGGCTCGATGACGGGCGCCGTCATTCTCACCATGTACTCGCTCGCGCTGTACATGCGCCGCTACTCCTACGTGTTCGCCCGGCAGACCACGACGACGCGGTGACATGCGGGTAGAGCTGATCACCATCGGTGACGAGCTCCTGCTTGGCTTCACGATCGACACCAACTCCGCGTTTCTGGGCGGCGAGCTGGCAGCGCTGGGCGTGGAGGTAGCGCGACGCGCAACGGTCGGAGACGACCGCGACGCCATCGCCGCGGCGGTGCGGGACGCGCTGGCTCGCGCCGATGGCGTGATCACCACCGGCGGACTCGGTCCCACCAGCGACGACGTCACGATGGGCGCCGTGGCCGCCGCTCTCGGAGTCGAGCTCGAGCGCAATGCCGCCGTCGTCGCGCGGCTGGAGGAGATCTGGCGCTCCCGCGGAAGATCGGAGCCGTTGCCGCCCGCCAATCTCTCGCAGGCCATGCTGCCGCGCGGCGCGCGGGTGTTGCCGAACAATCACGGAACCGCGCCCGGCGTGTTCGTCGAGCGCGCCGACAAGCGTTGGGTCGCCGTGCTGCCGGGCGTGCCCCGCGAGATGCGCGAGATGTTCAACGGCAGCGTGCGCGATCTGGTCCGCGCGGCCGCGCCGGGCGACAGTGTGGTTTTATCGCTCGCCGTGCGGACGACCGGCGTTCCGGAATCGCGGCTGCCCGCGCTGCTCGGCGATTACGCGGAGGGCGTGGACGGCTTGTCGCTGGCGTACCTCCCGGGCGTCGAGGGCGTCGACCTCAGGCTCACGGCGCGCGGACTGCCCGCCGCCGAGGCTGACGAGAAGCTCCGCGGGGCGGCGCGGAAACTTTCCACGCGTCTCGCGCCGTATGCATACGCGGAGGGCACGACCGATCTCGCGGAGGTCGTGCTCGCGGGCTGCCGGAGCGCGGGGCGGCGGCTCGCCGTAGCGGAGAGCTGCACCGGCGGCATGCTCGGCCAGCGACTCACGGCGATCGCGGGATCCAGCGACGTGTTCGCGGGTGGTGTGATCGCCTACGACAACGAGGTCAAGATCGAGCTGCTCGGCGTGGAGCGGGAGGCGATCGAGCGGCATGGCGCGGTTAGTGAAGAGATCGTGACCGCGATGGCGTCGGCCGCGCGCCGCCGGTTCGGCGTCGATCTCGGGGTGGGGATCACGGGCGTCGCCGGGCCGGGCGGTAGCTCCGTGGAGAAGCCGGTCGGAACGGTGTGGATCGCGCTCGCCACGCCGGACGAAATGGTCGCGAAGCAGCTGCGACTGCTCGGGGATCGGGACGAAGTTCGCCGGCGCGCGGCGCAGGCCGCGCTCGACTTGGTACGACGTTATTTCGCTGGTTAACTTGACGCCATGACACGGAAACACTCTCGCAGGAAGCAGGAAGAAGCGGAAGCCGAGATGCTGGAGCAGGAGCCGTTCGGCGAAGCGCCGCCTCCTTCGGCGTCACCGGCCCCGGACGACGAAGCGGCGCCGAACGAATGGCGGTCGGGCGGCGGCGCCGTGGACGTGGAGCCGCCGGGCGCGGCCAGCCGGCCCGCTCCCGTCGACGAGCACCGCGAGAAGTACCTGCGCCTCGCGGCCGAGTACGACAACTACAGGAAGCGCAGCCTCAAGGAGCGCGAGGAGGCCGAGTCGCGGGGACAGCGCGACCTGGTCAAGCAGCTCATCGAAGCGCTGGACGATCTCGCCCGCTTCGCGCACGTGGACCCCGCCGTCACCGATCCCACCACGATCGTCGAGGGCGTGCAGATGGTGGAGCGAAAGGTGATGAAGACGCTCAACGCCGCCGGGCTCGAGATCGTGAACCCCGTGGACGAGCAGTTCGATCCCGCGCGGCACGAGGCGGTGTCGACCGAGCCGGCGGTGGCGGAGGAGGACGATCACACGGTAGCGCGCGTGTATCAGCCGGGCTACGTGTTCAACGGCCAGCTCCTGCGTCCCGCGCGCGTGGTCGTGCGGCAGTGGAACGGCTGACGCAACCAGCTCCCTGACATGGCGCAGAAGGATTTCTACGCGGTCCTGGGACTGACCTCGAAGGCGACCGCCGACGAGATCAAGAAGGCGTACCGCAAGCTCGCTAAGCAGTACCACCCGGACGCGAACAGCAGCGATCCGAAGGCCGCCGAGCGGTTCAAGGAGATCTCGGAGGCGCACAACGTCCTCGGCGATCCGGAGAAGCGGAAGAAGTACGACGAGATGCGCAGTCTCGGCGCATTCGACGGCTTCACCCGCGGGCGGCGCGGCGCGTCGCAGCCGCGCGGCGGCTCGTCGATCAACTTCGAGGACTTCGACATCGGCGGTCTGGGCGGGCTCGGTGACCTGTTCGGCTCGATGTTCGGCGGCGGGGCGAAGCAGCGGTCGCGCGCCCCCGAGCAGGGGCAGTCGGTGGAGACGATGCTCGACGTCCCGTTCCGGACAGCCGTACTCGGCGGCAAGGTGCCGGTGGAGATGGAGGTGAGCGAGCAGTGCGCGACCTGCGGCGGCACGGGCGGCGCGCCGGGCAGCTCCGCGAAGGTTTGCGCCGAGTGCAATGGACGCGGGGTGTTGTCGTTCGCGCAGGGCGGGTTCGCGGTGAACCGGCCCTGCCCAGTGTGTCTCGGCAAGGGACAGGTCCCGTCGGAGCCGTGCAGGACGTGCGCGGGCCGCGGCGAGATCAGCAGCCGGAAGAAGGTGCTCATCACCGTTCCGCCGGGAACCGACACCGGCTCGAAGATCCGGATGAAAGGGCAGGGCGGGCGCGGACGGAACGGCGGTCCGGCCGGCGACCTCGTCATCGTGTTCAAGGTGAAGCCCGACAGGTTCTACACGCGCGAAGGGCTCGATCTCGTGGCCAAGGTGCCGATCAACATCGCGCAGGCGACGCTGGGCTCGAAGATCAACGTGAAGTCGATCGACGGAAAGAAGGTGAGTCTGCGGATCCCCGCCGGCACGCCGGCCGGCAAGCGGTTCCGGGTGCGGGGACTGGGAGTGCAGAAGGACACCGCGCGCGGGGATCTGATGGTCGAGGTGAGCGTGTCGGTGCCGGAGGAGCTGTCAGCGGAGCAGAAGAAGGCGATGGAGGATTTCGCGGCGGCGGGAGGGTTGAAGTACTAGCGCGAGATTCCGAAAAGCAGGGTTCGGGCAACAGGTTTCTGGTTCTGGGTTTTCGGTTAACTGACCGGTTGCAAGGTGACCCGGTCAAGGGTTCATGGTGTCGGTCGGAATGCTCCGGTTGTGTGCAGGATTGATTGGTTAGATACGGAGCGGTGCGTTCCGAGACTTTTCGGAATGCAGGATCACCGTAAGCTGCGCGTCTGGAAACACGCCCACGAGCTTGCACTCGTGGTGCGCGCAGCTACGAAAAGTTTTCCTTCGACCGGATACGGGTCGCTTCAGTCGCAGACGGTGCGGGCTGCGGAATCGATCGTGTTCAACATCGCCGAAGGTTGCGGCGCGGGGTCCCAGCGGGAATTTGCGCGCTTCCTTGGCATCGGCATCAAGTCCACTTTTGAGCTTGAAGCTGAGTGCGAGCTCGCCAAGGACTATGGCGTGTTGAGCGCGCCGGCCTGGGAAGATCTCTCGCAGCAAATCGGCAGCGCGCGGCGCATGCTCTTCGCCTTGAGAAACAAAGTCCTCCTTTCCCCCCACGCGGCACGCATGAACCTCAAACCTTCAACCGCTAACCGTGAACCGTCCACCAATTAGTTAACCGGACACCTGGAACCAAGAACCTGTTGCCCGGACCCGTTTTTATCAGGGCTCGACGACAACGGTTGCTTTCATCTGCGGGTGCGGCTCGCAATGGTAGGGAAACGACCCAGCCTGGGTGAACCGGTACGTGAACCTCCCGCCCTGATTGACGAACCCGCTCCCCCAGCTCTTGTCGTCCGCGGTCACCGTGTGCGCCAGCGGATCGCCGTTCACCCATTCGACCGTCTGCCCGACCTTGATGCGCAGCGTAGCCGGCGAGAACGCGAGGTCCTTGATGTTCACCCGCACTGTCGCACCTTCGGCCAGCTCCGCGGCCGGCTGGGGTGTGGGCGCGCTTCTGCGGAATATCCGCGACCACTGGGAAGCGGTGCCGAGGGGCGCGACGAAGGCGAAGCCGTACCGGACCGGCTCCGGTCCGTACGCCTTCTTCCGCGACGTTCCCTGGAGGGTCACCGCTCCTCCGTTCGTGGCGTGGAACGAGAAGTGGTGGCGGGTGCCGGGAAACGCGAACGCGATCGCGCCGCTCCACACGGTTCCCATCGTGTCCGGAGTGAAAGCGCGGCCGACGTCGCCGGCGAGCGCGAGATATTCGGTGAGATGGAAGACGGCGCCGGCGGCGCCGGCGAATCCGCCGTCGCCGGTACCGAACGCGTCGGAGAACGCGCGCGCCTCGCCCACGAGCGAGACGAACCCCGCGCGCGCCCGCGTGGTGATCGCGCCGTCGAAGCTGTTGGCCGCGGTATTGTAGGCGAATAGAGCGCTGATCGCGCCGCGGTTGCCCGACGGCCCGCGATACGCTGCCCACCATTGCGTCTCGTTGCCGCCGATGCTTTCGGCGCTCACCTCGCTGTTCGACGTGTAGTCGAGCCCGAGCGCGAGCCGGCTGCCGAGCGCGGTGCCGAAGGTCATCGTCGGAATGCTGATCAGCTCGTCGCCCCCTTCGACCAGCTCGAAGCGGTGCGACAGGATCAGGGCCGGCTGCCACCTGTCCAGGGTCCAGGCCGGGCGCGTATTGGGGGTGTAATCAATGAGTCGCTGGCCGGCGAGCGACGCCGGCGCCGCGGCCAGCAGTGCCAGCGCGGCGACGCGGACGCCGCGCGCTGCGCGGCGTCCGCCTGAGTGGATTTCCGTCATTGGACTACGACTGATCCGTTCATTCCCCCGTGCAGCGTGCAGCTGAAGTTGAACGTGCCGGCCGTGCCGAACGTGCGCTGGTTGCTTCCGGAGCTGTGATCGCCGATGTTGGCCGGCGCGCCCGTAGTCGCCGCGAAGGTGACGTTGTGCGTGATCCCACTGGTGTTGTTCCATGTGACCGTGCCGTTGACCGCGATCGTCACGCTGGCCGGGGCGAAGGAAGCCGCGCCCATGGTAAACGTCGATCCGGACGGCGGTGGCGGTGGTGGAGGAGGTGGAGGGGGTGGGGGAGTTATGTCGCCGCCCCCTCCACCGCCGCACGCAAGAACCGCGCTGAAGACCATTGCTCTCAACGACCACGGACGAAGTGCTGACATCATGGATGTTCCTCCTGTGTGGTTTACCGGAGCAGAATACCGCCGCAGGCCCGCGGCGGTCTTGTAGGACACGCCGGACGTTGGACGCGCGTGACCCTCGGCCAATTCGGCTGTTGCGCGGGCACGAGCGATGCTGCGATGTTGCAGACGTGAGCACCAACGGCTCGGACCTGGATCGCGCTGCGCGCTACCGCTCGCGGATGATGAGCGTGCCCGGCTTCTCGCTGTACCGGGGCGTCCATCCGCAGGGGACGGAGCTGCCCAGGCACATGCACGACGACCCCACGTTGTGTTACGTGCTGCGCGGCCGCTTCACGGAATACGTGGGCGGGCAGGCGGTGGACTGCCTGTCGGACTCGCTCAAGGTGACGCCCGCCGGCGAGACCCACTGGAACCGGTTCGGCGCGAGCGAAACGCACGGGCTTCGAATCGACGTGGACCGCCGCCGCTTCGTTGACTCCCGTCCCATTCACCAGCTGCTCGACGAGCGCATTCACGTATCCGGCGCGCACGCCGGCAGCATCGTCAACCGGCTGCTCGCCGAGCTCGATGCCGGCGACGAGTCCGCGGCGATCGCGATCGAGGGGCTGCTGCTCGAGCTACTCGCGACGCTCGCGCGGGAACCCATGCCCGTGAGCCCGGCGGACATGCCGCGCTGGCTGCACGAGGCGGACGAGATGATTCGCGAGCTCTACCCGTCCAAGATCGCGCTCAGCGGAGTGGCACGGGCAGTCGGTGTGGCACCGGCGACGCTAGCGAGAAGCTACCGGTCGGCTTTCCGGATCACGGTAGGGGAGCGCATCCGGCAGCTGCGGATCGAGCGCGCCGTGCGCGACCTGCTGGAGAGCGAAGAGCCGCTGTCCTCGGTTGCGCTGCGCGCCGGGTTCTACGACCAGAGTCATTTCACGAATCTTTTCAAGCGGCGCTTCGGGGTGACTCCGGCGCAGTACCGGCTCGCCGCGAATCGCCGGGTGGGCTGACGCGGTTGTTTCCAGAAAAAAAGGCCGGCAAGACTTTCGTCTTGCCGGCCTTTGTCATTTCCGAAGCTCGCTAGCTACGGCGCGCACGGAACCGACAGTCCGCGCGCATCGCACTCCGATGCCGGGACCAACATGTTCGGATGGATGACGTCGCCCGCCCTGTCCAGCGGCAACGTGGCCGTTCGGCCGTACCGTCGGGCGTCGATCCAGCGCGTGCCCTGCTGCCACAGCAGCGAGTACAGCCGGTTGTAGAGCAGCTCCGTCACGAACGCCGCATCGCTACTGACGATGGTGAGGCTCGACGCTGGCAACCCGCCGGCGTGCTGCCGGACGAGGTTTATGTCGTCGATTGCGCCGAGCTTGTTGGCGGTGTTCCACCGGATCTCAGCGCGGAGCAGCAGCAGCTCCTCGTTGGTGATCCAGGGAATGTCGGCGCCGGTGTTGGCCGCCGCTGGATCCGACGTGCTGTTGTACATGACCGGCTTGTGTGTGCCGGTCAGCTCGTTCAACGTGCGCGACCGCCCCGCGTCCATCGTCTTCGTGGTGAGGCGCAGGTCGGGCGGGCCGTCGCTACGGAGCTGCGCTCCGGTCACGACGGATGGATGGATCCAGTACGTGTTCGAGCTGAGCGCGGCCGTGACGGGGTTGGACAGTTCTCCCGCCGAGCCGGTGTAACCGAAGTACACTCCGTTCGCGAGCGAGCCCGGGAGCCCGGCCGTCGTCACGAACGATGCTCCGATCGCGGTGTTGGCCTCGGCCCAGCATGCCGAGCAGCTGTTGAACGTCGCCCGATGAACGAGTACGTCCGCCGCCAGCGCACGGTTGAACTGCAGGAACGTGGCGGGCGTCGTGAACCCGGTGTAACCGGGCACGAAGGTGAACGGGAATGCAGCTCCGCTGGCCTGGAGCTCCGCCGCGGCCTCATTCAGCAGCGTGGTGGCTGCCGCCATCGCGTCGGCGAACGGGACGAACGGTGCGGGATCGTCCGAGATGGCCCGGTCCACGTCGATCGGAATCCCCGTGGCGCCGCTGCGCACGGCCAGCCGGAAGAGGTGGTACGCCTTATACGTCTTGGCGAAGCCGGATGAGGCGCTCAGCTCGGCGGCGCTCAGACCGGTCGAATTGGCGAGAGCCGCGAGGTACGTGTTGATCGTTCGGATCGCCTGGTACTTGCCGAGCCAGGCGCCGCCTGATCGGCCGCCCGCGTCCTGCGGGCCGCGGATCTGCTCGCCCGTCTCGCGGGGGTCGTTGCCCAGGAGATTGTAGCCCTCGCGTCCGTAGATCGAATAGAACTCGAGCTCCGTGGGGAGGTCGTTGAAGGCCTGGATCTGAACGCCGGTCGCGTTCCGCGCCAGCACCGCGCGCGTCGGCGCCGCGGTCAACGCGTCCTGCGTGGGCGCGTTCGTGTCCTGTACGTTGAAGTCACGGCAGGAGGCGAGCGAGATGGCTCCCACCAGCACGACGCCTGCGCTGCGGGCGCGCATACCCACGCGCGCGCCCTGTATCCGTCGAAGTATGGAAGTCATCAGAACCCCAAGGTGATGTTGAGGAAAATGGCCCGGCTGGGCGGGTATGGCGCGACGTCGAGATTGTTGCGGATCGCCGCGGATCCGAGGTTTGCGACCTCCGGATCGAGCCCGCTGTAGTCCGACCAGGTGAACAGGTTGCGACCCGTGAGACTGACGCGCGCGTCGTCCACGCCCCATCTCATCCCGCGGAACATCGAAGGCGGAATGTCGACCCCGAGGCTCAGCTCGCGCAGCTTCACGAACGTCGCGTCCTCGATGTACGGGACGATCACGCCGTTGTTGTAGCCGTTCATGCGCTCGGCGTGCGCCTCACTTCCGAAATCCGCGGGAGTGCCCGCGTCGTCGTACAGGAACTGCGTGAGGTTGATGATGTCGCCGCCCTTCTGGTAGTCGAGCACTGCGTTGAGGCTCCAGCGGCCGAACGAGAAGTCGTTGACGAAGCCCATGCGGAAGTCCGGCGCGGTGTTTCCTATCGTGATGTCCGTCGCCGTCGTGCGCGTGCCGTCCGGGTTGAAGGCCCGGCCGATCAGCTGCGTCAGCGGGTCGCCGACTCGGATGAACGTGACGCCGAGTCCGCCGAAGCCGGAGAGGTTCGGGCGGAAGGGCGGCAGCCCCGCGAGGTCGAGAACTTCACTGTCGTACTTCGTGAACGTGCCGCGGGAAACCCACTGCATGTTCTCCCGCTGGATCGGCGTGAACCCGAGCCCGATCTCGACTCCCGTGTTCTTGATCTTGCCGCCGTTGAACACGCGGCTGGTGAAGCCGGTGGACGGCGCGGGCACACGCAGCAGCAGGAGGTTGGTGGTGTTCCGGTTGAATGTCGTGAGCTCCCATGTGAGCCTTCCGTTCATCGCGAACCCATCGAGCCCGAGCTCGATCTCCTTGACGCGCTCCGGCTCGACTCCCGGGAAGCCGGATGCACCGGCAATCGTGAATCCCTGCTGCCCGCCGAGCAGCGGCGTTCCCAGCAGAGTGAACTTCTGGCCGAACAGCGGCTGGTTGCCCGTCTCGCCGTAGGCGAAGCGCGGCTTGACCTCGCTGCCCATTCCCAGCAGGTTCAGGAACCGGAAGGAAGCCGACAGCTTGGGAAAGATGAAGTACTTGTCGATATCGCCGTTCACGCTGCTCTTCTCGGCGCGGAGTCCGCCCTGAACGAGCAGCCGGTCAGCGAACATGCGCAGCTCTTCCTGCGCGTACCAGGCGAAGGTCCTCTCCTGGCTCAGGTTCTCCGTTCCGGTCGTGATCGTTCCCTGGCCGACGTTTCGCTGGCCGGGCACGAGGTCCTGCGATCTGATTCTGCTCGTGTTGAGCTGGCGGTCCTCGTACTGAATACCGGCCGACGTCGTCGCGGACCAGAACCCGCCGGGGCTTAGCGCGTGGATCAGGTTGGCGTTCCAGTTGAAGGACTGGCTCCGGCCTGCCTGCTCGATCGCCTCACCGGGCAGCGACTGCGGTATCTCCGAGAACAGCTCGTTGGGCGTCCAGACGTCGTTGCTCTGCTGGAACGCGTCGAGCCCGCCACCGAGGACGAAGCGAAGCGACTGCCGGTCGCCGGCGATCGCGTTGTAGTTCAGCGTCGCGCCGCCGGTGAACCGGTTGGTCTCCTCGTGGTTGACCGCGAGGTTGGCGAGCTGAATGGTGTTCGACTGGATTCCCCAATCGGGGGTTACGAAGTTCCCGTTCGCGTCGCGACGCGAAAGGTCGACGAAGCTGGGCGTGTACGGAAAAGCGTAGCCGTGACACGCGTAGTTGTTACAGTTGTTGTTCCAGCCGCGGTCGTGCTCGGCGCGGTTGAACACAGTCGACAGCTTGACGTCGAACCGCGAATTCACGATCTGGTCGAGGTTTACGCGCAATCCCTGGCGTCGGAAGCCCGTGTTGGGCTCGATGCCGCCGTCGCGCTTGAACGTGGCTCCCACCAGGTAGCGGGTGTTCTCCGTTCCTCCGCTGACGTCAGCGGCGGTCTCCCAGGAAACCTCGCGGCCCGTGAACACCTTGTCGTAGTGGTTGAAGTACGGGTTCGGATCGGGAGTGAACCACTGGGCCACGCTCGTGCCGTACTTATCGACCGCCTCCGCCTGCGTGAACCGGCGGCTCTCGAGCGTCTTGAGCGGCGTGAACTGGCCGAGCCGCTGAGTGAGACGGACGCGCGGGCGTCCCTGCTGCCCGCGTCGGGTCGTGATGATGACCACGCCGTTCGCGGCCTTGGATCCGTAAATGGAAGACGCGGCCGCGCCTTTCAGGATCTCGATGCTGGCGATATCGGACGGGTTGATGTCGGCGACGCGGTTGACCGCGTCGTCTTCGGCCGTCGCGAAAGCCGCGTTAGTGACGACGCCTCGTCCGCTGGCGATCCGCGCGTTCGAGTAGATGACGCCGTCAATCACGTACAGCGGGTCGTACGCGCCGAGGATGGTGTTGTTGCCGCGGATCTGCATCTGGATTCCGCCGCCGGGGGCGCCGGAATTCGACTGGAGGTTGACTCCGCTGACTTTACCAGTGAGCGCGTTCTCGAACGTCGGCGCGGTCACCCGGGAGAGCTCTTCGCCGCTGACGTACGCGATCGCGGTCGTCGCGCTCCGCCGCTCGACAGTCGTCGCCTGTCCGGTGACGACCACTTCGCTGAGTCGGAAGAAGTCCTGGACGAGCACGATGTCGAGCGTGGACGTGCCGGCCGGTACCAGAATCTCCCGGCGCGTGTAACCGATGGCGCGGACCTGCAGCCGCACGTCGCCCGCCGGCGCGGTAATCGAGTAACGTCCGTCGGCGTTGGTGCGCGTCGTCCGGCCTTCGGCGACGTTGAGCACCGAGATCTGAACGTCCGGGACGGGATCGATCGAGCCGGAGCGGGTCACGCGACCCGATATCTGCCGTTCCTGTGCAGCGAGAAACGTCGGGACTACCAGCAGCAAGAGCATTGCTGCCAGGCTCGTTCGCAACAACGTGCGAGTGCCCATGGGTTCTCCAGGGATGTGGTGGGACCGCAAACGCGATCGCATCACGCCTTTGGGAGGGGCGTGATGCGACGGGCAGATAATGCGGGTCGCTGTTGCGCGTGTCAAGACGCCGAGGGTAGGACTCGGTGGGGTTAAGGCTCTTTGCGCTGGCGTTACCACCTGTTGTTTTGGGTTCCGCCGGCGGTCAGGCGCTGCGCTTTCGGCAGTGCCCCCGCTCGCTGAGGCCGCTCCTTCCGTTGATCACCCTCGACCAATGAACGGGGTCACTGGACGGTGACGGAACCGGTCATCCCCGAATGATTCGTGCACTGATAGCTGAAGGTGCCCGCGTTGGCGAACGTTCGCGCGGTAGAGCCCGAGCTGTGGTTGGCGATGTTCGCCGGCGCGCCGCTCCCGGCAAAGCTGACGTTGTGAGCGGTGCCGGTCGTGTTGGTCCAGGTGACCGTGCCGCTCCGGGCGATCGTCACGGACGTCGGCGAGAACGTGTTGCTCTCGCCATAGATATCGGACGTGGTGCTCATCGCCACGGAAGCGGTCGAAGCGGGGGCGCCTGGATTGTTGGGGCTGGTCGGGCTGGTCGGTTCCCCGCTCCCTCCGCCTCCGCAGGCCGCGATGGCGACGAATGCCGCAAGCAACGGCCACGAACGATGCGCTGGAATCATCCTTCCTCCTCGAGGTGGTTTCGAGAAGGATGCCGCACACGGTGGATTCGTGTCTTGGACGCCCGCGCGGCGGTTGGAAGGAGATGATACCGGTGACTCTCCGCCAGGTCAGGGTCGCGGAGCGAGCACGATCCTGTCGATAGTCCCGGTCGACACCGCGTGGTACGTCGGCCGCGCACGGCGATAGATGTCGCGCGCCATCGTCGCGCCCCACGGCGTCTTCATCATCTCGGTGTACAGCGGCGTCAGGAATTTCCGCCTTCCCTGTGAAGTCAGGAAGCGCGCGAGCGCGGGGAACGCGGGCTCATACCGGTTCTTGATCGCGAGCAGCAGCCACTGGCCGAGTATCTCCGCGTTGCCGCTGGACGACAGGCGGAACCGCGCGTCGAGCTCGGCGAGGCGGGCGGTCGGGATGGTGTCGGGGAGCGCGCGCAGGAAGTGCAGCCACTCGTGCGTGGACCACTGCGCCGTCTGCAGCGCGGACGCGGCCGCGCCGCCATTCCAGCGCGCCACCTGGCTGTCCACCGCGGCGAGAGCGTCCGATCTGACCGCCACCGCGCTCGCGGGAATGCCGGGACGATTGATCCAGGCTTCGAGGTCGACGCGCGCGGCTTCACCGGGAGTCAGCAGGTTCCTTCGCAGATCCTCGACGAGCCACTCGGACGTCATCGGCTGGAACGCGTTGCGGTCGAAGTAGCCGCGCAGCCATTGATCGAGCCGCTGGCGGCCGACCACCGACTCGATGGTTTGGAGAAACGTCGAGCCCTTCTCGTACGCGACGTCGCTGAATCCCTCGTCGGGGTCGCGGCCCGCGAGATCCAGGTGCAGCCGCGTGTCGGCGCTGTCGAGATCGGCCATCGCGTTCTCGAGATCCTGCCTGCCGAGCACGCGCAGCATGTCGGCGTACGGCCGGCCGCGCAGCTCTTCCATGATGCGCGCTTCTATATATGAAGTGAACCCTTCGTTGATCCAGAAGTCGTCCCACGTCGCGTTGGTGACGAGGTTGCCGGACCATGAGTGTGCCAGCTCGTGCGCGACGAGGCTCACGAGCGAGCGGTCGCCGGCAAGGATGGTCGGCGTCGCGAACGTGAGCATCGGGTTCTCCATTCCGCCGAAGGGGAAGGAGGGCGGCAGCACCAGAATGTCGTACCGGCCCCAGCGATACGGGCCGTACAGCTTCTCGGCGGCGGCGACCATCGCGTCCACCTCGGAGAATTCCGACGCCGCCTGCTCGACGACGGACGGCTCCGCGTACACGCCCGTGTTGGTCCCGATCGCGCGGAACGCGATGTCGCCCACCGCGAGCGCGAACAGGTACGGCGGGACCGGTTGCTTCAGGTGGAAGCGGTAGACGGAAAGTCCGGCGGAGTCGGTCTCGCTGGCGGCGCCGATGTTCTCGGCGCTCATGACCGCGCGCATCCCGGTAGGCACGTGGATCGTGGCGTCGTACGTCTGGCGGATGCCGGGGCTGTCCTGCGTGGGCACCCACGTGCGGGTGAGGATCGCCTGACCCTGGGTGAAGAGGAACGGAAGCTTCTTGCCCGCGGTCTGCTCCGGCGACAGCCACTGCACCGCCGCGGCCGTGGGCGCGGTCTCGTACTCGATGACGATCGTGTCGGCCCGCGCCTGCGCGGATGTGTCGCGTGCGGGGAGGGCGACGGCGAGCGGAGCGCCGAGGAATTCCTTGGAGGCGCCGATGCTGAAGCCGAGGGAGTCGCCGCCGGCGGTCGCCACTCGCTTGATGGTGAGGTCGCGCATGTCCAGGATCACGCTGTCCGCGTTGCCGGTGCGAACGACGGCGAGGCGAGCCGTGCCGCGAAGACGCTTGGCGGTGAAGTCGGGTGTCAGATCGAGCGACACGTGCGTGACGCGAGCGCTGTCGGGCTGCGCGTAGGAGTGCGGGTCGTGCGGAAGCGGCCGCTGTTTGGTGGCGTCCGTCACCGTGTCATCGGTGGAGGAGCAGGCCAGCACGGCGAAGGCGAGAAGCGCGGCGCGGTTCATTGCGACTGTTGGTTGAGGTCAGGCCAATCGGCCCTGAATCATGCAGCGATCGTCCGAAGAGCGCGAGTCGAGTGAGGCACGCCTTCAATGAATCCCCCGCCGAGGAGCCTACCGGCGTCGTCGTACACAGCCAGGCTCTGGCCGGCGGTGATGGCCGCCACCGGCTCATCCAGCGCGATCTCGATCTCGTCGCCATCCACGCGCAATAGTTCACCCGCCGCCAGCGAAGCCCGGTGGCGCACGCGCACCTGCACGCTCGTACCAACTGCCGGCGGGTCCGTGAGCCAGTTCACCTCGCGCGCGATCACGCCGCGACCGAGCAGCTCCTCACGCGGGCCTACCACAACCGCTCGATCGCGCGGCCGGATCGCGACGACGTAGATCGGCTCCGCGAACCCGCCCGGCAAACCCCGCCGCTGGCCGATCGTGTACCGCGCGTATCCGTCGTGCTCGCCGATCACGCGGCCGTCGCTCGTCACGATCGGACCCTTCGACAGCGCCGGCGCGTCCACGGGCAGCCGCTCGCGCAGGATCTTCATGTAGTCGCCGTCCGGCACGAAGCAGATCTCCTGGCTCTCCGGCTTGTCCGCGACCACCTCGAGCCCGAGCTCGTGCGCCAGCGCGCGCGTCTCGGCCTTGGTCATCTCTCCGACGGGCAGCAGCATCCGCGACAGCACGGCGCGGTCGATCCCCCACAGGAAGTAGGTCTGGTCCTTGTTCTCGTCCACGCCGCGGTGCAGCTCGCCGTTAACCATCCGCGCATAATGGCCCGTGGCGACGTACCGCGCGTCGATCGCGTCGGCCTTCTTCACGAGATCGCGGAACTTGGTGAACGTGTTGCACCGCACGCACGGGATGGGCGTACGCCCGCGCGAGTACTCGTCCACGAAGTTGTCGATGACGTCGGACCCGAACTGATCCTCGAGATTGATCACGTAGTGCGGGATCCCGAGCCGCTCGCACACGCGCCGCGCGTCGTTCACCGAATCGAGCGAGCAGCACGGACGGTCGGGCACGTCCGTGCCGTGGCAGAACAGCTTCATCGTCGCGCCGACTACGTCGTAGCCCTGCTCGACGAGCATGGCCGCGGCCACGGAGGAGTCCACTCCGCCGGACATGGCGCAGAGGACTCTCGTTCCCGGGATCGGACGCGTGGGGGACATGCTGAAATCTATCGCGTCCGGCCGTCCCGAACGAGCGTACGCGAGAGCCGTCCGGCCATGCCCGCAAAAACGCGGCACCGGCGTTTGTCGCCGGCGCCGCGCACAGTCTGCTGTCTTACGGGTTCGGCGCGGGCGCTGTCGTTGCGGGAGCCGTTGCCGGAGCAGGTGTCGTGACCTCGATGTTGAGATCAGCGTCGTCACCACCCCGCGCGAACAGGAACCAGGCGATGACGCCGATCAGCAGCACCACTACGATCACCCACGCCCATGTCGCGCCGCCGCCACTGTCAGGCTGCTGTTGAATGTTCACGTCCGTCATGATGCGTCTCCGTCGTTGGGGGAGTCAGATCGACCGATCGCCAATCAGGTTAGGCTGCTGCACAAATCCCGCCACAATGTCTAGTTCGCCCCGGTCAGCGTGAGCCATTCACCCTTGTAGAAATAGAGAATGGCCGACGCCTTCCCCTCGAACGCGTCCTCGATTCCATCGTGGTCGATTGGTGGAAACCTCGGCCCACCGTAGCCCGCGGTCGGGCATACCCGGCATTACGTCAATCCAGCTTGCAGTTCGGCATCGCTCTCCTCCATCTTGAAGAACATATCATTTCAGGGTCGGAGGCACACTCATGCACTCGTTCACTCGCACCGTCGTCGCGGTTTTCCTTGCGCTCGCGGGCCTTCAGGCAACCGCGGAAGCGCAGGACAGTCGCAAGTCGGACCGCAATCAGCTGACTTCGGAAGAGATCCGCGCGCGGCCCGTGGGCAGCGTATACGACCTGATCAGATCGCGACGGTCGAACTGGCTTTCCACCCGGGGCTCGGCCACGCTCCGGACCCGCGCCGCGGCCGACCCGCTCGGCGGGACGCCCGTAACCGTCGGGATCGAGCCGGTGATAATCGTGTACGTCGACAACGTGCGGCAGGGAACGCATGAAATACTTCGGTCGATGTCCACCGACGACGTCGAGTCGATCGAGCGGCTTGACTCGATGAACGCGACGCAGCGGTTCGGGACCGGCCACGAGCACGGCGCGATCCTGATACGCCGCCGGGTGCGCTAGCTCGCGGCGGAATCCGCCATTGAGCGCGCCTTGGCAACGAGGGCGGGGAACACTTCCGCGACCCGCCGCACGCAATCGTCCGTGGTGAGACAGCCGAGACTCATCCGGATCGCGGCGGAGGCCAGCTCGGGACGCACACCCATCGCCTTGAGCACGTGCGAGCCCGACACGCTGCCGCTCTGACACGCCGAGCCGCCTGACGCGGCGACGCCGTTCAGATCGAGCGCCATCAACAGCGACTCGCTGTCGGTCCCAGGCACCGAGATGCTGAGAATGTGCGGCGCGCGCGCCGCGCCGCGGCCGTGAACGACGGCGTCGGGCACTCGCGCGACGATCGCGCGCTCGAGCTCGTCCCGCAGCTTGCGCAGCCGCGCGTCTTCCTGATCGCGCTCCGCCACGACCAGCTCCGCCGCGCAGGCGAGCCCGACGGCAGCGGCGACGTTCTCCGTGCCGGGACGCCGCCCGCGGTCCTGCGTGCCGCCGTGCATGATCGGTTCGAGCGGAGTGCCACGGCGAATGAAAAGCGCGCCGATTCCCTTGGGCGCGCAGATCTTGTGGCCGGAGATGGAGAGCACGTCGAACTGCTGCTTCGACGCGTCGATGTCCACCTTGCCGAACGCCTGCACCGCGTCGGTGTGAAAGATCGCGCCGGCCGCTTTCGCCAGCGCGGCGATCTCGGGAACCGGCTGGATCACGCCGGTCTCGTTGTTCACCCATATCACCGAGCACACGCCGACGTCGTCGCGCAGTTTGTCGTGCGCGGATTCCGTCTGAACGCGTCCGTCGCCTGAGACTTCGAGCATCCGCACGTCGCCGCCCTCTGCCTCGACCTGGTGGACGGCGCCGAGCACGGCCTTGTGCTCGATCGGCGTGCTGACGCACGCGGGCCGACTCTTCTTCCGCATCGCGCGCCAGATGCCGAGCACGGCCATGTTATCGGCCTCGGTCCCGCCGGAGGTGAAGCAGATCTCGTCGGTCCTGGCGCCGAGCGTGCGGGCCACGCGCTCGCGCGCCTCGTCGAGCGCGGCGCGCGCCTCGCGGCCCCAGCGGTGCGTGCTCGACGGGTTGCCGAAGCTCGCGCCGAGGAAGGGGCCCATCGCTTCGCGGACCTCCTCGCGGACGGGAGTGGTGGCGGCGTGGTCGAGGTAAATGGGCTCGAGGCCGTTCACGGACATCGGTAAAACTTACCATATTTGGGCGATTCCCACCCCTGCGGACCCGCTTCGGCGGGCGCTCCTTTCTTATCCGCTAACGAACATCTCACCGCGCGCTTCCCACAGCTTCGGGAAGAACCGCTGGCTCACGGTCTTCGCGAGATAGCGCGCGCCCAGGGTTCCGCCGGTGCCGCCCGTTCCCGGCCCGATCACCCGCTCGACCAGCTGTACGTGCTTGAACCGCCACTCGGCGAACCCCTGCTCGTACTCGAGGAAAGCCTCGGCGAGAAAGAACAGCGTGGTCGGGCCCGGCCCCACGTACAGCTGCTTCACGTCGGTGCCTTCGTGCTCGATCAGGCTCCCAGCAGATCCTGCAGCGTCGGCTGGTCGAGGTACCTCTGCACCTGCGGTGGGATCGGACCGTGCGCTTCCAGGGCGGCGATGAAGTGCGGCTCGCTCAAAACGTCGGCACTTCGAGCGCGCCGATGTCGTCGGCGCGCATGGTCTCCGTGGTGTAATACGCTTCGCCGTACCGGCAGCGGATCATGGACCCGTAATGGGCCGCGTGATGCCGCACGACGTCGAGCAGGGGATCGCCGTTGGGATACACCTCGCCCGCCTGCGTCACGCCTTCGAACTGGGAGGAGTAGCAGCGGATCGCGTCGAGCTTCCGCTCGAATTCTTCCGTTATGTCCACGACGAAGGTCGGCTTCGAAAAATCTTCCCGGTGCGTGACGGCATGGACGACCTTGCGCGGACGATGCACGGGCGTGCCCGGCTCGACTTTGGCGAGCCCGGCGACGAAGCACGCGTCGCGGATGAGCTGCGCGCTGACGTGGTGATCCGGGTGCCGGCCGCCGAGGGCGGGCGCGATCACGATCGTCGGCCGGAACCGGCGGATGAGCACCGCGAGCCGCGTGCGCGTCTCGGGAGTGTTCACGACCCCCGCGTCGGGGAGGCCAAGGTTCTCGCGCGCCGACAGCGCCATGACTTCCGCGGCCTTGTCGGCTTCGCGCGCGCGCGTCTCGGCGGAGCCGCGGGTGCCGAGCTCGCCCGCGGTGAGGTCGATCACCGCGGTGGTGCGGCCGAAGGATCGGGCCTTGATGAGGGCGCCGGCGCAGGAAAGCTCGACATCGTCCCTGTGGGCGGCAATTGCGAGAATGTCGACGGGAGTCACGGGGGGAATCTGGCTACCGGAATGCTGAAGGGGAATCCAGGCCGTGAGCAGCGAGCTGTTAGCGTTGAGCTTTCAGCAACGGCGATATGGGACGTTACGTCCGAATCGCAGTTGCCTGACGGCTCAGTGCTCATGGCTCGTTGCTCACGGCCTGGATTCCCTTTCAGCATTTTCGTAGCCACCACAACTCACTCGTAGCGCAGCGCCTCGATCGGGTCCAGCCGCGCCGCCCGGCGCGCGGGCAGCAGGCCAAATACGATTCCGATTCCGACCGATACCGCCACCGCGATCATGGTAATCCCGAGCGGCACGTTCGACTCGACCTTGAGTATCGCCGTCACCAGCTGCGCGAGTCCCAGTCCCATGAGGATCCCTATCGCGCCGCCGACGCCCGTGAGCGTGGCCGCCTCGATCAGGAACTGCAGCATGATCTCGCGCCGCGTCGCGCCGATGGCCTTGCGCACTCCGATCTCGCGCGTGCGGTTGGTCACGGAGACCATCATGATCGCCATCACTCCGATACCGCCGACCAGCAGCGCGACGCTCGACAGCACGATCATCACGAGAAAGAACGCGCCGGTGAGCTTATTGAAGACGTCGAGCACCTGCTCCTGTGTGATGACGTCGAACGAGTTCGGCGTGCCCGGCCGCAGCGCGCGCAGCTCGCGCATCGTCACTATCACCTCTTCCTGCACGATCGCGACGTCGGCGTCGTCGCGTGGCTTCACCGGGATGAACAGCGCGTTGGTCTTGTCGTAGGTGAACTGGCGATCGAGCATCCGGAAGGGGATGATCGCCACGTTCTCCGAGCCGGGCGGGGCGAAGATGTTGCCCGGCGGATGGTAGATGCCGATCACTTCCGCCGGCCGGCTGCTCAGCCGCACCGTTCGTCCGAGCGGATCGATCTGGCCGAAGACCTTCGCCGCGTAATCCTCGTGCAGCACCACCACGGCCGAGCCGCGCGTGAGCTCGCTGCGCGCGAACCAGCGGCCCGCCGTCAGCTCGCCCCCCTGGATCTCGGTGAACCCGTCGTCCGCGCCGGTGATCACGCCCGGCTGCGTGCGCACTCCCTGATACTCGATCCGGCCGAAAGCCTGCCCCCAGATCGACGCGTACTGCACGCCCGGTATCTGCTTGATGCGCGTGGCCTCGCGCTCGGAGAGGTCCGGCCGGATCCGGATCCACGCCGGCAGCCGGTCGGGGTTGACCGGCGTCTGCGAGAAGACCTTGACCACGTAGAAGGTGGACGGCCCGGCGATCTCGATGGTGCGCACGATCTGGTCGCCGATCCCTTTGACGATCGTGGCCATCGCCATCACGGTGCCCACTCCGATGACGACGCCGAGGATCGTGAGGCTCGACCGCAGCTTGTTGGCGCGCAGCGTATCGAACGCGATCGCGACGTTGTCCACCACCAGATCGGCGAACCAGCCCTGGACCGGCTCCTTCCGCGGCTGCGTCATTCGGCGCGCAGGGCGGCGATCGGGTCGAGCTTGGCCGCCCTGGCCGCGGGATAAACGCCGAAGATTATTCCGACGCCGGCGCCCAGCGAGAGCGACGCGATGATGGACCAGAGCGTTACGCGCGCCGGCAGGGGAGAGAGCGCGCTGATCGTCGCCGCCAGCACCCAGCCGGTGAAGATCCCGCCCGCGCCGCCGAGCGTCGACAGCATGATCGACTCGGCCAGAAACTGCCGCCGAATGTCGCGCGCGCGCGCGCCGGAAGATTTCCGGATGCCGATCTCGCGCGTGCGCTCGTTCACCGCCACGAGCATGATGTTCATGATGACGATGCCGCCGACCACCACGCCGATGGTGACCAGCGCCGGCACCACAGCGAACAGCACGCGCGTCAGGTTCTGCCAGAAGGAGACGAGCGCGTCCGTGGTCTCGACGTTGAAGTCGTTCCCGGTCCCCGGCCGCAGCCGGTGCGCGACCCGCATCGCCGCTTCCGCCCGCCGCATTCCCGGCCGAACCAGGTCGGGCGTCGGCATCTTTACCGATATCGTCGTCGTCAGCCGGCGGCCGTATATCATCTCGAACACGGGCAGCGGCAGGAGCACGAATCCGTCAAACGACTGGCCGAGCACGCGGCCCTTTTTCGCGACGACGCCGACTACCTCGAAGCGCTGGTTCTGCACGCGGATCTCCTGCCCGACCGCGCTCACGCTCTCGAACAGCTTCTCCGCGACGTCGGCCCCGATCACCGCCACGCGGCGCTTGTCCCTGACGTCGAGATCGCTGAGCGGCCGGCCGCCGGCGAAGCGGTAATCCTGCACGATCTGGTAAGGCGCGGTGACGCCGAAGACCGTCACGTCCCCGATCTTGCGATTCCGCCAGATGACGTCGCTGATGGGCGTCGGCCAGCCGGACTGCCGGCTGACGGCGGCGGCTTCGGGTAGCGCGGCCGCTACGGCAGCGGCGTCGGCCTCGGTGATGCGCGGCCGCCGCTGCAGCCGCCGCATCTGCTCGTCATCGAACAGTCCGACCTGGATCGGGGTGCGGCGCACCTGGAACGAGTTCTGGCCGATGAGCGCGTTGGAGATGTTCTCCGTCACGTACGCGTTCATCCCCTGGATGATCGCGATGACGGCGACGAGGAACGTGACCGACACGATTATCCCGAGCGTGGTGAAGAACGAGCGCAGCTTGTTGGCTCGTATCTGCCCGAGCGCCGTGAGGACGATGTCGGCGAAGCTCATTGCTGCACAATATGTCCTTCGGGGTCGGGTACGGGGTGGGGTCCGGCTCGGCCGCTACGCGAGCCTGCGGCTCGCTAAGACGCGGCCTAGGCCGGACCCCATCCCGTACCCGACCAGCAACGGCACCACCGGCGTCGGGCTTCAGCCATTCCCGCCGCGCACGACCTACAACCACTCATTTTCAGGTTGGAGCCGCATCCGCGGACGTTCGCCCGATCAGCCGGCTCTACCAGTGCATCGAACGAGTCGGGCCCGAATCGACATCCGCCCCGGTTTTTTTTCGATTTTTTTTGCTGCGAGCCGCCACGCGTTTGCCGGATACCTTAAAAGAGGACCGCCAACGAAGCGATGACGGTGCGCCGGGGCGCGGGCTCGAAGTACCTGCCGCCGGCGGCGTTGACGCTGACGGCGCCCACGTACTCCCGTCCAAACAGGTTGTCGATGCCCAGGCCGGGGGCCAGCGACGCGCGGCCGGCCGCGATGGATCCGCGAGCGCGGAGGTTGAGAATCTCGTAGCCCGGCGCGCGCGCCGTGTTCGCATCGTCCACGAAGATGGACGACGCGAATCTCCCAGACAGGGCGATCTCCACGGGCAGACCGGTCCAGGTGGCGGACATCTCGGCGAATCGCGCGGGAACTCCGGGAATCGTCTTGCCGGCGAAATTCGCGGCAGCGGTCTCGAACTCCACGAACTCGAAGTCGGAATATGTCGCGGCCGACCGGAGCTCAAAGGGCCCCGCTTGCGTCGCGAGCGACAGCTCGGCGCCGCGCCTGCGCGTGCGGCCCGCGTTTCTGAAGAATCTCCGGCCCGCGCCGCCCGCGATCTCGAACGGGACCAGCTCGTCGCGCACCGCGGTGCTGAACCCCGCGAGGTCGTACGCCAAGCCCGCGAATCTCCCTTTCGCTCCCGCCTCCAGCGTGCGCGATCGCTGGGGCTCCAGCGTGGTGTTGATTCCGGCTGACCCGTCGGGCTTGTTTCCCAGCTCCGTCGCGGTCGGAGTCTCGAACGCCGAAGCAACGTTCGCGTAAATCGAGGCGCGCGGCCCGATCGGCACGAGAACGCCGGCGTGCGGACTGAACGCGCGCATTGTTCGACTGCCGGATTCGTCGGGATCCGTGGGCGTGACCAGCCGATCACGCACATCGAACGTTATCGCGTCCGCGCGGACGCCGGCGGAGACGCGATACGATCGCGCGAGCACGATCTCGCCGCTGACGTACGGACCGACGCTCGACACCAGCTCCCGCTGCGATCGCCGCAAGGCGCCCTGCTCCGCCGGCACGATCGGACAGCGGGCCGACGACGCGGCGGCGTCGCGGCAGTTCTCGAACTCGCGCCGGTCGTCGTGCTGGCTCTGCACGTCGAGCCCGACGGTGAAGCGCGACGATCGCGCACCGCGCCGCGACGCCCGCAGCAGCAGCCCGCCGCTCTTCCTGTCGAGCTCGATCTCGGCGAAGGTGAGCGGGTTGTCCAGATCGCGCCGGCCGGCGAAGACCACGGCCGACAGATCGCCGCCGGCCAGATCGCGGCCGTACGTGACGCCGGCCTGCACCTGGCGAACCTGCTTGCCCGCTTCGCGCGTGACCGCGAGCGGCTCCGCCATCCGCCGGTCGATCGCCAGCTGCGCGGCGGTGAGGGCGCCCGGATTTTCCGCCAATGGCATGTCGAACGCGAGCAGCTGCGCACTGACGCTGGATCCGCCGAAGGCGCGCCGCATTCGCGCGCTGCCGCGCGTCACCCGCTGGCGCGCGTGCTCGCGAAAGCCGGCTTCGGAAGCGTGGCTCACACCGGCCGAGTACTGCAACATCGCGCTGCCGCCCGTGACGCGCGCGCCCGAGCGGCGCATTCCGTACGATCCCGCCAGCGCCTCGCCCTCGACGCCCAAACTGTCGAGGGGGGGCGAAGAGAACGCGACCACTCCGCCCGACGCGTTGCCGTACAGCGACGACGCGCTGCCGCGGATGACTTCGATCCTGCCGACGGACTCGGTGTCGAGATAGTCGAGCGGAGTCTGCCCGTCGGCCACCGTCAGCGGAATGCCGTCGTGCAGGACGCGCACGCCCCGCACACCGAACGCCGTGCGCGCGCCGACGCCGCGGATCACGATCCTGGGATCCTGCGTCGGGTTGTTGCGGTTGGCGACGAACAGCCCCGGTATCCCGGCGAGCACGTCCTGCATTTGCCCGCGCGCGTCGAGCGCGTTGCGACGGCTCACGGAGACCGCGTACGGAGCGGTGAGAATCGCGGCCCGCGGGTCGCGCGTCACCGCTATCTCGACAGCCGGCAGAACGGTCGTACGCGCCGAGTCGCGCGGCGCCGCCGTGCTGTCTTGCGCGAGTGCCGCCGGCGGCGAGACAAAAATTGCCAGCGCGAGAGCGCGAAGGACGGGACGCACTCAGCCGCCTGTCAGTCGATCCTGATTCTGGGTGCTCATGCGCCAAACAAATCGGCTCCCGCGGAGAGACACAAGCGTGTTGCGCGACTCCGACCGCGGATTGACGACTTTGCGGCCTCGGTCCGCAATTCGCGCTTGAACGCTACAATTGCCGGGTGTCTGCCTCCGCGTCTAGTTTGCAGCATGGCTGAGACCAACAGCTGGCGCGCGCGGTTCGCGCGGCTCGGCGAGACGGCGGAGCGCAGGCGCCACGCGATTCTAGGCAGCCGCTGGGAGTTTCTGGCGGAAGCCGGCGCGCTCATGGAAGCCTCGCTCGACTACGAAGAGACTCTGACGAGCGTGGTCGAGCTGTCCGTTCCGACCGTTGCCGACTATTGCGCCATCGGGCTGCTGGACGACCGCGGTGTGGTGGTGTGGGGCTCGTCCGCGCATCGCAACCCGGACAAGGCGCTGCTCGCGGCGAAGTTGCGGACGTATTCGCCGAATATCGGCGGGATGGATCATCCCGGTGCCACGGCCATTCTCAGCGGCGAGACCCAGCTGGTCAACACCGTGGATGAGAGCTTTCTCCGGATTCTCGCGGTCGACGAGACGCACCTCGCGCTGCTGCGCGAGCTGGCGCCGACCGCCTATCTCGGGGTGCCGCTCGTGGCGCGCGGCCACGTTCTCGGCCTGCTGATTTTCGTCGCGACGGCGGAATCCGGCCGCCGGTACACGGATAGCGACGTAATGTTCGCCGCCGAGATCGGCCGCAGGGCGGCGCTGGCCGTCGACCACGCGGTGCTGTACCGCGCGGCGGAGGAGATGGGACGCGATCGCGAGAAGATGATCGCCCTCGTCTCGCACGACCTGAAAAATCCGCTCAGCACCATCCAGATGGCCGTGAGCTTCCTCCTGGAGGACATCGTGCCGGACGACGAGCCCCACGCGATGGAGCGGCGGCAGCTCAGTGCGGTCAAGCGCGAGGCGGCCCGGATGCACCGGCTGATCCACGATCTGCTGGACGTCAGCGCGATCGAGGCGGGGAAGCTGCACGTTCACCGCTCCGCCCAGGAGATCGCACCGCTCGTCGACGAGGTCGTCGAGACGCTCCGGCCGCTCGCCGCGGCGAAGCAGATCGAGCTGACCACGGAGGCGCCGCCCGGGCTGCCGGTACTGCACGCGGACCGCGACCGCCTCTTTCAGGTGTTCTCGAATCTCGGCGGCAACGCGATCAAGTTCACGCCCGAGGGTGGCCGGGTGCTGATTCGCGCGCGGCACGTAGGCGACGCCGTCGCGTTCGATGTGGTGGATACGGGCCCCGGCATTCCGCCGGCCGACGTGCCGCGGGTGTTCGACCGCTACTGGCAGGCGAAGAAAACGGCCTCCCTCGGCAGCGGGCTCGGCCTCACGATAGCGAAGGGAATCGTGGAAGCGCACGGCGGCCGCATCGACGTCACCAGCGTCCAGGGCGAGGGGACCGTCTTCACTTTCAGCATTCCCCTCGGCATGACTTTCACGACAACGCTGGAAGTTTTCGCGACGCGGTGACCCCTACTCGAAGCGGAGCGCTTCGACGGGGTCGAGGCGGGACGCTTTCATCGCTGGCCACAGGCCGAACACCATCCCCGTCAACGCGCTGACCGCCAGCGCCGCCACGATCGCACCGGGCGGCGTCTGCGCCGGGATCGGCGTCAGCTCGCTCACGAGCATCGCGGAGAACGTCCCCGCGAACAGACCGATCCCCGCTCCTATGCTCGTCAGCGTCGCCGCTTCCACCAGGAACTGCCACAGGATCGTGAGCCGGGTGGCGCCGAGCGCCTTGCGAACGCCGATCTCGCGGGTGCGCTCGGTGACGCTGATCATCATGATCGCGATCACGCCGACTCCGCCGACGAGCAGCCCCACCGCGGACAGCGCGAGCATGATCACGAAGAACACGCCGAAGAAGCCGTTATAGATCTCCATCAACTGCTCCGACGTCACGATCGCGAAATCGCTCGGCTCGGCCGGCCGGAGCCCGCGATTGCCGCGCAGATATGCCGTCACGTCGTCGATCGCTTCGGCCTGCGTGACACCAGCCACGGGCTTGACGGTGAGGTCGAGCCGGCGCGGCGAGCTGTCCAGATGGCGCCGCGCCGACTCGAGCGGCACGATGCCCCGCGGGTCGCTGCCCGAGGCCGACGAGTTGGGCTTGCCGAGAAAGCTGCCGACGTTGTGATGCACGCCGATGATCGTGAACGGAATGCCGGCCACCAGGATCTGCTTGCCGATGGGATCGGATTCACCGAGCAGCCGTTTCGCCAGCTCCTTGTTGACCACGATCACGCGCGCGCCGGTCAGCGCCTCGGCGTAAGTGAAGTCGCGGCCCGCGACGACGTCACCGCCGTCCACCTCGATCCAGCCGTGCGAGAACGCGTCGCGGCCGGCGTTGAGCGCCTTGTCCTTATACCGGTAGCTTCCCCAGTCGCTGATATGCGACGTCACTGCGGCGATCGAGGGCAGCTCTCCGATCCCGCGCGCTTCCGCCAGCGTGAGCGGCGGATTGCGCCGCCACGGGCAGGTGTCGTCGGTTCCGTCGCAGATGTTGCCGAGGCTCACGGGACGGCGGAAGATCATGAAGCTGGTCGGGCCGGCGGACTCGAGGTCGCGGGCCACGCT
Source organism: Gemmatimonadaceae bacterium (assembly GCA_040882285.1). Classification (NCBI taxonomy): domain Bacteria; kingdom Pseudomonadati; phylum Gemmatimonadota; class Gemmatimonadia; order Gemmatimonadales; family Gemmatimonadaceae; species Gemmatimonadaceae bacterium. The sequence continues at coordinate 102,530 of JBBEBQ010000025.1, forward strand.
CTGGTTGATGCCGTGCACCGCAGCCGACAGCGCGACGACGACGAACACGCCGACTGCCACGCCCATCATCGTCAGCGCCGCGCGCACCTTGTTGGAGCGGATCGCGTCGAACGCGATGCCGACGCCTTCGACGATGTTGAACAGCGCGGACGAGAATCGCATCTACTCGGCCCTCAGCGCGACTATCGGATCCAGCCGCGCCGCGCGACTCGCGGGGTACACGCCCGCGACGACTCCCACGCCGGCGCCGACGAGAATTCCCGTGACGATCGACCACGGCGCGACGGACGCGGGCAGGGGCGACAGCGCGGCGATCGCCTGCGACAGGATGATGCCCAGCGCCACGCCGATCGCCGCGCCGATGATGCTGAGCGTGGTGGCCTCCACGAGGAATTGAGCCAGGATGTCGCGGTACTTCGCGCCGATCGCCTTGCGGATGCCGATCTCGCGCGTGCGCTCGCTCACGGCCACGAGCATGATGTTCATGATCACCAGCGCGCCCACGATTAGCGCGATCGCCGGCAGGATGACGCCGGCGATGACGAGATTGCCCTCGATCTTCTTCCAGAACTCGAGCGCCGACTCCGACGTCTCCATGACGAAGTTGTCCGGCTGCGACGGGCGGAGCTTGTGCCTGGCCCGCATGACCTGGCGCACGGTTTCACGCACGTCGAACATCCCCTCGGTCGTCGGCATCTTTACCTTCATGCCGTCGATCAGACCGTGCGGGTTCACCAGGCGCTGCAGCGGACTGGTGGCCGGCGCGATCACGAACCGGTCCAGCGAGATTCCGAAAATGGATCCCTGCTTGGCCGCGACGCCGATCACCTCGTAGCTCGTGCCGCCGACCTTGAGAGTCCGGCCGACGGGGTTGAGGCGGGGGAAAAAGCGCGTCGCTATCTCCTGCCCGATCACCACCACGCGGGTGCCCATCGCCAGCTCCTGCGGGCTGATGAGACGTCCCTGCGCGACCTCCATGTTCCGGATGCGGAAGTAGTCGCCGTCCACGGCCGACGCTTCCAGCTCGCGCGGGCGCGAGAACCGGGACTCGATCGCGATATTGTCCGAGCTCTCGACCGACCACATCGCGCCGGGAGGGAGCGCGGCGGCCACCTCCTTCGCGTCGTCGAAGGTTATCCGCGGCCGGCGCACCCACTCGCGCCACTCCGATGCGCTCGCGTCGCTGATGGAAGGGAAGCGGCGCAGCTGAAAGGTGTTGGTGCCGATCAGCTTCGCGACGAAGTCATTCTCCATGTAGCTGCCCATCCCCTCGACGATCGAGACGACGGCGATCAGGAACATGACTCCGATCGTGACGCCCGCCAGCGTGAAGAAGCTCTTCAGCTTCTGCACGCGGAGAGTCTGAAACGCGAGCCGGACGGCGTCGAGCAGCCGCACGTAGCTACCCGCTGATTCGCGCCGCGAACTTCTCGCGGCGGTCGTCGCTCTCCACCATCCCGTCGCGCAGCACTACCACGCGCTTCGCGTGCGCGGCGATCTCGGCCTCGTGCGTCACCATGATCACGATCTGGCCCGACTCGGCCAGCTGCTCGAACACGTTCATGATCTCGGCCGACGTCGTCGAATCCAGGTTTCCCGTTGGCTCGTCGGCCAGGAGGATGGACGGGCGGTTGACGAGCGCGCGCGCGATCGCCACGCGCTGCCGCTGCCCGCCGGACAGCTCGTTGGGCCGGTGGTGCATCCGGTCGGACAATCCCACGCTGTCGAGCGCCTCTTCCGCGCGCTTCCTGCGCTCCGCGGCGGGGACGCCGCCGTACACCAGTGGCAGCTCCACGTTGTGCAGCGCGCTCGCGCGCGGAAGCAGGTTGAACGTCTGGAAGACGAAGCCGATCTCGCGGTTCCGGATCCGCGCCAGCTCGTCGTCGTTCATGTCGGACACGAGCATGCCATTCAGCCAGTACTCGCCCGCCGTCGGCGTGTCGAGGCAGCCGATGAGGTTCATGAGGGTGGACTTGCCGGAGCCGGACGGCCCCATGATCGCGACGTACTCGTTGCGGCGAATCGCGATGTCCACGCCGCGCAGCGCGCGCACGACCTCGCCGCCCATGTCGTACTCGCGCGTGAGCCCGCGCGCGACGATCACCCAGTCCTTCCCGGGCGCCTCTCCCGCGCTGGCGGTGACGATCTTCCGCTCGGCGGTGGTGCTGAGGCCTGGCTCGCCCGCCGATGGCACGTCGGTGATTCCCGGCATCACGCCTTCTTCTCGTCCTTCTTCTCTTCTTCCTTGACCGTGCGGCCATCCTTCAGATCGCGGATCGCCTGGTACGTGCCGCCCACGATCTTCTCGTTCTCGCGCAGCCCCGACAGCACCTCGAAGTACCGCTCGCCGGCGATGCCGACCCGCACGGCGCGGAACGTCACCTTGTTGTCGGAGCCAACGACGAACACGCCTTCCACGTCGCGCTTCCCGACCTGCACCTTGGGCTGGGGCCGGCCGAGCGTCGTCACCGTGTCCGCGGTGCGGTCGGTGGTGTCCTCGCGCACGGTGAGCGCGATGATCGGAATCGAGAGCGCCTTGATCCTGGTCTCAGTGATGATCTTTGCGGTGGCCGAGAAATCGGGCCGCGTCGTCGGCGGAGCGTTCAGCAGCTCGACGGTGACCTCGTAGTCGATCGCCTGGTCGGCGGAGGCGGCGGTGGCGCCGCCCGGCGCGCGCAGCGAGCTGTTCGAGATCTCGACCACCCGCCCGCGGAACGTCGTGTCCACGAACGCGTCGATCTGGATCACCGCCGAGTCGCCGATGGAGATCGTGGACACGTCGGTCTCGTCCACCTTCACCTTCACCTCGAGCACGCTCATATCCGCGATCGTCAGCAGCGTCGCCGCGTCCCTGCTCAGCGTGCCCTGGATCGCAGTCTCTCCTTCTTCGACCACCAGCCGGGTGACCTGGCCTGTCATCGGCGCGACGATGGTTGTCTTGGCGAGCCGGCTGCGCGCGTCGCGGAGCGCGGCCGCGGCCTGCGCCACCGCGTGCGACGAAGCCTGCGCCGAGGCCTCGGAGACCTCCACCTGCGTCCGCAGCTGCTCCACCTGCTCCTCGGAGATGAGCGTCGGGTTGGCGCGCTTGAGCTCGGCCATCCGCTCGTAGTTGCGCCGGGCTTGCGCCAGGCTGGTGCGCGCCTGCCGCAGGTTGGCCTGACTGCTGGCCACGGCCGCCGCCGAGCGCTCGCTTTCCGCGATGTAGTTGGAAGGATCGATCTCGAGAAGGAACTGACCCTTGGTGACACGGTCTCCTTCGCGCACAGCCAGCCGCACGATGCGGCCGGTGATGTCGGCGCTCACGTCCACTTTCTTGCGCGGCTGCACCTGCCCGCTCGCCGTCACCGAGGCCACGAGATCGCGGCGCTCGACGGGCTCGATGCGGACTTCGGTGGCCTTGTCACCACCCTTGACGGCCGCAATGCCACCGATCGCGACCACCAGGACACCGGCTCCGGCGAGGATCGACCATTTTTTCCTTTTGGACATTTATCGCTCCGTCAGCGAAGAGGCCGGCCGACCGCGCTTTCCAGCGCGGCGAAGGCTTTGTGATAATCGTAGATCGCGGTGATGCGCGCGCTCTCGGCGCGCTCGAACGCATCGCGCGCCTGCGTGAGATCGATGAAGCCCGCCATGCCGAGGCGATAACGGTCCCGCGACAGCTTCATCTCGTCCCGCGCCATCGCGGCGTTGCGCTCCTGCAGCGTCACGGTGCGCAGCGCAGTCTGCAGCGTGAGGTACGCGGCGGTGACGTCGGTCGTCACGGCCAGCTCGCGGGCACGTACCGCGTGGCGCGCGTCGTCGCTCGCCGCCACCGCTTCCTGCCGGCGGAGGGCGCGCGCGAAGCCGTCGAACAGCGGCAGCGACAAGGTGGCCGAGATCGAGCGCGGGCTGCTGTTGAAGCCGAACGGGAACTGGTTGTTCTGCTGTCTGAGCGCCGCCGCCTGCGCCGGCGTGAACGTGATCGACGAGCAGCCGGCGAGCTGGTGGGAAAGGCCGGCCGCGGCGAACCGCTGCTCGCGTTCCACGCACGCCGCCTGCTGCCCCGTGATCTGCCCCTGCGCCTGCTGCACGAGGAAGTTGGGGTTGGTGTACTCGAAGGTGTATCCGGCCAGACCCGTGCTCATCGTCAGCGTCGGCATGTATTCCCCGCGCTGCCGCCTGACGCCGAGCTCGGCCACGCGCTCGCGCTGCCGGGTAGCCAGCAACACGGGATTTTGCTCCCGGGCCAGGGCGAGCAGCTCGCCGAGCGGACGCTCGAACGGCTCGACCGCGAACGTCGTGGTCAGCACCACGTCGGTGCGCGGCTCCACGCCCATCTCCTGGAAGAGTCGCAGCTCCTCGATGTCCACCTGGTTCCGCTCGCGCAGCTGTTGCACCTGGATCTCGCCGCGCGCGACTTCGGCGCGGCGCACGTCGAGCTCCGTGCCCGCTCCCACGATCTCCCGCGCCCTGGCGAGAACCACCTCCGCCTCGGCCGCGATCAGCAGCGTGTCCTGCAGGTCCGCGCGCGCCTTAGCCGCGAGCACGTTCAGGTACTGCTGCGTGACGTTGGAGCGCACGACGGATTCGACGCCGGTGATGTCGGCTTCGACGCCCTCGCGGCTGGCCTTCTGCAGGGAAGGATTGATGAACGTCGCCGCGCTGAGCCGGTAGTTCACCCCGATGCGATAGGACGACTGCATGGCGTCGGAGCTGGCGCCGAGGCTGGCGCCGCTGAATATCTGGCGGCCGCCCTGCTGGAACTCCGAGCTGAGCGACGCGTCCGCCGACGGCAGGAACGCGCCGTACGCGGCGCGGACCGCCGCGTTCGCGCTCCGAATGTCGTTGCTTACCTGCCTGAGCGTCGGATTGAAGCGCGTGGCCAGCGTGAGCGCCTCGGACAGCGTCAGGCCCCGGTCGACGGAGTCGGATAGGCTCGGGCCCTGCGCAAGCAGGGGTACGGCGACGAGCTGGAGCGCGAGCAGTAGCGTCAATCGCATGGATGGGGCGTGAGTGAAGTTGTCGTACCTACGAACGTAATCGCATGAAGTTTCGTCGCCGCGCGCCGGCAAGGCGTTTACGCTCAGCTCTCAAGCGACGGCGCGAGGAATATCCTGTCGCTGATTCGCGCGCGGATCCGCTCGTACAGCAGCCGGCCCTTCTCGGCGGTGGCCAGGGAGGGCCGGCCGATCGAGGCCCCGCTGCCCGCCGGCAGCTTCAGGTTGCCGCGCCGGTAACGTCGCAGCCGCTCGCGGTCCATCATATTGTCGCGCACGAGATTCATGTTTACGAGCTCGGGCGCCAGATACAGGAGAATCGACGTGTCCACTTCATCGCCGTGCATCGGCTCGATCTGTCCCTCGAGGAGATCGGAGACGTTGACCCCGAACGCGTCCACGACCCTTACGCGCGCTTCGGCGGTCACCACCGTGGCGAGCGCTTCCTGGTGCGGGTCGTGCCCGTGAGCGGTCAGCAGGATGAACTCACGCACGCCGGAGGCCTCCCACGAATCGAGCAGATCGTTGAGCATCCGATGCAGCGTCTTGCGCCGGAGCGAGCCGTTGCCGGCGAGCCCTCTCTCAGTATCTACGTTTACCCCGTACTCGACCGTTGGAGCCCGCAGGACTCCGTATTCCGATGACAGGTCGTCGCAGAGGTGCTCGATGATCAGGGTGGCGACGCCGATCGGGAGGTGGGCGCCGTGCTGCTCGCACGTCCCGATCGGAATGATGAGGCGGGGATCCTCGCGCAGGACGGCGGCAATCTGCGACGGCAGCATCTCCTTGATGCGGAGCGGCTTGGGGCCGCCCACCGAATGCACTGCGGTGTGGAACGTCTGAATGGGCACGGACGACACAGGTAGCTCCGGAGTTCGAGCCCGCCCCGCGGCGAACGGCCCGCGCACGCGGCTCTGGCTGGTGGTGCTGGGCGTCGGGGGGCTTGCCCTGGCCGCTTGGAGCAGGTTTCCGACAGGGCCCAAGTTAGCGTTTTCCGCCGGCGAGGGCGAACACTTTGCGTCGGCGGCCGCGATTCAGCAGCGGGCGGTCGCCGATCTGCGCGAAACGCTGGTGCGCGAGATCACGCGCGTCCAGGCTGCGGCCGCCGCGGCGCTCGACGCGCCGCGCTCCCAGGAGGACGCTTTCGACGCGGTGCCCGCGCGCCGGACCGGCGATCCCGCCTGGGGCGTGATGCTTTTCCAGGGCGGAAGACGGCTCGCCTGGAGCGGCCGGCTCAGGATCGCGGCGGAGGACGTCACCGCGCCGCTCAGCGTGACGTCGGACCGGTTCTATACGACGATCAACGCGACGGCGGCGCGCGGCGACCGGTTGGCCGTCGCGTCGTTCGTGCTGCACGCCGAGCCGCCCGGCGACAGGCTGTCGACGGCGCTGGACGAGCAGGTGGTCGCGCGGCACCCGATCGCGGGCTTCACCTACCTGTTCGGCGATTCGGCGGCCCGCGGGGAAGCGCTGCTGCGGGACTCGGCCGGACGCGCGCTGGTCGGCGTGCGGGCGGCCGCGCTCTCACCGGGCGAGATCCGGCTCGCGGCCACGTCGCTCGCGCGCACCCGGATAGCGGCGCTGCTCGCTCTCGTGTTGCTGGCGCTGCTCTGGATCGCGGGGCGGAGTCGCAAGGTCGCGCACCGGGCGATGGCTCTCGCCGTGTGCGCCGCGTGCGTCGCGATCGTGCCGCTCAACTCGTTCTCGAACGTGGCGCGCTGGTTCAATCCGTCGTACTACTACTCCGCCGCGGGCGGCCGCTGGACCGCGAGCGCGGCGGCGCTGACGTTCACGGCGCTGCTGCTGCTCCTGGGCGTGTACACGCTGGTGCGGGCGAGAGTCAGACTCGGGCGGCCCGCGCTCGCCGCGCTCGCGGCGGCCGCCGCAGCGGCGCTCGGGATCTACTCGGTCGTGGTCCTGGCGGAGGGCATAGGCCAGCCGCCCCGCGGCAGCTCGGTGACGCTCTGGTTGATGTGGCAGGTTCCGCTCTTCCTGGTGTGCTTCGCTTTTCTCGAGCTGGCGGCGTGGCTCGCGTCGGGGATGTGGCCGCGCCGGCGGAAGCTGCGCGCGTACACCACGGTCGCGGCGGCGGTAATTGCCGGGGTCCTGTCCGCGGGAATCGTGTGGCGGACGACCACGCAACAGCGCATGACGCTGGCGGAGACCGACGTCGCCTCGCTGAAGGCGGGTGACGAGTACGCCGCCGCGCTCCTCGAGCGCCTGCGCGAGCAGCTGGCGGTCGGGCGGCCACCCGTCTCCAGGGCCGACCTGCTCCAGCGGTACGTCGAGAGCGAGCTGGCGATCGCCGGCTACCCGCTCTCGCTCCGCTCGTGGAGCGCCGGGGGTGCTCCGCTCGCCAGCTTCGACGCCGCGCGCGTGGCGCAGGACACAGCCGCGATCGCGGCCGCGGTCATCGAGGCGATCGCCACCGGCCAGCCGTTACGGCGGCGCGTATTGTCGGGAGCCGGCGCGCAGGAGCTGCTGGTGCTGCCGCACGACAGCGGGGCGACGTCCGTCGCCGTGCTGCCGCGCACGCGGCTCATCGCGCCGGATCCATACGGCCCGCTGCTTGGCCTCCCGCCGGCGGTCCCCGAGCGCGCGCCGTACGTGATGTATCTCGCGGATCGTCCCGCGCCGGGATCGTCGGCCGAGACGGACGGAGTTGCCTGGAGACGGATCGACGACGAGCTGCACGCCGACGACGTGATCCAGACAGTGGCCGGGCCCGCGCGCGTGCACCTCGAGGTGGACACGCGGTCGCCGTGGGCGCTCCTGCAGCGGCTGGTGCTGGTGTTGCTGCTGAACGGGCTGATCGCGTGGGTGGTCTGGATTCTCGCGCTGAGCGCCGAAGGCGGCGCGGCGACGAGGGCGAGCGTGCGGATCCGCCACTGGGGGCGCAGCTACCGGGCGCGGCTCATACTCGCGCTGTTCGTCTTCTTCCTGGCCCCGGCGGTGGCGTTCTCGTTCTGGTCGTACCGCCGCCTGCGGAGCGATTTCAGGCAGACGCGGCAGCTGCTGGTGCGCGAGACCCTCAACGCGGTCATCGCCGCCGGGGCGGAGCGGAACATCGAGCTCGTCGGCGCGCGGTTCGGCCTGCCTTTGTTTCTGTATCGCGCCGGCGAGCTGTCCGAGACGAACGACTCGCTGTACTGGGCGCTGTCGCCCGTGGGCCGGGCGTTGCACCCGAGCGTGTACCGAACGCTCGACCTCGGCGACGAGATCTCCGCGAGCGGTGACATGAGCATCGGCGGAGTCGGCGTGCTGTTCGGCTACCGCGCGTCGGTCGGGTTCTCCGGCGAGCGGTTCGTGATCGCGGCGCCCGCGCGCGGCGACGACGAGGCGCTGGCGCGGAGGCGCAACGACCTCGGCGTGCTGCTGCTGTTCTCGACCGCGCTCGGCGCCATCGCGGCTCTTTGGCTGAGCGGAATCGCCGCCCGGCAGTTCGCGGCGCCGATCGATGCGCTCCGGCGCTCCGTCCGCGCGATCGCCCGCGGCGAGGATCAGCTGCCGCTTCCGGTGAAGCCGCCGACGGAATTCTCCCAGGCGTTCACCGCCGTCCGCAGAATGGCGGACGATCTCGACGCCAGCCGCAGGGAGCTGGCGCGCGCGGAGCGGGTGCTGGCGTGGGGCGAGATGGCGCGGCAGGTCGCGCACGAGATCAAGAACCCGCTCACGCCGATGCGCCTCGGTGTGCAGCATCTCCAGCGCGCGCGGCACGACCCGCGCGTGGATTTCGACAAGGTGTTCGATGCCAACATGCGCCGCATGCTCGAGGAGATCGACCGACTGGACAACATCGCGCGCGCGTTCAGCAGGTACGGCACCGCGCAACCCGAGCTGCCGCCGGCGGAGATCGTGGACGTGTCCGAGATACTGCACGACGTGATCGAGCTCGAGCGGATAGCCGGACCGGACGTGCAGTGGAGCGTGGCCGGCGCGGAGGCGGAGACCACCGCCATGGCGCGCCGCGCGGAGCTGCGCGAGGTGCTGCTCAACGTGCTGGAGAACGCGCGCCACGCGGGCGCGCGCAACGTGTCGGTCGAGGTCACGCGGGACGAGGCGCGGGTGACGATATCGGTCGAGGACGACGGCTCGGGGATCGCGGCTTCGGCTCTCCCACGCGTATTCGAGCCGCACTTCTCGACGCGAACGACGGGGAGCGGGCTGGGGCTGGCGATCAGCCGCCGGCTGGTGGAGGCATGGGGTGGGTCAATCGACGTCGAGAGCGCGGCGGCGGCGGGCACGACGGTGACGATCGTGCTGCTGGCGGCACCGATTCAGCGGTGAGTCACGGCGATCTTTGCCGAGGCGGTGGGAAAGCCGTTGTACGCCCGTGACTGTGGCGCTGAAATTGCACGGCTGCAACCCTGTATGCCCAAGGTGCACCACGCAATGCAAATGTAAGCGCGACAGATGTTTACGTGTTGTGGCTGGAGTCTGGTTTTTTTTGCGGTCCGAAGTAAGTTTGCAGGGCGTAAGGCATAGCCGGATAGGTATTTAGTCGATGATGGTAGAGTTTGATCGGCACATATCCTGCCTGCCGCTGGTCGGAGCGTAGCACGGTTGGGTTCTTTTTTTACCACCCTTTTGAAAGAGGATGTGCGCATGTTAAGAAGGAGTTGGATCATCTGTTCGATGGCCGCCCTGCTTCTCGCTGCCCCGGCTGTAGCACAACAGCCCGGCACGTTGATTCTTGGCGGCTTCGGACAATACACGCTCTTCGACGACAACGTGGGCTTCGAAGACGCGTTCGGTTATGGCGGCAGAGTCGGAGCGTTCATCAGCCCGAACATCTTCCTCGAGGCTGAGGGCTCGTACACCGCGCCCGACTACGTTGGGCCCGGACCTGACCGTGATGCCAAATACGGCCCGATCTCGGCGCGCCTCATGTTCGCGTTCCCGTTCTCCGCGATGCCCGGCATCAACGCCGGCTTCCAGGTCGGCGGTGGCGCGGTTCTGAGCAGCTACCGTACGGGCAACACGGGCTACTCCTACAACTACGGAGCGGAAGGCGCGCTCGGCTTCACGGCTGCCTTCGGCGGGTTCACCGCGCTGCGTCTGCAGGCTCTCGTCGACTACATGCCGACGTCCGAGCCCGACGCGACGATGAACTTCCGCTTCCAGGCCGGTCTGGATTTCTGGCCCGACCCGGCCAGCCAGTGGATGGGGATGAACCCGACGGCGTCGGGTCCCGTCGTATGGTGGGACGACACGCCGCAGCCGCTGCCGGGCACGCTCGAGCTCGGCGGGTTCGTGCAGTACTCGTTCATGGATGACAACGCCGGTTACAGCGGGAACAACCGTCCGGACGACGGCCTCGGCTACGGCGGGCGCGCGGGTGTCTTCCTGACGCCGAACTGGCAGATCGAAGGTGACGGCCAGTGGTCGCCGCTGGACAACACGATTACCACGCCTGGCGATCCGCCCACGTCGGATGAGATCGACTATTCGACGTTCGCGCTGCGCCTGAACTACAACTTCCCGTTCGCCGGCTTCCTCGGATCGAACAGCTCGTTCCTCGTCGGTGGCGGTGTTGTGCGCACCAACTACGGTGCCGGCGAAGATTCCAATCCCCGTCCTGCGACGTACAACTACGGCGCGTCGGGAATCGCTGGTGTCCGCATCGGCTTTGCGCCGCGCGTAGCGCTGCGTATCGACGGTGTGGTGGACTACATGCCCAACTCGGAGCCGGAAGCGTCGCTGAACTATGCGGCGCGTGCCGGTCTGAGCCTGCTGCTCGGTGGCGCCTCGCGCGCCGAGCCGGCTCCTCCGCCGGCGGTCTGCCCGTGGAACAGCAGCATTCTGCAGTCGGATCCGAACTGCCGCGCGCCGGCTCCGCCGCCGCCGCCGCCGCCGCCTGCGCGCTGCGTGTACGACAACACCATCCTCGCGACGGATCCGAATTGCCGCGCACCTGTGGCGATCGATACGAGCGCGATCACTGCTCCGATCTACTTCGACTTCGACAAGTCGGACATCAGGCCGGATGCAGCGGCAACGCTTGACCGCAAGATCCCGTGGCTGCAGGCCAATCCAGGCATGCGCATCCGGATCGAAGGCAACGCGGACAACCGCGGCTCGGATGAGTACAACCTGGCTCTCGGACAGCGCCGTGCGGCTTCCGCGAGACAGTATCTGGCAGATCGTGGGATCGATGCCGGCCGGTTCGACCTCGTCAGCTATGGCGAAGAGCGCCCGGTTTGCAGCGAGACCCCGATGACGGACGCGTGTCACCAGCTCAACCGTCGCGATGACTTCCGGATCGTCACCGTTGGTGGCGACGGCAGGATTCGCACGCCGTAAGCAGCAAGCACCAGGAAGCACAGCGGGGCGTCCAGAACCTTGGGCGCCCCGTTTTTTTGTGCCGTGCCGGATGCCGCGGGCCCGGCCGGTGTCGGCCTCGGCGGCTACGCTCGCGAGGGGACGGCCGGGAGGCTGGACTCCGTTGGTGCGAGCTAAGACGCCGCCTTGGGCCGACCCGGCTGGGCCCGCGGCATCCAGCAAGCTCCTAGTGCACTCCCGAGCGAACAGCGCGAACATCCGCGTTGGTTTGGTGCGAGCTCACGCGTTTTGGTTCGCACTGCACGACGGGTGTGCGCTACGCTCACGCGATGCTTGCTTCGGTGCAGTCTGCGGCGGTGCAGGGGATCGACGCGTACGGTGTGACCGTCGAGGTGGACGCCGCGCAGGGGCTGCCGGTGTGGACGATCGTGGGGCTCGCGGTGGGCGGAGTGAAGGAAAGCCGCGAGCGCGTGGCGGCGGCGCTCGTTAACTCGGGCTTCGTCGTACCGCACAAGCGGATCACTGTCAATCTCGCGCCGGCCGATCGTCGCAAGGAAGGCACCGCGTTCGACCTGCCGATCGCGATGGGAATTCTCGTTGCCACGGGCCAGCTGCCCGCCGCGGCGGTGGAGAACGTCGTCGTCGTGGGCGAGCTGGGTCTGGACGCATCGGTGAGGCCGGTGCGCGGCGCGCTGCCGATCGCGCGGTACGTCGCGCGGTGCGCACCCAAGTGTACGCTCGTGCTTCCTCCGGCGAACGTCGCCGAGGCGGCGCGAGTCAGCAGGCTCGCGCTCGCGGCGCCGGCTACGCTGGGACGGCTGGTGAGCGAGCTGCGCGCCGGTGAGCTCGTCGCGCCCGAGCGGCCGGTGGCGAACGTGGCGCCGCGTGACGTGTGCGACTTCAGCGACGTGGTCGGGCAGGAATCGGCCAAGCGCGCGCTCGAGGTCGCCGCGGCGGGGAGGCACAACGTGCTGATGGTGGGACCGCCGGGCACCGGAAAGACGATGCTGGCGCGCCGGCTGCCCACGGTTTTGCCGGAGCTAACCGAAGAGGAAGCGCTCGAGGTGGTCGCGATCCATTCAGTCGCCGGCGCGCTCAGCGCTGAGGCGGCGGTGACTCCACAGCGGCCGTTCAGGGCGCCGCACCACTCCATCTCCGGCGCCGGGTTGATAGGCGGCGGCAGCTCGCCGCGGCCGGGCGAAGTGAGTCTCGCGCACCACGGCGTGCTGTTCCTGGACGAGCTGCTGGAGTTTCCGCGGCACGTGCTGGAGTCGCTGCGCCAGCCGCTGGAGGACGCGCGCGTCGTCATCGCCCGGGCGTCGAGCTCGGTAAGCTACCCGGCGCGGTTCACGCTCGTTGGGGCGATGAACCCCTGCCCGTGCGGGCACGCGGGAGATCCCGCGGGCGCGTGCACCTGTACGCCGGCTGACGTCGCGCGCTATAGGTCGCGGCTGTCCGGACCGTTGCTGGACCGGGTGGACATGCACGTCACCGTGGGCGCCGTGCCGGTGCGCGAGCTGGGGAACGGCGGGGCGGGAGAATCGTCCGCCGCGATGCGCCACCGGGTCGCGGCGGCGCACGCCAGACAGCGGCGGAGATACGGGAAGATTTTCGGCGATCGCGCCAACGCGCACGTGCCGGGTCGATGGATGAGTGCAAACACGAAGATCTCGCCGGACGCCCGCGCGCTGCTGGAAACGGCGTCCGAGAGACTCCCGCTCTCCGCGCGCGGCTATCATCGCGTCATCAAGGTCGCGCGGACGATCGCCGACCTCGACGGCGACGCGGCCGTCCAGGCGCCGCACGTCGCCGAGGCCCTGCGGTACCGCGCGCCCGCAACTCGGCAGCTGACTGGCTAGACCTTCACCTGCGATTGCGGACTGAGGCCGCAAAGTCCTGAGTCCTCAGTCCGAGGCAAAACCCACATGGCGTGACTGAGCCCCCACGCGTCTAGGCGCCGCACGGCCGGACGGGGGAATATCTTTCACACGGCTTCTCTCCCTGCACCAGGAAACCGACATGCTCGGCTGCGTTCGCAAGCTTGGCTGCCTAGTGATCCTCGCCGTCGCCCTCGCGGCCGCGTACTTCTGGTGGGCGCGCGGGCCCGACGACGAGGCCGCCGCGCCCGGCGTCCGGGCAGTCGTCTGGGAGCCGCTCAGTCCCGCGCTCGGCGCGCAGGGCAGGGCCGCCGTCGACGCGCTCGGCGCGGGCCAGGCCTACGCCGCGCTCTCGGCCGGGCAGGTGGCGTCGTACATCTTCCTCGAGATGGCCAACGGACTCCCGAAGAGCGCGGAGGATCTGGAGGCCGCGGTGATAGGCGATCGCCTCGCCGTGCGCGGGCTCGTGTCGCTCGCCGACATCGGCGGAGCGAAGATCCTCGGGCCGCTGGCGCGGATTCTCAGCGACCGAGACACGCTCCTGCTCAGCGGAACGATGAACGTGCTCGCAACCGGCGAAGGGCAGTTCATCGTCCGGGAGCTGCGGTTCGGCAGCTTTCGCGCCCCGTCCGGGATCATCCCGCGCATCGTCCGCCAGATCGACAAGACCGAGGACCGCGGCCCGATGGCGCCCAGCGCCATCTCGGTGCCGCTGCCGCCCGGCGTCGCGGACGTGCGCGTCGGGGGCGGAGTCGTGACGCTGTACAGACAGTCGCAGTGAGCGCCGCGCGCGCGCGGGATGGCGAATCCCGGGGCGCGGCGGACGGGCCGGCCGCGCGCAGAGTTCTGATCGTGGACGACGAGCAGGGAATTCGCGCGGCGCTCGGCCAGCTGCTCGAGTACGATGGCTACAAGGTGCGCGCGGAGTCGAATGCCACCGACGGGCTGACCGCGTTCACGCAGTGGAGGCCGCATCTCGTGTTTCTCGACGTGAAGATGGCCGGGGTCGACGGACTCGAGGCGCTCAAGCGGATGCGGGCGCAGGACGACACCGTTCCGATCGTGATGATCAGCGGGCACGCCACCATCCAGACCGCCGTCGAGGCGACGCAGCTCGGCGCGTACGACATCATGGAGAAGCCGCTCGACACGGACCGGATTCTCGTCACGCTGCGGAACGCGCTGGCGCACCTCGAACTGAAGGAGGAGAACACCCGCCTGAAGGAGGCGATCGGCTCCAGCTACGAGATCGTCGGCGAATCGGCCGCGATCCGCGCGCTGCTCGAGAAGATCGAGAAGGTTGCGCCGACGCCCGCGCGGGTCCTGATCACCGGCGAGAACGGGACGGGGAAGGAGCTGGTCGCGCGTGCACTGCACAAGCGCTCGCCGCGCGCTTCGGCCCCGTTCGTCGAGGTCAACTGCGCGGCGATTCCGAGCGAGCTGATCGAGAGCGAGCTGTTCGGCCACGTCAAAGGCTCCTTCACCGGAGCGCTCACCGACCGGACCGGCAAGTTCGAGCAGGCGAACCGCGGTACGCTCTTCCTCGACGAGATCGGCGACATGAGCCTCGCGGCGCAGGCGAAGGTGCTGCGCGTGCTGCAGGACGGCGTGCTGACGCGCATCGGCGGGTCCAAGCCGATCTCCGTCGACGTTCGCGTGATCGCCGCGACGAACAAGAACGTCGAAGCGGAGATCTCGGCAGGGCGGTTCCGCGAGGACCTGTACTACCGAGTCAACGTCGTCCCGATTCACGTCCCGCCCCTGCGCGAGCGCAAGGAAGACATTCCGCTGCTCATCCGGTACTTCGTTGCGGGCATCGCCATGCGGGAGAACGCGCCGGCGCGCGAGTTCACCGAGGAAGCGGTAGCCAAGCTCAAGGCGCTGGACTGGCCGGGGAACGTGCGCGAGCTGCGCAACACGGTGGAGCGTCTTTTGATCCTGGCGCCGGGCCCGGCGATCACGGGCGCGGACGTGGACAGGCTCGTCACCTCACGCACGACCGCCGATGACAAGAGCGGCAGCGCACTGCTCCAGGCGGACACGTTCGAGTCGTTCAGGGACGCGGCGGAGCGCGCGTACCTGCTCTCGAAGCTGCGCCAGTTCGACTGGAACGTGTCGGAGACCGCGCGCGTGATCGACATGCCACGGTCGAACCTGTACAAGAAGATCGAGCGTTACGGGCTCTCGCGCGAAGAAGGCTAGAACTCACACGGCGAAGACTCACATGAAACAGTTCAACAACTTCATAGCGGGCCGCTGGTCGGCTCCCGACGGCGGCGAGTATTTCGAGAACCGCAACCCTGCCGACCCGGCCGACGTCATAGGCGAGTTTCCGCTCTCCGGGCGCGCGGAAGTCGCGCGCGCGGTGGAGAGCGCAAGGCGCGGCTTCGACGCCTGGCGCAGGTGGCCGGCGCCGGCGCGCGGGGACGTGCTCAAGCGCGTGGGCGACAGCATGACGTCGCGCAAGGAAGAGATCGCCGACGCGATGACGCGCGAGATGGGGAAGCCGCTGGTCGAGACGCGCGGCGACGTGCAGGAAGGGATCGACACCGCGTACTACGCCTCGAGCGAAGGGCGCCGGCTGTTCGGGCACACCGTGCCGAGCGAGCTGCGCAACAAGTGGGCGATGAGCTTCCGCCGCCCGATCGGCGTGGCCGGGATCATCTGCCCGTTCAACTTCCCGCTCGCGATCCCGACGTGGAAGATGTTCCCCGCGCTGGTGTGCGGGAACGCGTGCATCTTCAAGCCCGCGGAAGACGTCCCGCACACCGGCACCCTGCTGGTGGAGATCATGCTGGAGGCGGGACTGCCGCCCGAGGCCATCCAGTTGGTGCACGGCATGGGCGAGACCGCGGGCGCGGCGATCGTCGAGCATCCGGAGATCCCGCTGATCTCGTTCACCGGCTCGACCGAGACCGGGCGCATCGTCGGCGAGACGTGCGGCCGGATGCACAAGCGCCTGTCGCTGGAGATGGGCGGGAAGAACGCGCAGATCGTGCTGGACGACGCCAACCTCGACCTCGCGCTCGAGGGCGCGCTGTGGGGCGCGTTCGGCACGACGGGGCAGCGGTGCACCGCGACCAGCCGGCTGATCCTGCAGAGCGGGATCCACGACGAGTTCGTGGGGATGCTCCTCGCCCGCGCCCGCTCGCTCAAGCTGGGCGACGGCCGCAGGGAAGGGACCGACGTCGGCCCGCTGATCAACGAAGCGGCGCGCGAGAAGGTCGAGCGGTACGTGGACGTCGGCGTGGAGGACGGCGCCGACATGCTCTGCGGCGGGCGGCGCGCCGAGGACGCGGGCGACGGCTGGTTCTTCCAGCCTACCATCTTCGCCCGCGTGGAGCCCGAGCACCGGATCGCGCAGGAGGAGATCTTCGGCCCGGTGCTGTCCGTGATCCGCGTGCGCACGGTGGACGAGGCGTTCACGGTGAACAACGGGGTGAAGTACGGGCTGTCTTCGTCGGTGTACACTAACAGCGTCAACGTGGCGTTCCGCGCGCTGAACGAGCTGGACAACGGCATCACCTACGTGAACGCGCCGACGATCGGGGCCGAGGCACATCTGCCGTTCGGCGGGGTAAAGCAGACCGGCAACGGGCACCGCGAGGGCGGCTGGGAAGTGTACGAGTTCTATTCGGAGACGAAGGTGGGCTACGTGGACTTTTCGGGCACGCTGCAGCGCGCGCAGATCGACAACTATGCGGGGAGTCCGACCTGACCAACAGCTATTGGCTATTGGCTGTTGGCTCTTAGCCTGTTGCGGAGAACGGGAACTGCAAGTCCATGGGGTAGTTAGTAGTTATCAGTAGCCAATAGCCAATAGCCAATAGCCAATAGCCAATAGCCAACAGCTCCCAGCGCTTGCTTCTATTTCCCAGTTCCGATTAATTCAAGCGAGATGCAACCAGTAATCGACGACCGCCGCCGGAACGACGCGCTCCGCAGTCTGAATCACCGCTCTTCGCGCCCGCGCGCCCGGTTCTTCCGCGAGTGGCTGAAGTCGGTCGTCATCGCGATGGCGCTGTTCCTCGTGCTGCGCTCCACCCTGGTGGAGGCGTACAAGATCGCCAGCGGGAGCATGGAGGGGACGCTGTTCGCGGGCGACTTCCTCATCGTGAACAAGCTCGTCTACGGCGCGGAGCTGCCGTTCGTCAACGCGCGGATCCCCGGCTTCCGCGAGCCCGAGCGCGGCGACGTGATCATCTTCCAGGCGCCGCAGGACCCGCGGCAGAGCTTCGTCAAGCGCGTCGTCGGCACGCCCGGCGACACCCTCGCGATGCGGGACGGGCGGCTGTACCGCAACGGGTCGTACGTGCACGAGCCGTACGCGGTGCACACGCACCGCCGCGTCCGCGCGGCGCGGCACGAGTTCGAGTGGCAGCTCGCGCATCTGGTGGGCGGAGCCTCGCGCGACTACGCGGCGACGCGCGACGACTGGGGTCCGCTCGTCGTCAAGTCGAAGAACTACTTCGTGCTCGGCGACAATCGCGACAACTCGCAGGACAGCCGCTACTGGGGATTCGTCCCGGACACGCTGGTGCGCGGCCAGCCGGTGTTCGTGTATTACAGCTACGACTCGGAAAGTCCGGCGCGCGAGCAGAACGGCTCCCGCGTGCGCTGGGCACGGGTAGGCTCACGCGTACACTGAGGGGCGTGGCGATGCCGACTCCAGTCCGCACGCCGGCCACTCACCGCCACACCGCATGAGCGCGATGCGGCCGCACCGCAAGCCCTCGTCCGACGAAGGGTCGCTGGACCAGTACCTCCGCGACATCAGCGTGTATCCGCTCATCACGCGCGAGCAGGAGGTGGAGCTCGCCAAGCGGATCCGCAAGACCGATCAGGAGGCCCTCGACACGCTCGTGCGCTCGAACCTCCGCTTCGTCGTCTCGGTCGCGAAGAAGTACCAGAACCAGGGCGTGTCGCTCCCCGACCTGATCAACGAAGGCAACCTCGGCCTCATCCGCGCGGCGCACAAGTTCGACGAGACGAAGGGGATCAAGTTCATCTCGTACGCGGTGTGGTGGATCCGCCAGGCGATCCTGCAGGCACTGGCCGAGCAGTCGCGCATCGTGCGCGTCCCGCTGAACCGCGCCGGCACGCTGCACCGCATCGGCAAGCGTGCCAGCTCCCTGCTGCAGGAGCTCGGCCGCGAGCCGACGCACGAGGAGATCGCCGAAGGGATGGACATCACCGAGGAGGAAGTCGCCAAGACGATGTCGATCTCGCAGACGCACCTCTCGCTCGACGCGCCGATGACGCCGGGCGAGGACAACAAGCTGCTCGACTACCTTCCCGACACGCTCAACCCCACACCCGACGAGCAAACGCTGGAGAAGGCGCTGACCGACGCGGTGCAGGAGTCGCTGTCGCAGCTCAAGGAGCGCGAGGCGAAGATCCTCCGGCTGTACTTTGGCTTGGGGGAGTCCGAGCCGATGACACTGGAGGAGATAGGGGCGGTGCTCGGGATCACTCGTGAGCGGGTAAGGCAGATCAAGGAGAAGGCGCTGTCGCGGCTGCGGCATGCTTCGAGGAAGCGGGCGCTGGAGTCGTTTCTAGGCTAGGCCGCGTGACCGGCTCCGAGAGCGGCCCGGCGGAATCCAGGCAGTTAGCTCTGAGCCGTTGGCCGTCAGCGGTCAGTAACCGACATATCGGACGTTCCATGGATTTGGCCGGCAAAATCCGCTGCACGTCCGAATCGCAGTTGCTGACGGCTAAGAGCTGAATGCTCAAAGCTCACGGCCTGGATTCCCCATCCAAATTCCTGGACCCACCGTAACGATGCGGAAGCTAGTCGTGCTCATGTTCACAGCTTTTGTGGACATGGTCGGCCTGGTGATGGTCCTCCCCCTCCTCCCGTTCTACGCCACGGAATTCGGCGCGGACGCGCTGATGGTGGGCCTGCTGGTCTCCGCATTCTCCATCGCGCAGCTGCTGAGCGCGCCGTTCTGGGGCAGGTTGTCGGACATCCGCGGCCGGCGGCCCGCGATTCTCACCGGGCTGCTCGTCTCCGCGGTCGCGTACGTCATCTTCGCGTACGCGGGATCGCTCCTGTTGCTGCTGCTGTCGCGGCTCGTGCAGGGTTTCGGCGGCGGGACGATCGGCGTCGTGCAGGCCTACGTCGCCGACGCGAGCGAGCCGCACGATCGCGCGAAGGCTTTGGGCTGGCTATCGGCCGCCACCAGCCTCGGCGCGGTAGTCGGGCCCGCGCTCGGCTCGTTGCTCGTGCGCTTCTACGGTCGCAGCGCGCCCGGGCTCGCCGCCGCGGGACTGTGCGTGGCGGTCGCGATCTTCGCCTGGAAGTACCTCGGCGAAGCGCGCGAGTCGCTGACCGATTCCGACACACACCCGGCAACGCACCCGGCAACCAGCGGCGGCGCGATCACGCGCGTCCTCCGCAGTCCGCTCGAGCCCGCGTCGCGGCTCATCTGGATCTACGCGATCGCGATCGGCGCGTTCTACGGAACGGTGCCGGTGCTCCCTCTGCTGCTCGCCGACCGGCTCGCGGTGACCGAGACGACCATCGGGTACTTGTTCATGTACCTGGGCGGAATGGGGCTCGTCATCCGCTCGACAATCCTCGGGCCGATGGTGGAGCGTCTCGGCGAAATCCGCCTGTGCAGGCTCGGCCTCGCGCTCCTGGCGACGGGACTGGCGCTGCTATGGGTGACGTTCACGTATCCGGTGCTGTTCGTGTCGCTCACGCTGATGCCGCTCGGGACCGCGTTCACGTTTCCGTGCGTGACGTCGCTGCTCACGCGCGCGATCCGCAGGCGGGAGCGCGGCCTGTACCTCGGCGTGCAGGCGAGCTTCGGCGGAGTGTCGCGGGTCGCGTTTCCGATAGCGGTGGGGTTGGCGATGGACCGGCTTGGCGCCGGCGTGGCGTACCTTATGGCTGGACTATTGGTCGGTGCGAGTGTCTGGCTTACAACTGCGCTGGATCTCCCGAGTGAAGGCTGACGGGATTCCCCTTGGAATATTCCAGGAGCCGGACATCTGAATAACTTTGATGACTATGGCCCAACAAAACTCTTTTGACGTCACCACCGGCGTCGACCTTCAGGAAGTGGACAACGCCGTCAACCAGGCGCAGAAGGAAATCGCGCAGCGGTACGACTTCAAGGACTCCAAGGCGTCGATCGACTTCAAGAAAACCGACGCTCTCATCACGCTCGTCGCCGACGACGACTTCAAGATGACGGCGCTGGTGGACGTGCTGCAGACGCGGCTCATCCGCCGCGGGATCTCGGTCAAGAACCTCGATCTCGGTGAGAACAGGACCGCCGGCGGGGACACGGTCACGCGTGACGTCAAGCTCAAGACCGCGCTCGACGGCGACACCGCCAAGAAGGTCGCGGCCGCGGTGAAGGAGGCGAAGCTCAAGAAAGTGCAGGCCAGCATCCAGGGCGACACGGTCCGTGTCACGTCCCCGTCGCGCGACGATCTGCAGGCGGCGATGGCGATGCTCCGGCAGAAAGACTTCGGGGTGGAGCTGAAGTTCGGGAATTACAGATGAAAGTCGGCGTCGTCACCCTCGGGTGCGACAAGAACACGGTGGACAGCGAGCGGTATCTGGCGAGACTCGGAGCCTACGGCGCGGTGCAGGCGGATAGCCTGGACGAAGCCGAGCTCATCGTTGTCAATACGTGCGGCTTCATCGACGCGGCCAAGGCCGAGTCGATCGACGCGATCGTGGACGCCGCGCGATACAAGACCGGCGGCGCGTGCCGCGCGCTCGTGGCGATCGGCTGCATGATCGAGCGGCACCGCGCGGAGCTGGAGTCGGAGCTGCCCGAGGTCGATCTCTTCCTCGGCACTTCCGACTCCGACCGGCTGGTTCCGGAGCTGGTTGCGCGCGGCGTGCTCGGCGGCGAGATGCTGGCGCATCCCGGAGTGCGGCAGTACATGGGCGACCTGCCGCACGTGCGCTACCTCAAGGTGAGCGAAGGGTGCGACCACGGCTGCGCGTTCTGCGCCATCCCGCTGATGCGCGGACGGCATCGCTCGTTTCCCCTGGATGAAGTCGTGCGCGAAGCGCAGCTGCTGGAGCTGGCCGGCGCGCGCGAGATCAACCTCGTGGCGCAGGACCTGGCGCACTACGGCCGTGACCTCCGCGACGGGGCCAATCTCGCTCTTCTGCTGGAAGCGCTCGCGCGCGAGACCACGATTCCCTGGATCAGAATGTTGTACCTGTACTCCGCGGGGATCACGCCGCCCTTGCTGGACGTGATCGCGCGCGAGCCGCGCATCGTGCGCTATCTCGACACGCCGATACAGCACGCGTCCGACGCCGTGCTCGCCCGCATGCGCCGGCCGGAGCGGGACCGGACGATCCGCGAAAAGGTCGCGCGCTTCCGCGACGCCATCCCGGACGTGGCCATCCGCACGACGTGCATCGTCGGATTTCCCGGCGAGACGGACGCGGACTTCGAGCACCTGCTGGATTTCCTGGAGGACGTCCGCTTCAACAGAGTCGGCGCGTTCACGTACTCCGCGCAGGAAGGCACGCGCGCCGCCGAGCTGCCCGACGACGTACCGGAGGCGTTGAAGCGCGAGCGGCTAGAGCGCCTCACGGAGCTGCAGCGCGCGATCAGCGCGGAGCAGAACGAGGATCGGGTCGGGAGACGCGCCGTCGCGCTGGTGGATCTGCCGGATCACGCGACCGGCACGTCGCGTGCGCGGCTGCAATGGCAGGCCGACGACATCGACGGAGTGACCTGGATCGATTCGGTGCAGCGCGCTGGATCGTTCGTGGAGGTCGCGATCACCGAGGTGCGCGACGATTTCGATTATCTCGCTACGGCTGTTCGGGAGCTGCCCGACACTTCCGCCCCGGCTCGCACCGTGCAGCCGAGCCGTTCGCTCCCGCTCGCTCCGGCAGGAGCGCACAGCTTTGGCCGGTAGCGACCGCTCGACCGCGCTGATGGACCGCGGCCGCGCGATCTTCCCCGGCGGCGTCAACTCGCCCGTGCGGGCGTTCGGCGGCGTCGGCGGCACGCCGGTGGTGATGGCGAGCGGGAAGGGCGCGCGCATCACAGACGTGGACGGCAACGAGTACGTGGATTACGTGCTGTCGTGGGGGCCGCTGGTGCTCGGGCACGCGCACCCGAACGTCGTCGCGGCGATCGCCGGGGCGGCGAGCCGCGGAACGAGCTTCGGCGCGCCGACCGAGCTGGAGGTCGAGCTGGGCGAGCTGGTGACCGCGCGAATGCCGCACGTCGAGATGCTGCGGTTCGTGTCGAGCGGAACGGAAGCGATGATGTCGGCGGTGCGGCTCGCTCGCGCATACACCGGGCGAAGCGCGTTCGTCAAGTTCGACGGCTGCTACCACGGCCACGCGGACTCGTTTCTCGTGCGGGCGGGCTCCGGCGTCGCGACGCTCGGACTGCCGAACTCGCCGGGCGTCCCGGAGCGGCTCGCCGCGCTGACCCTCGTCGCGCCGTTCAACGACGCCGACGCCGTCCGCGCGCTCGCGCGCGACTCCGTGGAGCCGATCGCGGCGATCATAGTCGAGCCCGTAGTGGGCAATGCGGGAATGATCCTGCCGAAGCCGGGTTTTCTCCAGGCGCTTCGGGAAATAGCGGACGAGACCGGCGCGCTGCTCGTATTCGACGAGGTGATGACGGGGTTCCGCGTCGCTCCGGGCGGAGCGGCCGCGTTGTACGACGTTCGCCCCGATCTCACCGCGCTCGGGAAAGTGATCGGCGGCGGGCTTCCGGTCGCGGCGTACGGCGGGCGGCGCGACATCATGGAGCGCGTCGCGCCGGCCGGCCCGGTCTACCAGGCGGGCACGCTGTCGGGCAATCCGCTCGCGATGGCCGCCGGCCTCGCGACCCTGCGCGCGCTGACGCCCGAAGTGCACCGGCAGATCGAGGCGCGCACCACGATGCTGCTCGACGGGCTCCGGCAAAGCGCGACCCGGCTTGGCGTGAGCTTCACGTCGAGCCAGGCCGGATCCATGTGGGGCTTCTTCTTTTCGCCGGGTCCGGTGTACGACTTCGACGATGCCAAGCGGTGCGATACGGCGATGTACGCCCGATTCTTCCACGCGGCGCTCGCGCGCGGGGTCTATCTCGCGCCGTCCGCGTTCGAGGCGGCGTTCATGTCGGCCGCGCACACCGAAGCCGACGTGAGCTGGACGATCCAGCGGCTGCACGAAGCGATGCGCGAGGCGCGTGGCTAGAGCGCGCGCCGCGATCGGCGCGCTGGCCGCGCTCGTCGCCTGCGGGGCGACGGCGCTGCCGGATCCGGACCGGCGCGCGCAGGCGGAGCAAGATGGTCCCCCGATTCGAGTCGCGCTGTCTCTGTCCGCGCCCACCGCGACGATCGGCGCGACGGGCGCATGGCGCGTGTATGCGGCGGACGGGCGAACCCTCCTGTATCGTCCCTCGGCGCGGGACAGCTGGCGCTTCGAGCCCGCCGGCGGCCGCGTGCGCGGCGCATCGCAGAGCGGCTTCTCCATGCCGGCGCGCAGCGGTGGCGTAGTCCTCCGTCCCGTGGATCCCACCGCGTTCCTGCTGCTCAATCGCAGGCGCTACCGGGGCGAGATCGTCATCGCGCCCGCGGGAACGGCGCTGCTGGTTGTCAACCGGCTGGGGTTGGAGAGCTATCTACGCGGCGTTGTGCCCCTGGAGATCGGGCGCCGCGCGCGGTCCGAGCTGGCGGCGATCAAAGCGCAGGCCGTCGTAGCGCGCAGCTATGCGCACACGCGCATCCGGACCTCCGCCGCGCGTCCCTTTGATCTCGTCGGCACGGTCACCAACCAGGTGTACGGCGGCGCGGACGCGGAGACGGCGCTGACCGACAGCGCGATCGCGTACACGCGCGGGCTCGTCCTGCACTACGGTCGCCAGCCCGTCGATGCTCCGTACTTCGCCAGCTGCGGCGGAAGCACGGCGGCCGGGGGAGAGCTATTCCCGGGTGGGGATCGCCCGTACCTGCGGGCGGTGAGCGACAGGATCCCCGGAAGCGACAGCCATTACTGCGACATCTATCCGCGCAAGGAGTGGACGCGCACCATCGAGGCCGCGCAGGTGAACGCTTCGCTGGAGAAGTACCTGCGCGAGTACATCGCGGGGCTGCGCGGCGGTCCCGGCCGCGCGATAGCGATAGACGAAGCCGGGCGCACGCGGTCGGGCCGCCTCGAGGCGCTGCGGATCCGCACCGACCGCGGCTCGCACTACCTGCGGGGCAACAGCGCGCGCTTTGTCGTTCGACCGGCGGATGGCGAGATTCTGCCCAGTACCTATTTTTCCGCTCAGTCGGTTCGGGCCGCGAACGGCGATCTCATCCGCGTGACCTTCACGGGGCGGGGCAACGGCCACGGCGTAGGCATGTGCCAGTGGGGCGCCATCGGCCGTGCGCGCGCCGGCCAGAGCTGGGAGAGCATTCTGCAGACTTATTATCCGGGGACGAGACTGGAGGCATTGTACTGATGGCTATTGGCTATTGGCTGTTGGCTATTGGCCACTGCGGAGCGGCGGGAACCAAGGGGGCTGTTAGCCAAGAGCCAACAGCCAAGAGCCAAAAGCTCCCCGCATGACTCAACCCATTCGCCTCGGTCTCGTTGGCGCGGGCGCCATAGCGCAGCTTGCGCACCTGCCCGCGCTGTCGAAGCTGCGCGGCGGCCAGCTCGTGGCGCTGTGCGACAACGACGGCCCGAAGGCGGGCGCGCTCGCCGAGCGGTTCGACGTGCCGCACGTGTTCACCGATCTCCAGGACATGCTCGAGCTGGACGAGCTGGACGCTGTGATCATCGCGACTCCCAACCACCTGCACGAGCCGCACGTTTTGAGCGCGCTCAGGGCGAAGGTGGACGTGCTGTGCGAGCGCCCGCTGGCGATGAACGCGCTCGGGGTCGAGCGAATCCTCGAGGCGGCGGAGCGAACGGGCCGGAAGGTGGTCGTCGGCAACAACCACCGGTTCCGCAACGACGTGCAGCAGCTGAGCCGCTTCCTGTACGGCGGCGAGCTGGGGCGCGTGACCGGCATGCGCGCCGGTGAATACCGGTTCCGCACGTCGCGCGAAGGGTGGCGCTTCCGGCGCGCGGAGGCGGGCGGGGGCGCGTTCTTCGAGCACGGCTTCCCGCTGCTCGACCTCGCCATGTGGCTGGCTGGATTCCCCGAGCCCGTGCGGGTAACCGCGTACTCGGACCGGCAGTCCTCGCCTGGCGGCGTCGAGGATTCAATGCTCGTGCATCTCGAGTGCGCGGCGAAGGTCGACTTCACGTTCGACATCAACTGGTGCTACATCGGCCAGGACGAGCGCTGGTGGTTCGAGGTCCTCGGCAACCGCGGCAGCGCGCGCCTCGCGCCGCTGCGCGTCGTGAAGGACCTGAACGGCAAGCCGACCGACGTGTCGCCGACGGGCGCGGCCGCCCGTGAGAGCGTGTTTCTCCAGTCATACCGCGCGGAGCTGGCGCATTTCGTCGCGCTGTTGACCGGCGCGGCCGAGTACGAACCGCCCACCGATCAGCTCAAGCTCCACAGGATCATCGAGGCGATCTACCGCTCAGCCGGCGAGGGAGCGGAGATCAGATTTTGACCCTCGGCTCCGCCGCGCCCCGCCGCCACCATTGATTCGGCTGTGAAGCTGCGCGCCTGGGTTCCCACGCGGAGCGAAGCGATCGCAGTCGCCGTTTCCGCGGGGCTATTCGCGATCGCGTTCCCGCCGTTCGAGCTGCTGCTCCCCGCGTTCGTTTGTCTCGTTCCGTTGGGCGTGCACGTCGCCCGGCTGGCCGACCGCGACGGCACCGGCCGGGAGGCGGCGCGCGCCGGGCTCTGGTTCACGCTGCTCGGCTACGGCTGCAACATCTACTGGATCGCCGTCGCGCTGTCGCTGTTCACCAATCTCGCGTTCCTGGGATACGCGGCGGCCCTCGTCTGGCTGGCGCCGTTCGGCGCGCTCACGGTCGCGGTGCTGTTCACCGCGCGCCGGCACACCGGCTGGCCGATGGCGCTGCTGCTCCCGCTGACCTGGGTCTCGTTCGAGCTCGTGCTCAACTATCTGAGCGACCTCTCGTTCCCGTGGCTGCCGCTCGGGCTCTCGCTGTCCGGGTGGCCGGTGCTCGCGCAGGCGGCGGACCTGAGTGGGGTGCGCGGCCTCAGCTTCTGGATCGCGGCGACGAACGGCTTGATCGTGGACGCCTGGCACGCGGCGCGTACCCTGCCGGCCGCGGAGCGCGTGCGTCCGATCGCGCAGCGCGCCGCGATCGCGCTCGTGCTCGCGCTGGCGGTTATCGGCTACGGCGTCTGGCGAATGCGCACCATCGAGCTGACACCGCTCGCGCGCGTAACCGTCGTTCAGCCCAACATCCCGGAGGAGGACAAGCTCCGCGCGGAAGACAAGGACAAGTACCTGGGGATCGCAGGGCGCATCACGCGCGAGGAGCTGGCCCGCACGCGCACCGACCTCGTCGTCTGGCCGGAGACCGCGGTGCCGGACTTTCTCTGGCGCAACCCGCACTGGGCCGATTCGCTGCGCGCGACGGTTGGTACCAGTGGCGTGCCGATTCTGTTCGGCTTTCTGGACTCGACGATGCCGGGGCCGCACGGCTTCGAGTATTACAACGCGGCGGCGCTGACCGACGGGCTGGGAAATCTCTCCCGCCAACCGCCGTATCGAAAAGCGTTTCTCGTGCCGATCGTGGAGCGCGTACCGTTCGTGAATCCGGCCTGGTTCGCGCGCTTCAACTATTTTGGCTCGTTCGGCCGCGGCGTGGACCCCGTCCCCTTCACGCTGCCGTTCGGGACCGTCGGCGTGCTCATCTGCTACGAGTCCATCTTCCCGCAGCTCTCGCGCAAGTACCTCACGGACGGCGTCTCGCTGCTGGTCAACGTGACGAACGACGCGTGGTTCGGGCGCAGCACGGCGCCGTACCAGCACTTCGCGCATCTCCCGATCCGCGCGATCGAGAACCGGCTCCCCATCGCCCGCTCGGCCAACACCGGCATCTCGGCCTATATCGATCCACTGGGCCGGGTGCACGGAGCCACGCCGCTCCAGGTGGAAGGGGCCTGGACGCACACGGTCGAGCGTGCCGGGGTTACGACGCTCTACAGCCGGCTCGGGGATTGGCTCAGCTGGTTGAGCGCGGCCGTCGTGATCGCGGTTCTGGCGCTTGGATTGGCCCGGACGCGGGCCGAGCGGCGGAGAGCGGCCGGCACCTGAAAAGTTCCGTCTGACGGCCGGGTTTCCGGGGTCGGGATGGCCGGTTCCTTGCTCAGTTAGCTCCCCAATAACGGGGCTGCCGCCCCTCATCTGGGAGCTGACGATGTATCACCAAAAGCTGATTCGATTCTCGATGCTGCCGCTCGCGCTGTGCGCGATCGTCACGGTCGCCGACGCGCAGGGACGGGGGCAGGGACAGGCCGCCGACAAGGCCAAAGGAAATCAGGGACGTGCCGAGCAGCCGGCGACCGCGCGCGGCGCCGACAAGGCCAGGCCGCAGCAGCCGCGCAATGAAGCGCAGGGGAATCGCGGACGCAGCGACGCCGCGCCGAATCCGAGCCCGAGAGCAATCGAGCGGGCGAGCAGTAACGCGCGCTTCAAGAGAACGTGGACCACCAGCGACATCCGGCCCGATCTGCGTCGCCGCATAGCGAGCGATCGCTGGGCGGAGAGAGTCGCGGCCGGCGCGCTGGCGCACGCGTTCGCGCGCAACGTCAGCGATAACGCATTCGTCATCGCGTCTTCGGGCCGAAACATGCTCGTGCGCAACCGGAACGGCGACGTCCTCGTCGCGCTGGACGACGACCGGGCGCGCAACCTCGGCGGGTGGAAAGTCAAGCCGATCGACGACCGCATCGGCGAAGGCTCGCCTAGCTTCTGCAGGTCGGGCGAAGGTCACCCGAACTGGGGCCGCCAGTGGTGCATCGACAAGGGCTTCGGCATCGGCGTGGACAACAGCATCAACAACGTCCGCTGGGGACGGAACCTCGACGTGAACGACGTCGTGTTCGCGCGCGAGCCGACGTCGGCGACGCTGACCCGCGCGGCGCTCGAGGCGGTGCTTGGCCAGCGCACGGTCGATCGCCTGGCGCTGCACGCCATCACGCTGGGCCTGGTGGATCCGCTGGTGGGGACCTGGCGCGTGGACCCGGCCGGGCCGCGGGTGCTGCTGGTCAACTCAGGTCGCTATCCGGTAGCGGAGATCGTGGACGTCGATCGTGACCTGCGCAGTGATCGAATGGTGGTGGCACTCAGGCCCTGGGACATCTAGGGCAGCTCGGCTGTGACCCGGAAGGGTTTGCAGTCGGGGAGTAGATGGCTCGTCGTTGCCTTCCTGTTCGCTGCTTGCAGCGGACGGGAAGGCGACGCGGCCCCGGTAGAGGGCGGCCCCGAAGAGCGCGCCGCGGCGCAACGCGAGGGCAATGCGGCGGAGAGCGCGTTCACGAGGGAGCTCACGCGGATCCAGGCGAGGGCGGATTCGATCGACGCGATCTTCCAACCACTGCCGCTGCTCCGGCCGCAGCAGGAGTCGGCCCTCCGCCGCTTCGACAACGACGCGCAGCTCGTCGCGGCCAGGCGGCTCGGCATTCCCGCGAACACACCGCGTCAGGCGGTTGAGCGCATGGTCGCCGACGGGCGCATGGCTCGACTCGCGGACAGCACGGACCACTGGATGGTGCGGAAGCTCGACCACTCGTCTCCCTATCTCACGCCCGATGGGGCGGCCGCGCTGCGCGAGATCGCGCAGCGCTTTCAGCAAGCGCTCGCGCGGAGGGGACTGCCCGCGTACCGGCTCGAGGTGACCTCGGCACTGCGCAGCGCGGAGGATCAGGCGGTGCTGCGGGCCGGCAACGTGAACGCGGCCGCGGGCGAGAGCACGCACCAGTACGGGACAACTTTCGACGTGGCCTACAGCGCGTTCGCGCCCCCGGCCGAGCCCCTTGTCACACCTTCGCTCCCGGAAGCGCTCTGGCTCGAGCCGCACCTCGTCTGGGTGGCTGGGACGCTGGCCGAAACGGTCGCCGCGCGCCGGTCGCGGGAGCTGATGGCGATCCTCGGCAACGTCCTGCTGGAAATGCAGGGGGAGGGGAAGATCATGGTCACCCTCGAGCGGCTCCAGCCCGTGTATCACGTGACGGTCGCGCGGCGCTATTGAGGGTGTCAGATTCCTCTTGTGAAGATCATCGCCGGAACCAGCGGCTACTCGTTCAAGGAGTGGAAGGGCTCGTTCTACCCGGCCGACATCAAGCCGGACGGAATGCTCGCGTTCTACGCGACCAGGTTTCCGACCGTAGAGATCAACAACACGTTTTACCGGATGCCGCGCGAGAACGTGCTGCTGGACTGGGCGGCGCAGGTGCCGGACGGCTTCACCTTCGCGATCAAGGCCAGCCAGCGGATCACGCACCACGCGCGGCTCAAGCCCGAATTCGCGGCGGACCTGCTCGGCTTCCTCCTGAAGAACACGGCGGT
Organism: Gemmatimonadaceae bacterium; assembly: GCA_040882285.1. Classification (NCBI taxonomy): domain Bacteria; kingdom Pseudomonadati; phylum Gemmatimonadota; class Gemmatimonadia; order Gemmatimonadales; family Gemmatimonadaceae; species Gemmatimonadaceae bacterium. Next base: position 132,090 of record JBBEBQ010000025.1, read on the forward strand.
GCTGGAGGACCATCTCGGCCCCATCCTCTTTCAGCTGCCGCCGAACATGAAGAAGGACTTCGACCGGCTGCGCGGTTTCCTCGATCTGCTTCCCGCGGAGAGGAAGTTCGTGATCGAGTTCCGCCACGACAGCTGGTTCGAGGAGGACGTGTACGACGCGCTGCGCGCGCGTGACGTCGCCATGTGCGTTGCCGAGCAGGAAGAGTTCAAGTGTCCCATAGTGCCCACCGCGTCGTGGGGGTACTTGCGGCTGCACCGGTTCGACTATGGCGCGGCGGCTCTGGCGGAGTGGGTGAAATGCGTCGCCGGCCAGCCGTGGACCGACGCGTACGTGTACTTCAAGCACGACGAGGGAGTAGGGTCAGGACCGCCGGCGGTGGACGCTTTCGTCGCGGCGGTAAAGGCGCAGACGTGAACATGCGCCGTCACGCAGGGTAAGAACGAGGAATCAATGACCATGAATCGCCGGATAATTCGCGTAACGCGCGCCATGGCGCCTGCTTGCTTCATTCTCGCCGCGGCCTGCCAGGCAACGACGCAGGCCGACGTGGCGCAGTCTCCCGCAGCCGTTACCGCAGCCCCCGAGCATCAGCATACGCCGGGGATGGTGATGGACACCGCCATGATGCACCAGATGGACCCGGACACGCGCTTCATGCACCACATGACGATGCATCACGCGCAGGCGCTGGAGATGACGAGTCTCGTGCCGGGCAGGAACGCGAGCCCGGGGCTGGGATTGCTCGCCGAGCGAATCGACGTCTCGCAGAAGGACGAGATCGCGCTCATGCGGCGCTGGCTGGAGCGGCGGGGGAAGCCGCTGCCGCCGCCGCCGCCGCCGGGCGATCACATGATGCCCATGGCGATGCCGGGGATGCTCACGGATGCCGAGATGGCGCGCCTTCGCGCCGCGACCGGTAGCGAGTTCGAGCGCCTGTTTCTGGAGCTGATGATCAAGCATCACGAGGGCGCTCTGGCCATGGTGTCCGAGCTGCTCGGGAGTCAGGGAGCGGCGCAGGACTCCGAGCTGTTCGCCCTGGTCTCCGACATAGACGCCGATCAGCGGGCCGAGATAGCCCGGATGCAGTCCATGTTGCGCGCGATGGGACCACGTCCGCCCCGGTAGCCGCAGGCGGTACCGTTGCTCAGCTTTAAGGACCATTCCGATCACTCCAAAACGAGATCCGACATGAGCTCCACGATGTCCCCGATATTCGCGCGATCCATCTCTCTCGCACTGCGGGCGCTGCTGCTCGCGGCTTCCGTATTCGCCGTCGCGGGCGATGCCGCTGCCCAGGCGGCCGACCCGCGCGTCGGCCTCGCCGGCGGCCACTGGGTCCCCGCGGACGAGGCGATTCGCAACCTCGAGCGCGTCTCCTTCACGACTCGTCCGGCGCGCTTCTTCAACCCGTCGAACCCGAACGACTTCGGCTTCGCCAACACCGATCTGGCCTTCGACGGCAATCGCGTGTTCCTGGGGAACTACAGCGGCATTCAGATCTGGGACATCTCGAATCCAGCCACGCCGACGCTGGCGGCCGGTATTGTTTGCCCGGGCGGGCAGGCTGACGTCTCCGTGTACAACAACCTGATGTTCGTCTCGGTGGAAGAGACGCGCGGCCGGCTCGACTGCGGCACGCAGGGCGTGCGCGACACGGTGAGCAACGAGCGGTTCCGCGGGGTGCGCATCTTCGACATCACGAACCTGGCCGAGCCGAAGCAGGTGGCGACGGTGCAGACGTGCCGCGGCTCGCACACGCACACCCTCGTGCCGGATCCGAAAGACGCCGGCGTCGTCTACGTGTACGTGCAGGGCACCGGCGGCGTGCGTCCGGCATCGGAGCTGGCCGGCTGCGTCCGCTCCCCGGACGACACGGCCACGGCGCTGTTCCGGATCGAGATCATTCGCGTGCCATTGAACGCGCCGCAGGAGGCGCGGATCGTGAACATGCCGCGCATCTTCGCGGACCCGGCGACCGGCCGGATCGCGGGCCTGTGGCCCGGCGGCAGGCATGGCGAGGGAACGCAGGCCACGGAGCAGACGAACATGTGCCACGACATCACGGTGTATCCGGCGATCGGTCTCGCCGCCGGCGCGTGCTCGGGTAACGGCATCATCCTCGACATCCGCGATCCGGCCAATCCCAGGCGGACGCACGAAGTGGTCGATCCGAACTTCGCCTACTGGCACTCGGCCACGTTCAGCAACGACGGTCGCAAGGTGATCTTCACGGACGAGTGGGGCGGTGGTGGAGCGCCGCGCTGCCAGGCGGCTGACCGGAAGGAGTGGGGCGCCAACGCGCTGTTCAATCTGATCGGCGGCAGGCTCAGCCTCGCCGGTTACTACAAGCTGCCCGCCCCGCAGACCGCGCAGGAAAATTGCGTCGCCCACAACGGCTCGCTCATTCCCGTGCCGGGCCGCGACATCATGGTGCAGGCGTGGTATCAGGGTGGAATCTCGGTGTTCGACTTCACCGATCCCGCGCGTCCGTTCGAGATCGCGTTCTTCGATCGCGGGCCGATCGATCGCGAAACGCTGGCGTTGGCGGGCTTCTGGTCCGCGTACTGGTACAACGGCATGATCGTGGGCTCGGAGATCGGCCGCGGGCTCGACATCTTCGCGCTCAAGCCGAGCGAGTTCCTGTCGCAGAACGAGATAGATGCGGCGAAGTCGGTGCGGGTGCGCCGGTTCAATCCGCAGCTGCAGGAGAAGATCCAGTGGCCGGCGAGCTTTGCGGTGGTGCGGTCGTATCTGGATCAGCTCGGGCGGAACAACGGGCTGGCGAGCGCGCGGGCAGCGGCGGTGGCGGCGGACCTGAGCCGGGCGGAAGGGATGAGCGCGGGCGCGCGGCGCAGTGCGCTCAACCGGCTGGCGTCGGCGCTGGATCGTGACACGCGGAGATCGAGCGATGCGGCCCGGGTGCGGGCGATGGCGGCTGAGGTCAGGCGGCTCGCGAGAAGCTGACCTGGGTTTCTGGTTTTCGGTCACCAAACAACAGGGATGGGTGAACGGTGGTAGGTGTTGGTTGTGGTTAACTGATTGGTTATCGGTAAACGGTCTGGCGTTGGCGCGTGTGCCGGCGCCAGACCGCGTTGCATTACGGACTCAAACGAGGTTGGGCATATGCGGCTGAATTCACGTTGCGGGTTACTCGCGATTCTTCTTCTCGGTGCGTCGGTGCAGCTCGCCGAAGCGCAGGTCGGTGTCGCTCGGGCCGAGGTTGTCGTACACACCGAGGATCCGCATCTCTGGTTGGAGGAGGTGGAGGGCGAGCGGGCGCTTGCATGGGTCAGGGAGCGCAGCGCGCGCTCGCTGGCGGTGCTCCAGGGTGATTCGAGGTATCAGCGGTTCTACGACGACGCGCTGCGAATCCTCGAAGCGACCGACCGGATCGCGTCGCCTGGATTCCGCGGCCGTACGATCTACAACTTCTGGCAGGACTCCAGTCACGTGCGCGGGATTTTGCGGCGGACGACGCTGGAATCTTATCGCTCGGAGAATCCCGAGTGGGAGACAGTGCTCGACGTGGACGCGCTGTCGGCAAGCGAGAGCGCCAACTGGGTGTATCGCGGCGCGAACTGTCTCCCGCCGGAGCACAGGTTCTGTCTCATCTCGCTGTCGAACGGCGGCAAGGACGCGGTCGAGATTCGTGAGTTCGACACGCAGACCAAGTCGTTCGTGGCCGGCGGGTTCGTGCTGCCCGAGTCCAAGGGCGGCGCGTCCTGGATAGACGCGAACGCGATCTTTATTTCGCGCGACCTCGGGCCCGGCACGCTCACCAAGTCGGGCTATCCGTTCATCGTGCGGCGGCTCAGCCGCGGGCAACGGATCGAAGACGCGCCGGAAGTGTTCCGCGGTACTGCCGACGACGTGTCCGCCAGCGCGTACGCGCTGCGCGATTCGGACGGCCGCGTGCAGGCGCTGCTGGCGAGTCGCGGGCTCACGTTCTGGGAGCGGGAGCAGTGGCTGCTGCGGGACTCGGGTCCGCCGGTGAAGCTGCCGTTCCCGGCCAAGGGCGGCATCAACGCGCTGGTGGACGGCCAGCTCGTCATGACGACCGACGTGGATTGGAACGGAATGAAGCTCGGCGACCTGTTCGCGTACGATCTCGCGGAGCTGAAGGCCGATCCGGCGAACGCGAAGCCGCACCTGATCCTTCGCCCCGGCCCGCGCGAATCCATTGAGGGCGTGTCGAGCACGCGCAACAAGCTCATCGTCGCGCTGTACGAGAACGTGAAGGGCGCGGCGTACGTGTACGATCGCGGTCCGGACGGCTGGACGCGCCGGCGGCTGGCGCTGCCGGAGAACGCGTCGGTAGGGATCGGATCCTCGTCCAGCCTCACGGACGAGATCTTCTTCAGCACTTCCAATTATCTGGAGCCGAACAGTCTCTGGCTCGCGGACGCGGCCACCGGGCGCGTGGAGAAGGTGAAGGCGATCACGCCGCGGTTCGATGCTTCGCGGCACACCGTCACGCAGTACGAGGCGACGTCGGCGGACGGGACCAGGATCCCGTACTTCGTTTCGCACCCGAAGGACATGGCGCTCGACGGCAACAACCCGACTCTCCTGTACGGTTACGGGGGATTCCAGTCGAGCCTGTTGCCGGGGTATTCGGGAACGGTCGGGAAGCTGTGGCTGGAGGACGGCGGCGTGTACGTGAGGGCCAACACCCGCGGCGGCGGCGAGTTCGGTCCCGCGTGGCACCAGGCTGCGATCGGTGTCAACCGGCAGCGGGCGCACGAGGATTTCGCCGCGGTCGCGCAGGACCTGATCGCGCGCCGTATCACGTCGCCGCGCAGGCTGGGCATCATGGGCGGGTCGCAGGGCGGACTGTTCGTGGGCGTCGCGATGACGCAGCACCCCGAGCTGTTCAACGCAGTGGTCATCCAAGTTCCGCTGTTCGACATGCTGCGCTACCACAAGCTGCTCGCGGGCGCGTCGTGGATTGCGGAATACGGCAACCCGGACATCCCGGAGCAACGCGCGTGGATCGAGGGGTACTCGCCGTACCAGGCGCTGCGCGCGGGACAGCGGTACCCCGAGCCGTTCATACATACCTCGACCAAGGACGATCGGGTGCATCCCGGGCATGCGCGAAAGGCAGTCGCGCGGCTGGAAGAGCTTGGATATCCGGTGCTGTTCTACGAGAACACCGACGGTGGGCACTCGGCGGCGGCGAACCTGCGGGAGTCGGCGAAGCGGGTCGCGCTCGAGTATACGTATCTCACGAGAAAGTTGAAGGATTAGGGCACAACAGGGTTGGGTTGCTGCAGTTGCGTTGCCGACCGACCCTGCTTCTTTCGTAAGAACCAACATTCCGCCCAACGCTACCGAGCATGTGCGTCTGCCTCGTGAACGTATGCTCGACGTGTTCTCGACCCTTTCGACGTGGTATTCGCTGCAGCAGCCTCCGAGGACGGTTTGTCCGGAGCTGGTGCACGCTTCGATGGATCGCAAGTACGGGTTCTTCATGGTTGAGGAACCGGACGCGCACCTAGTCTCCTTCAGCCGACGGGTTCTCAGGACCTTGCCTGATGGCCGTCACGTGCTGCAATCCACGCGCACGAGCGCGAACGACTTCCAAAGGACTACGCGGACGCCGGGGGTGGTGGCGCCGTAAAGAGGCTTCACAGCTGTTGATGCCTGACTAGCGATTCAGGGCCCCCTTCTGTTGACAAGATGGTCTACCAATTGGTAGACTGTTTCGTAACAGGGAGACAGGATGCCCACTACGCGGATTCGTGAGTCGGACCACCAGCTCTTACAGGGGTTGGCGGAAAAAACCGGAAAGCAGCACCAGGAGATCATCCACGAAGCTCTGGATGCTTATGAGCGCCAGCGGATGCTCGATGAGATAAATGCTGCCTATGCTCGTCTCAAGGCGAACCCGAAGGAATGGCAGCACGAGCTCGACGAGCGGAGGACCTGGGATTCGGCGGTAGGCGACGGGATCTACTAGTGGCCAAAGCCACCCTGCCGCACAGGGACCCGAGTCGCGGCGAGGTTTGGCAAGTGGACCTTCGGCCGGCGCGAGGGCGGGAGCAGGACGGGCCACGCCCGGCGGTGATAATCTCGGAAGACCGGTTCAATCACGGTCCAGCCGATATGGTGATCGTCATTCCAGTCACCAGCCGGAACAAAAAAATTCCTTCCCATGTTTTCGTCCCGAAAGGCGAAGCCGGGCTGACGCTCGACAGTTACGTCAAGGTCGAGGACGTTCGCGCGATTTCCAAAGAAAGGCTTATCGCCTATCTCGGAGACCTCACCTCTCCGCGCGTTGAGCGGGTAGAGCAGATCCTGCGCGTGCTGCTGAAACTGTGATCATCACTCGGCCGCGGTCAAGTCGTCAGACAACGGCGAGGACGGCAGGCAACTTGTTTTGGGGCAAGGATTTGGCTTATATTTATAAGCTGTCCCAGAAACATCACCGTCCCGGGCTGGCCGCGCGTCCAAGACTGCGGCCTCCGCTGAAGAGGTTCACATGAAGGCCGACATCCATCCCGTTTACGCCACCGCTCACGTGAAGTGCGCGTGCGGGAATACGTTCGAGACACGCTCCACGCAGGCGGAGATCCACACCGACATCTGCGCGCAGTGCCATCCGTTCTTCACCGGCAAGCAGAAGCTCATCGATACCGCAGGCCGCGTCGAGCGCTTCCGCCAGAAGTACCGGAAGAAGGAAGCCTGAGTCTCCGCGATCGGCTCGCGGAAGCGCTACAGCGCGCGGCCGAGGTCGAACGGGAGCTGTCCGATCCAAAGACGACCAGGGACCCGCAGCGGTTCGCTTCACTCGGCAGGGAACACCAGCGGCTCGGCGCCGTAGTCGAGCTGGGCGGTCGAATCGACAAGCTTACGAACGAGCTCGAGCAGGCGCGCGAGCTCGTTTCCGTTGACGACCCCGAGATGGCCGCCGAGGCGCGCGCGGAAGTGCGCAAGCTCGAAGAACAGCTCGAGGATCTCGAGCGCAAGCTCAAGCCCGTGCTCATCCCGCCCGATCCGCTCGACGACCGCCCCGCGATCGTCGAGATCCGCGCCGGCACCGGCGGCGATGAGGCGGCGATCTTCGCCGGCGATCTCTTCCGCATGTACACGCGCTTCGCCGAAGGGCGCGGATGGAAGATCGAGATGCTGTCGCACTCCGCGGGCACGCACGACGGCGTGAAGGAAGCGATCTTCAAGATCGTCGGGAACGGCGCGTTCGGCGTGATGCGCTGGGAGTCCGGCGTGCACCGCGTGCAGCGCGTCCCCGTGACCGAGAGCCAGGGGCGAATCCACACGTCGGCTGCAACAGTCGCCGTACTCCCCGAAGCCGCTGAAGTGGACGTGAAGATCGAGGAGAAAGACCTGCGGATAGACGTGTTTCGCTCGTCGGGTCCGGGCGGGCAGTCGGTAAACACCACGGACTCCGCGGTGCGCATCACGCACATCCCGACGGGTATCGTCGTCAGCCAGCAGGACCAGAAGTCGCAGCTCCAGAACAAGCTCAAGGGGATGGAAGTGCTGCGCGCGCGGCTGCTCGATCTGCGCGTGTCGGAGCAGGAAGCCGAGCGATCGAAGATGCGGAAGACGCAGGTTGGGACCGGCGACCGCTCGGCCAAGATCCGCACGTACAACTTCCCGCAGAACCGCGTGACCGACCACCGGATCAACTTCACGCTGCACGAGCTGGATCGCGTGCTGAACGGCGGGATCGAGCCGCTAGTGGAAGCGCTGGTGGAGGCCGAGGTGGAGGAGAGACTGGGATGACGGCTGGCAGCCAGCAGCTAGCAGCTAGCAGCAAGGGGCTTCAAGCCAATAGCCAACAGCCAACAGCCAATAGCGAGCGGCCACTTCAATACGCTGAAGGAACGGCGCATTTCCGGCATCTCGAGCTTCAGGTCGACGAGAGAGTGCTGATTCCGCGGCCGGAGACCGAGGTCGTCGTGGATTGGGCGTTGCGTCTTGCCGGTGCTGGTGGCGGGATCGCCGTCGATATCGGCACGGGCAGCGGGGCGATCGCGCTTTCGCTGGCGCTGGAGGGGTCGTTCGACCGCGTGATAGCGACCGACGTCTCGGCGGACGCCATCGAGGCCGCCGCGGCCAACCTCGCGCGATTGAGGCCGACTCTGCGGACGCCCGTCGAGCTCAGGCTGGGCTCGTTTTTGGCGCCCGTGCTGGGGGTAGGCGCGCGGCTCCTGATCTCCAACCCGCCGTACATCGCCGCGGGGGAGATGCGCGCTCTTCCTGCCAACGTGCGCGGCTGGGAGCCGCCGCTAGCGCTGCTGTCAGGGGAGGACGGAATGGCCGCGACCGCGACTATCATTGAGGGAGCGCATCGGGTGCTGGCGCAGGGTGGATGGCTGGTGCTGGAGACCGATTCGACGCGCGCGCGGGCCGCGGAAGCGCTGGTCCACGCGGAGGGCCGCTATACGGACATAGCCGTTCACTCCGACCTCACCGGCCGCGACCGTGTGCTCGTCGCGCGGCTGCGATAGCTGACGAATTTCGTTCTGGAGACGTGATGCTCGAGGAAAAAGCAAAAGATCTCGGCCGGCAGATCGGCCAGACCGAGGAATACAAGCTGGTGAAGCGCTCCGGCGAGGCGCTCAACGGTGACGCCACCGCCGTCGCGCTGCTCAAGGAGATGGAGAAGATCCGCACCGACGCGCAGCGGATGATGGAGCGCGGCGAGCAGCCCACGCCCGAGATGGAGCAGCAGCTCGACGACCTACTCGGCCGCATCCAGGTGAATCCCGTGTATCAGAGCGCGATCGTGGCCCAGGAGAACTTCGACAAGCTGATGGCGCAAGTGAACGGCTGGATTCTCGACGGCATGAAGAAGGGCGCCGCCAGTCCCATCATCACGCTCGGTTGATCGGTGTCCGCCGGCGCGCTCGTCGTCTTCGAAGGCGCGGAGGGAGTCGGTAAGTCCACGCAGGTGGATTTGCTGCTGCGCCGCCTCCAGGACGCCGGCATCGCAGCCGTCTCGTTCCGCGAGCCCGGGGGCACCGCCGTCGGCGACCGGATCCGTGAGATACTGCTCCGCCCGGGTAACGTGATTTCGCCGGCCACAGAGGCGCTGTTGTTCATGGCTTCGCGCGCGGAGCTGTGCGAGCGCGAGATTGCGCCGGCGGTCGCGGCCGGGAAAATCGTCGTGCTCGACCGGTTCTTCCTCTCGACTTACGCGTATCAGATCGCGGGACGCGGATTGCCCGAAGAGGATGTGCGCGGGGCCAACAAGCTCGCGACCGGCGGTCTGGTGCCCGATCTCACGGTCATCCTGGACTATCCCGTACGGAGCGGATTGGAACGCGCGAGCGGTCGCGGGAGTAGTGACCGGATGGAGCAGCTCGACGCTGAATTTCACGAGCGGATCGGCCGGGCTTTCGCGACGTTCGCGACCGACGAGTGGTCGGCGGAGCACCCGGAGTGCGGCCGGATCGTGAGCGTGGACGCCCGCGGCAGCGCGGAGGAGGTGGCCGCTCGCGTCGCCGACGCGCTGGCGGACAATCTTCCCGACAGATTCTGGATGTTACGGCAACCGGAGCACAGTGGACTTTCTTAGGCGGCTTCGCGGCGATCAGGCGTATCGCACCGGCCTCGTCGCGGTCGTATTCCTGATCGCGATCGTCGCCGGCGGCGCGCTCGTGCATCGCGGCGCGCGCGGCGGCCCGCCCACGGCGTACGAAGCCGCGCGCCTGTACGACAACGTCAAGGCGCATATCGCGCGCGACTACGTGGATTCCATCGGCGAGGAGCAGCTCTACAGGATGTCGGTGGACGGCCTGCTGTACGAGCTCGGCGATCCGTACTCGCGCTTCCTCTCGAGCGAGCGCGCCTTGCGGCTGTCGGAGTCCACGAGCGGGAACTACGTCGGCGTCGGGATGCAGGTGGACATTCGCGACGGCTGGATCATCGTCATCGCTCCGCTGCCGGGGAGCCCCGCCGAGCGCGCGGGCTTGCAGACCGGCGACCGGATCCTGGAGATCAACGGCAAGTCCACGTTCAACTGGACGTCCGAGGAGGCGTCGCGCGCGCTGCGCGGGCCGGAAGGGAGCCCGGTGTCCGTGGTTGTTGACCGCGTGAACTTCGAGCAGCCGCTGATGCTCCGCTTCACCCGCGGCCGTGTGCACCAGAACGCTGTGCGCCGCTCCGCGATGGTGGCGCCGGGCGTCGGCTACATAGATCTCAAGATCTTCACCGATTCCACTGCCGACGAGGTCGAGCGCGCGGTCCGCGAGCTGATGGGCGCGGGGATGAAGACGCTCATCCTCGATCTGCGCGTGAACCCGGGCGGGTTACTGCACCAGGGCGTCAAGGTCGCCGATCTCTTCCTCGACCAGGGCGATCCGATCGTGCGGATCCGCGGGCGCACGCCGGACGCGAACCGCGACTTCGTGGACAGCGCGGCGCAGTCGTGGCCGCAGCTTCCGCTGGTGGTACTCGTGGATCGGCGCAGCGCGAGCGCGTCGGAGATCGTCGCGGGTGCGCTGCAGGATCTCGACCGCGCCGCGATCATCGGCCAGCCGACGTACGGGAAGGGCAGCGCGCAGACGGTCTTTCCGATGGCCGCCGAGCACACCGGCGCCGTCAAGCTGACGACCGCGAGGTGGTACACGCCGCTCGGCCGCACGATCGCGCAACCGTCCGAGCGCGCCTCGCCGCTGCTCGAAGAGTCCGAGAAGAAGCGCACCCGCTTCAGAAGCATGGGTGGGCGGACGATCCTCGGCGGCGGCGGGATCGTCCCCGATGCGCTGGCGGGCGACACCGCCGAAGCGCCGCAGGCGGCCGAGCTGTTGCGCCAGCTCGGACCGAACGTGCGCCGGTTCAGGGACGCCATCACCGATTACGCACTGGGAGCGAAGCGCGCGGGCAACGGAATCGCTCCGGGCTTCGTGGTCACGCAGCCGATGCTCGATGACCTGTGGAACCGGATGCGGCAGCGGGGCATCGACGTGCCGAAGGTCATCTACGACGACGCCGCGCAGTACGTCAGCCGCGTGCTCGGCTACGAGATAGCGCGGTACGTGCTCGGACCCGAAGCCGAGTTTCACCGGCGCGCGGCGGACGACGCGGTGATCATGGCCGCGCTGAGCGCGATCAACGGCGCGCGCGACGCGCGCGACCTGGTGCAGCGGGTGGAGGCGATGGGCGCGGACGCAGAGAAGCAAGCGCTGCGGGAATGAGCGAACGGGTATTCATCGTCGGCGCGGGCCGGGTCGGACAGGGACTCGCCCGCGCTTTTCGCAGCGCCGGCGTCGAGATCGTGGGCGTGCACGGCAAGCGCGCCGCGGCGGGCGCGACGTCGCACGGAGCGCTGCCCGCGGACATCGCGCGCGCGAACACCGTGATCCTCGCGGTGCGCGACGATCAGATCGAGGCCGCGCTGGACCAGGTGCTCGGTGGAGCGGTGTACAGCTCGTCGGAGGCGCTCACGAGCGGGACGGTGATCCTGCATACCAGCGGGACGGCGGAGCCGGCCGGCTTCGAAGTGATCGACGACCGCGGGCTGTACGGCGGGACGTTCCATCCGCTCGTGCCATTTCTCGATCCCGACCGCGCGCCCGAGCTGCTGCGCGGAGCGTGGGTGGGAATCGACGGGCACTCGGATGCGCGGTCCACGTCGCGGCGGCTCGCCGGGCACGTGGGCGCGCGCACGATCGACATTCCCGCTGGCGGCAAGCCGACCTACCACGCGGCCGCGGTATTTTCGGCGAACTTTCCGATCGTGCTCGCGGCGATTGCGGCGGAGCTGATGGAGAGCATCGGGGTCGGGTCGAAGAGCGCGGAGTCGGCGGTGCACTCGCTGATGACAGGGGCACTGGCGAATGCGGCGGGGAAGTCGCCGGAGGAGGCGCTGACGGGGCCGGTGGTCCGGGGGGACGCAGTGATGGTGCGGAAGCATCTCGAGGCGCTGGCGGGGGATGATCGCGCGCTCGGAGTTTACCGGCGGTTGTCTTTGGCGGCTTTGAGGATGGCGAAGGAGAGGGGGACGGATCCAGTCGCTTTGGCTCAGATCGAGAGGGCGCTGGTTCCGGGAAGGACAGTATCAAGGTAGGAGCCGGCATCGTCCGCCTTTAGGCTCCGAACCGGGGGCTGGCAGAATCCGGGCCGTGAGCCGTGAGCAGTCAGCTCTCAGCGGTCAGACAACTGAGATTTGGACAGATCTTGCTAGACATCAGTATCAAGTCAACAGGGGAGGTGGAGTACCAACTTCAGCTTGCGCGGGATTTTGGGCTCGTCTCGGACCGCAACTGGAGATCGCTGGCAGAAGATGCGATCGAAGTACGGCGAATGCTGGTCGGTCTTCGCAAGAAAGTGTTACGGGATCTGTCTCAGAAGCAGTTGTCTGACAGCTGACTTCTGACTGCTTCGAGCTCACAGCCCGGATTCCAGTGAGCCGCGCTCGTGGGGTTGCCTACTGTCGCCCGAGCTGTCCCTGATCTATCACCCTCACCCCTCTCGGCGGCGTGAACCGGAACGCCGACGCCGGCACCGCAACATTCGCCTGAATCGAAGTCAGCGTCACGTTCCGCACCAACCCGCTCGGCTCCGTCACCTCGAATCTCCTCACGAGCGAATTCCGCGTATCTATCCAAACCTTCGCCTTCGTGAAAGTCTCGCGGCCCTTCGGCGTCAGCAGCACCACTATCGTCGCCCGCCCGCCGACCGTCGCCGTCCCGCCGTCCGCGATATTGAACCGCGACCTCGGCGACCGCAGCAGCTGCGACGCGGGATCGAGCCGCTCGGCCTCGCTTCCACCGGGCCTCATCTTCATCACCTGTCCGGGAGTCGTGCTCGGCAGGTACACCCACACCGCGCTTCCGTCGGCGATGATCTTGTCGCCCGCTGGATCGGTGAAGGTGATCGCCAGTAGATCCGGCGCCTTCCGCAGCACCTGGCCGCGCGCGTTGATCCGGTTCCCGGTCAGCGGGTTGGTGATGACCTGGGTGAATTGCACCTTCGCGGTGCGCATTTTGGCGTGCTCCGCGGCCGCGCGATCCACTAGATCGCCAAGCGATTGAGCTGGCAGGCCGGAGGCCGCGGCGGCACCGAGGGCGACGGAAAAAGCGATCGATTTGAGCATGACGAGAGGTACCCTGCTAGACGCGTACCGTTCCGGCGGGCTGGGTTATCTCGCGGCCGATGGCGGCCGCCACTCCGCGCAGCTCTTCCATCAGCGCGGAGAACTGCTCGGGATACAGCGACTGCGCTCCGTCCGAGAGCGCCCGCTCGGGCTCCGGATGCACCTCGAGCAACAAGCCGTCCGCGCCCGCGGCGAGCGCGGCCCGCGCCATGGGCCCGACCATGTCGCGCCGCCCGGTGCCGTGGCTCGGGTCTGCCACGATCGGCAGGTGCGACAGTTGATGCACGGTCGGTATGGCGGTGAGATCGAGCATGTTGCGCGTCGCCGTGTCGAAGGTGCGAACGCCGCGCTCGCACAGGATCACCTGCGTGTTTCCTTCGGCCAGGATGTACTCCGCGCTCAGCAGCAGGTCGTGGATGGTCGCCGCCATGCCGCGCTTGAGCAGCACCGGCTTGCCGATCCGCCCCACGGTCTTGAGCAGGGAATAGTTCTGCATGTTCCGCGCGCCGATCTGAATGCAGTCGGCGACCTCGGCCACCAGGTGCGCGCCCTCGTCGTCCATCGCCTCCGTCACGATCGCCAGCCCGGTCTCCCGCTTCGCCACGGCGAGCAGCTCGAGACCCTGCTTGCCGAGCCCCTGGAACGAGTACGGCGAGCTGCGCGGCTTGTACGCGCCCCCGCGCAACGCGCTCGCGCCGGCGTCGCGCACCGCGCGCGCCGCGGCGATGATCTGCCGCTCGCCTTCGACCGAGCACGGCCCCGCCACGACCGGCGCCGTATCACCGCCGAACGAGACGCCGGGCGCGATCGTCACGATGGTGTTCTCCGGCCGCCACTCGCGCGACACCTGCTTGTACGGCTGGGTGACGTGAATGACCTGCGCGACGCCCGCGAGCGCCTCCAGCCGCGACGAATTGATCCGCCCGTCGTTGCCGACGATTCCCACCGCGGTCCGCTGCGCGCCCGGCATCGGGCGCGCCGAGTATCCCATCTCCTCGATGATCTCGACGACCCTGTCTATCTCGGCGCTCGTAGCGCCGTGCTTCATCACAACCAGCATTCTATGCCGTTCGCTTTATGTAGTTAGGGCGCAGGCCGCAGTACGCAGCACAAAGCGCCGTTAAGCGACCAACGAAGCAGCGCTTTCGTCACGCGCCTCGGCCTCAGCCGCCTTGTCGCCGGTCAGCCGGACGCTCACGAGACTCGAAACCCCCGGCTCCTGCATCGTCACACCATACACCGCGTCCGCCGCTTCGGTAGTGGTCCGCGGGTTGTGCGTGATAACGATGAACTGGGTCTTCTTCTTGAACTCGTTCAGCATTCGCACGAACCGGCCGATGTTCTGGTCGTCCAGCGGCGCGTCCACCTCGTCCAGCAGGCAGAACGGGCTGGGCTTGTTGAGGAAGATCCCGAACAGCAGCGACAGCGCCACCAACGCGCGCTCACCGCTCGAGAGCAGGTGAATCCGCTGGGTCCGCTTGCCGCGCGGCGACGCGTGGATCTCGATGTCGCCCTCGAGCGGCGTGTCGGGATTCTCCAGCCGCAGATCGCACTCGCCGCCGCCGAACAGCGTGACGAAGATCCGCTTGAAGTTCTCCCGCACGGCGACGAACGTCGTCAGGAACAGATCGCGCGCGGTCACGTCGATCTCGCGGATCGCCTGATGCAGCGACGCCTTGGCCGACGCGAGATCGGCGCGCTGCGCCGTGAGGAACTCGAGTCGCTTCGATTCCTCGTCGTGCTCCTCGATGGCCAGCGGGTTCACGGGCCCGAGCGCGTCGGCCTGCTCGCGCAGCGCGGCCGCCTCGGCGCGCAGCTCGTCGTCCGACAGCTCCAGCGGCTCCGCGGACGCCAGCAGCTCTTCGAGCGGCTTCCGCCACTCGATCTCGAGCCGCTCGCGGATGTTCGTCTGCTTCCCCGACAGCTCGCTGTGCCGCAGCTCCCCGGTGTGCAGCTCCTCCCGCGTGGCGTGCGCGCGGCGGCGAATCGCGTCCAGCTCGTGCTCCGCGCGGGTAAGGTCTTCGTCGGCGGTCTTCACCCCCAGCTCGGCCGCGGCCATCCGGGCCTCGACGTCCTTGTACGTGGCGTCGAGCGCCTCGAGATCCAGCCGCGACTTGGCGAGCTGCTCGCCGAGGTGCGCGTCGGACTGCGACAGCGTGGACAGCTCGCTCACCAGCGACTCCACGCGCGTGGACGCGGAGGCCAGCTTTTCATCGAGATGCCGCTCGCGGTCCTGCGCGACCTGCAATCGCGCTTCGGCCTGCGCCTTCGCCACCTGGGCTTCGGTGCGACGGTCGCGCGCCGCTTCCTGCTTGCGCTCCGCGTCGACGAGCAGCTCGCGCGCGGCCGCGATCTCGGTGTCGCGCTCGCTGGTGTGCTCGCGCTGCGCCTGGAGCTGCGTGTCCACGCCCGTCATGCGCTTGCCCAACTCGCTCCGGCGCTCGTCGATTCGCGCGCGCGCGGCCGCGGCTTCCGCCAGCTCCCGCGCGGTGCGCTGGTGCTGCCGGTGCAGCTCGGAGAACCGGTCCTCGGCCTGCCGGGTGTCCCGCGTAGCGGTGGCGACGGCGGCGTTCGCGGTCTCGAGCACGGCCTCTGACGCCGCTAGCGAGTGCCGCGCCGCGCGTGACCGCGCCGACGATTCCGCGTGCCGCGCGCGCGCCTCCGTGAGCCGGTCGGCCAGCTCGCCAAGCTCGGCTTTGCGTCGCAATGGTCCCGGGCCCGCGAGCGCGCCCGGCAGCCACACCGCGCCGCGCGCATCCACGAACGCGGTTCCTTCGCCGATCGGTCTCGTGCCGCCGAGCAGAGCCCGCACCCAGCGATCCGCCGGCGCGGCCGGAGTGACGCTGCGCAGCAGCTCGTCCGCTTCCTGCGACGACGCGACATCCGGCGCGCGGTCAACGGGCAAGAGGAGCAGGGGGCCGGGGTTGGCGCGCAGGTGCCACTCGCGCACGGCGTCGGCGACGCCCGCGTCGCGCACGAGCACCGCGTGCACGCCCGCGCCGAGGAACCTCTCGACGAGTCCGGCGGCGGCCGTGCCCGCGGTGATGAAATCGCTGAGCGGTCCGAGAATCGCGCCGGCGCCGAACTGCTCGCGCTCCTCCAGCAGACGCGCGGCGGCGGGCGCGAGCCCGACGCGCTCGCTCTCGAGCGCCTCCAGCGCGTGCATCCGCGCTTCCATCGCAGTCTGCTCTTCGCCCACGCTCAGCATCTCCGCGCGCGCGAGCGCCTCGGAGTCGCGCGCAATACGCACGGACGCCTCCGCTTCGGCGGCGGTGGCTTCGGCCGCGGCGAGCTCCGTGCGCGCTATCTCGAGGCCGTCGCGCGCGGAATTCATCTCGCGCTCCAGCCCGCCCGCGGTCTCGCGCAGTTGTTGCTCTTCCTGCGACAGCGCCACGAGCCGCTGCTCCAGCTCGCCCAGCTCCCGCTCGGCCGCGTCGCGGTCCAGCGTAAGGCGGTGCAGATGCTCAGACAGATCGCGAGCCTTCCGCTCGGCGGCCTCGAGCGACGCGCGCGCGGCGGCAAGCGCGCCGCGGACTTCTTCCTCGGCACCGACTTCCTTCTGCACCGCGTCGATCGCTTCGGTCAGCTCGTACTCCAGCTGCGCGCGCTCTTCCGCCGACCGCGCGCGCTCGGCCGCTACGCGCTCCGCGACCGCGCCGCCCTCGCGGTGCTCCTGCTCCGCCTTCTCCCGCCGCATGAGCGCATGCCGCTGCCGCTCTTCCGCGACCATGATCTCGCGCCGCAGCGAGTCGAGCGCGTCGCGCTGCTCGGTGGCCAGCCGCGTCAGCTCGGCGCGCTGAGCTTCGGTCGCCGCGCGCAGGCCGTGCGCGGCGTCGCGCGCGGCTTCGGCGCGAGTGACCTCCGCTTCCGCCAGCGGCGCGGCCTCGCGCAGCCCGGCGACTTTGGCGCCGAGGTCGGCGAACTCTCCGTGCCACGACGCCATCTCGCGCGCGGCCAGCGCGATCTCGACCGTGAATCGCCGCTTCGAGATCTCCTCCGCGCGCTCGGCTTTCTTTCGCTGCCGCGCCAGCGACCGCACCTGCGACTGCACTTCGCTCAGCAGGTCGTCGAGCCGCGAGAGATCGACCGTGGTCTCCTCGAGGCGCCGCTCAGCAGTGCGCTTGCGGTCGCGGTACAGGCTGACGCCCGCGGCTTCCTCGAACAGCTCGCGGCGCTCGTCGGGCTTGTCGGACAGGAGCGCGTCGATCATGCGCGCTTCGATCACCACGCCGGCGTCCGCGCCGAGTCCGGTGCCGCGCATCATGTCGTGAATGTCGCGGAGGCGGCACGCCGAGCGGTTGAGGAAGTACTCGCTCTCGCCCGAGCGGCTCAGCCGCCGCGTCACGACGACTTCGCGGAACGGGACGTCGAGCCCGCCGTCGTCGTTCTCGAAGTGGAGCGAGACTTCGGCGATGTTGACCGGCCGGCGCGCGGACGACCCCTGGAAGATCACCTCTTCCATCTTGGCGCCGCGCAGCGCTCGCGCGCGCTGCTCGCCGAGCACCCAGCGCACCGCGTCGGACACGTTGGACTTGCCGCATCCGTTCGGACCGACGATCGCGGTCACGCCCGGCTCGAAGCTGAACTCCGTCAGGTCGGCGAACGACTTGAATCCATGCAACTCGAGCTTGGTCAGCCGCACTAAAGAGTTCTCCCTTTCCGGTATACCAGCAGCGATCGAATCCCCGCCGAGCTCAGCGAGTCCTGCAACACCGCCGCGTCCGCCGGCGCGGCGAACGCCCCCGCGTACACGAGCGCGGTTCCCTCCGGCTGCAGCAACGCGTAGACCGGCAGTCCGCGGGCCAGATATTTCTGCAGCGCGCCCGGGACGCCCCCGGCGGTAGCCACGCTGTCCACGAGGAGCGCGAACGGCACGCGCACCACGAACCCCGCGGACTCGGCGACCACCCGCGACCGGCGAACAGCGACGAGCAGCGAATCAGCGCTCCGGATTTCAGGGTATGCGCCTCCGACGACACGATACCAGGTGATTCGATCGGGCCCCACGGGCACCGGCGAGATCGTTCCGGCCGGGACTGCTTTCAGCTTCTCGCGCAGCTCAAAGTTAGCACCTTCGAGGGTGTTTGCCGCGAGAAATTCCACCGCGTACGCCGCTGCCACGGCGGAGTCGCGGGGGTTGCCCACGAGCACGCTGTCGGGTGCCGGCGGCGCCGGGACGGCGATGGGCGCGCTCACGCGCGGCGCGGCGTTCTCCGAGCTGGGCGCTCTTTGCGTGATGAGGAACGTCGTCACGGCCAGCACGAGCACCAGCGCTGCCAGGCCGGCCGACGCATACGCGCGGGGCGACAGCCCCGCCGGCAGCAGCCGTTCGTCCTCCATGGGGATCTCGCGCGTGGGACGCGGCCGCTTCGGCAGCGGTGGGCTGTCCGGCGAGGGGATCCGCTTGAGGACGAGGAATTGCGGCGGCGGATTCACCAGCGCCTTGCCGACGACTACCGCGCCGTCGACGCTCTCGACCAGCCGCCGCAGCCCGGGGGCGGCGGCCGACGCCACGATCAGCAGCAGCGAGCCGTGCTTGCGGAATTCGCGCGCGAGAGCCAGCCAGCGCGTGCTCTCGTACACGCCATCCTGGCGCACGTCGTCAGTACCGCTGGGGAGGACGAACAGCCTGGACGATCCGGCGACCTGGTGCTCGAGGCGAGCGAACGACACGCCGTACAGGATCGCTTCCGTCACCCCGTCGAGGTTCCAGTCTCCCAGCAGCGCGTGGATCGGACGGACGTCGCCGCTCAGGTCGGCGATGGTGACCTTGCGACGCTCGGCTGCCGTACGCGCCAGCCCGAGCGCGACCTCGGCGGCGACTTCATCGGTCTCGCCGCAGACGACCACGGCGTGGAAGCCGTCCACCACGGAGGCGAACGCGCTTCCCGCCTCCTCCCAGCTCCGGCCGGAACGCCGGCCGCGCAACGCGCTCAAGGCTCCCCTTCGTAAACCCAGTAGGGGCGGCCCGACTCGCGGCCCACGCGCTCGGCTTCCGCGCGCAGGGCGAACGGCCCGGCGATGACGCGGTACACGCGCGTGCCCGCGGTCTGCGTGGCGACCACTCTGACGGACGAGCTGCGCAAGGATA
Organism: Gemmatimonadaceae bacterium; assembly: GCA_040882285.1. NCBI lineage: Bacteria > Pseudomonadati > Gemmatimonadota > Gemmatimonadia > Gemmatimonadales > Gemmatimonadaceae > Gemmatimonadaceae bacterium. The sequence goes on from JBBEBQ010000025.1 coordinate 151,251, forward strand.
TCTCGCGCGCCGCGGCGATGGCCGCGTCCTCGGAGAGCATCGCGGCGAACGACACCGTGTAGCCCACGGGTGCCGGCGGGGGAGGCTGCGGCGCTGGCCGCGGGGCCTGCGGCGCCGGGGCGGAATCCACCGGCGCCGCGGGCCCGATCGAGTCGAAGCGCAGCGTCTCGGGCTGAGTGAACTCCACCGGCCGGTCGAGCCCGGCGGGGCGCGCGCGGAAGCCGTTCCAGGATGTGAAATACCAGAAATCCCGACCGCCGCCCTTGATCGTCCGCACGGACTGCAGCGATTCGGGCTCGATGATCTCGACGTCGGCGCCTCGCAGCGTCACCACGGCACCGTCGGGAGCGACAGTGGGAAGATCGCTCTTCCACTCGGTCTCGACACTGCCGATGAGCCTGTTGGTGCCGACGGCGATCATCCACGCCGAGTCGCCGGACGCGGGCCGGACCAAGAGGTAGCGCCCGAGCGGATCCATGCGCAGCTCGCGGGGCTGCGCGGGCAGCTCGATGGTTTCGGTCAGTCTCCCGTTGTACCTGTCGATGACGCTCACCACTTCCGCGTCACGGTTGGCCACGTAGATGCGGTCGCCGCTCGGCGTAAGCGCGACGGCGATCACCGGCGAGCGAAAGCGGACGCTGCGCGCGACGGAGAGGTCGCGGCCGGCCATGCCGATGAGCGCGGTGTCGGTCATGAAGTAAACGCGGTCGCCGATCTGGTTGCGCACGGCGGTCCCGGCGGCCGGAAGGTACGCGGTGTCGAGCAACGTCGGGTCGGGGGCGCGCATCCGCCATACCGTGGTGCGCCCGCCCTCGCGCGCCGTGACGATGAGCGAGCCGTCCGGCTGCGGGATCACGGATCGCGGCGCAGCGGGAGGGGTGAAATCCCAGTCGCCGGCGGGAGTGAACCGGCGGACGCGCGCGCCGTCTACGGCGTAGATCGCGCTGCCGTCCGCGGAAGAGATGGACGTGAGCTTGCCGCGCGACGCGATGGACACGCGCGAGAGCCGGAGGTCGAGCCGCGCGGGATTTCCGCTCGTCGTCACGAAGGAGAGCAGCCCGGCTTCCGGATCGAACGCGAGGGTTCGGTCGATCGCGCTTACCGACGGCCCGCGCCACACGACGGAATCGAGCGCGGGATAGACGTACCCGCGCGCGGCGCCGCCGGTGCGGGGGATTCGGAGCACGATCGGGTCGGGACCGCGCATCGTCCCGTTGGAGCGCTCGGTCGCGGGGCGGGGCTCGCGGTCGCCGCATGCCGCCACGAGGAGCGCGACGGCCAGGACCGATGTGTGGCTTCTCAAAGTGCTATTGGCTGTTGGCTGTTAGCTGGTGGCTTGATCCATGAGCCGACAGCGAAACAAACATTGCCAACAGCCGATAGCCAATAGCTAACCGCTGCCTAAAAGCTTGGCCCCAGCGAGAACGTCCAGTTGCCCTTCCTCTCGGGCAACGTGAGCGGAATCGCGTAGTCGAAGCGCAGCACCGCGAGCCCGAACAGGTTCATTCGAAGCCCGGCGCCCCAGCTCGTCATCGGCACGCGGTGGAGCGTGTAGTCGTAGTCGTCCGGCTTGCTGAGCGACACCTGCTGCCCCTTGGTCCACGCCAGGCCGGCGTCGTAGAACACGACCGCGTCGAGCGGCGGGAGCCCGAAGCTGGATCCGATGTCGAACCGCCGGATCAGCGGGAAGCGGAACTCAGCATTGGCTACCACCACGCGGCTGCCGACCAGCTCCGCCGTGCTGCAGGCGCTGCTCGCGCGTCCGGCCACGCCGGTGCCCAGGAACTCGTTGCACTCCGCCAGGCCGCCGTAGAAGTTCGCCCGGTCGTATCCCCGCACGAAGTCCGGCCGCCCGATGTATTTCGGGAAAAGATCTTCGTCCCGTCCCGTCGCCACCGCACCCAGCAGCCGGGTCGCGAACGTCAGCGTGTTGGGAATGATCGGGAGGTAGCCGCGGGCGTCTGCCAGGTAGTCCATCCGCTGCACGGAACCGAAACTCGGCGTCAGCTCGAGGCGCATGCGCTTGCCGGTCAACGGTCCCGTATAACCGAAGAACGCGTTGTCCGTGACGAAGGCGACGTTCGGCGAGAAGTAGTTGAGGCTCGGCGCCTTGTCCACGGTCTCGAGGAGCGGCGAGCCCACGAAGCCGCCCGGGAAGATGTCGTACTGGAAGACGAAGATCTCGCGGGAGATGCTGTTGAACTGCGCCCCCAGCTCGAACCGCGTGAACCGGTTCAGCGGATACATCGAGGCGGCGAAGACGTTTTTCTGCACGTACCGGGCAAAAAGCTGCTGAACTGTGAAGCCGCCCGTCTCCGGGTTCTCGTACAGGGTTCCGTTGTCGACCGGCAGGATCAGCGGCTGGAGGAAACCTCCGGTCGCGTACTGCAGCCGGCGGCTCATGTTGGTGTACGCGAGGAACGCGCTCGCGTCCTGGAGCCGGCCGTTCACGTTCGCCGACGCCGCGATCTGGTGGTTCCCGAGCAGGTCGCTGAAGATGATCGTCGTCCCGCCGGCGAACCCGCTCGAGCCCATGTAGTTCGGCGTGTAGCCGATGTCGGTTTGCGCTATGTAGTCGGCGCGGAACGCGGGCCGGTACTTGTATTCCTTGAAGCGCGTGATGTCGGGCAGCGCGGCTTCGGGCTGCGCGATCAGCTCGCTGATGCTGGCCGGCCTGTCCTCGGCCTCGATCTCGGCGGCGCTGAGCCGCGCCGATGCCCGCGATCCCTCAGGAGCGCGATACACCGAGCTCTGATCCGGACGCGCGGGCTCCTCGACGACCGGGACCGGCGTCACCGGAGTCGCGGCGGCCGGAGCGTGCGCCACGGCGCGGAACGGCTCGCCGCGCAGCGAGCGCGGATTCGTGACCGTCCACACGCTGTAATCGCCGTTCTCGTAGTACACCATCGCCAGCCGGTCCGCCTGCCGCGCCCAGGAGATCGCGGGGCTGTACTCGGTGATGGCGTTGACGCCCGAGACGACGTTGGTGAGCTGGTAGTGCGTCGCGCTGCCCACCTCGTACAGAAAGACGTTCGGAATTCCGGTACGGTCCGATATGAAGGCGATGGACTGGCCGTCGGGCGACCACTGCGGGTTCAGGTTGTGTCCCGCCTGTCCGGGGAGGAGCGTCACCTCGCCAGAAGCGAGGTCCAGCATGCTCATCCGCCACCCGCCAAGGCGCAGGATGTCGAGATCCAGGACGCCGCGCTCCGACGCGAACACGACGCGCGTACCGTCGGGCGACCACGACGGCTGCAGATCGCCGTACTTGTCGTTGGTGAGCTGGCGGAAGTTCTTGCCGTCCACGTCCACCATGTACAGGTCGGTGATCCCGCCGCGCGCGCCGCTGAACACGAGCCGGCGGTCGTCGGGCGACCAGGACGGGCTCATCGCGCCGTCGATCGGCAGATCTATCCGCTTCAACGTGCGCTGATTGCGCACGTCAATGATGTACAGCACGTCCTTGCCCTGGCGCTGGCCGGTGAAGGCCAGCCGGGTGCCGTCGTTGGAGAAGCTGCTCTGCGAGTAGAGCAGCCGCAGCTCCTCGAAGTTCGGGTTGGTCGTGCTCTGCACCAGCTTCTTGATGCGCTTGCCGGTGACGCCGTCACCGAGCCACAGATCGATGAAGTAGTCGCCGCGCTTCGGGTCGCCGTTGGCGAGAAACGCGATGTACTTGCCGTCGGGCGAGAGCGCCGGCGCGAGGAAGATCTCGCCGCGCGTGTTCCGCGGGGTGAGCAGCGGGGTGGCGAAGGCGCTCGGCCGGTTGAGCGTGGCGACCGTGGGCAGATACTTGGTCTGCATCGCCTCGCGCCATTCGTCGCTGAGCTGCTCCGTGGAGATTCCGAGCTCGCGCCGGAACGCGCGCTCGACGCCGATGGTGGTGATCGCCTGCAGCAGCTCGCCGACGGCTTCGTCGCCGAAGCGCTGGCCGATGTACTGCCAGACCGCCTCACCGAAGCGGTACGGGAAGTACTTGTCCGGGCGCTCGGTCATCTGCGCGATCGTCGGCAGCGTACCGTTGACGACGGCGTCGCGGATCCACGCCGACGTCAGCGGGTGCTCCGGGCCGATCGACAGGTACTCGGCCATTCCTTCCATGAACCAGAGCGGGGGATCCGCCCGCTGGAGCCGCTCGATGCCCTGGCCGGCCTTGCCGCGCGCAAAGATGTCGTACTGGAACGAGTGGGTCAGCTCGTGCGCCAGGACGTGCTCGAAGCTGCGGTAGTCGCCCGTGAACGGCAGGAGCAGGCGATGGCGGCCCGCCTCCGTGACTCCGCCCACTCCCTCGCCCAGGTCGCCGGTGACGTTGTTCTGGCCGAAGTCGGAGCGCGACGCAAAGAGGATGATCGGCTTCTTCTCGCGGAACTGGTGGCCGAGCACCCGCGACAACCGCTCGTACGCCCGCTCGGCCATCCTGGCCGCGTCGGTGATCGCGGTCTCTTCCTCGGGGTAGAAATGGATCGTGAAGTGCTCCGTCTCGAGCACGCGCCAGCGGAAATGGCGGTACTGCACCTGGTTCTGCCCGAAGTACTGCTGCGCGGGAAGGGACGTGGCCGCGGCGGCCAGCGCGACGGTCGCGAGCGCGAGAGTAAGTCTCAGTCTCATTGCAGTGCCCCCTCGGGACTGATCTCGATCGCTTCGGCGTCGCTCCAGAGCCGTTCCAGCTGGTAGAAGGAGCGCAGCGTTGGGTGAAAGAGATGGACCACGAAATCGACGTAATCGAGCAGAACCCAGCGGCCTTGCTCCAACCCTTCGACGTGATGTAGCCGGATGCCTTCCTTCTTCAGCTCCGCGATGACGTGCTCGCCGACCGAGCGGACGTGCGTATCCGACGTCCCACTGGCTATGACGAAGCAGTCCGTCATGTCGGTCACTTTTCTCAGGTCCAGCACCACCACATCGTTCGCTTTCATGTCGAGGCAGAGCGCTGCCGCTCGTTGCGCTGCTGCTACGCCGTTAGGGTCGGTTGACGCCATTCAAATGGTGCGAGGGTTCTCTGCGGGACGGTTCCCGCCAGCTAAGGTATTGCCCGACCAGCCCGAATGTTCCCGGTCAGCTCACATTCTGCATTTGCCACGCCACTTTCCGGCCGCGCTTACTGCTTGATGACCCAGACCTTTATCTCCGCGCGCACGTCGGCATGGACGCGGATCGGAACCCGGTAGACGCCGAGCGCCTTGATGGGCTCGTGCAGCTCGATCTGGCGCTTCTCGATCTTGAAACCCTGGCCCTCGAGCTGGTGGGCGATGTCGGCCGTGGTGACCGAGCCGAACAGCTTGCCTTCCTCGCCGACTCGCGCGGAAAAGGTCAGCGAGACCGGCTCCAGCTTCCTGGCCAGCTCTTCGGAGGCTTCCCGCCGCGATGCCTCGGCGGCCTCTAGCCGCTCGCGCTCCTGCTCCATCCGCTTCTTGTTGCCGGCGGTCGCCTCGTAGGCGAAGCCGCGGGGCAGGAGGTAGTTCCGGGCGAAGCCCGCGGACACGTTCACGATGTCGCCGGTGTGGCCGAGGTTGTCGACGGCCTGTCTGAGAATGACTTCCATTGGTCGAGTTGGTTGCTGGTGACTTTATTGGTGACTAGTGACTTGTGACTAGTGACTGGTGACAGGTGGAAAAGACGGAAACGATGGGTTAGGCAGTTTGTGGTTCGTAGTTACTAGTCACTAGTCACTCGTCACTAGTCACCATTAAAGTGTCAGGCAGCCTTGGCTCGGCTTCTCCAATCCAGCCAGGTGTCACTAAGTCCGAGCGCTCCAAGCGCCGGCGGGAAGAGCGAGAAGAGAACGGCCAGCACGACGAACACGCCGCCCTTGGTGACCCAGGCCAGCACGCCGAGGCCGCGGACGAAATAGAGCATCGCGAAAAATACGACGAGATTCAGCCCGACCGCCTGCGCTTCCGCGAACGCCGGCAGCAGGAGGATGGTCAGCCCCACGGCCAGCCCCCAGACCAGCTGATCGTTGAAGCGAAAGTTGCGCAGCGGGGCGAGCGGCGGGCCTATTCGCACGCGGCTCAGCCGCTGGAACACTGCCCAGCCGAGGGCGAGCGCGGCCAGCGTCTGGAGCGCGAGCAGCGCCGGCGCGAGCACCCCCGAGATCTGGGGCGCGATGCGCAGCCGCTCCTTGGTGCGCTCGAGGTTCTGCGCCACGCGTTCCGAGCTCGCAGCCGCGCCGACGATCTCGTCCGCGCCGGCGTCGAACGCTTCGAGCGTCGCCTGATTGCGGGTGACGAACTCGCCCGAGACGATCGCCTGGAGCCGCTCGAACGAGCCCGCGCGCGCGCCGAGCACGGCCAGCGCGATGACGAAGCCCGCCACCACGGTGAGGAGCGCGCGGCCGAAGAACGGACGATCCGGCCCGAGGACGGCGGCCAGGCCGAAGATGCCCGCAACGAGCAGGATCCAGCCGCGCTCGAGCCAGTAGTACGCGTCGCCGTCGACACCGGGACGGAACAGCAGCCAGAGCGCGGCGGCGAGCCACACCACGGCCGTCATCGCGGGCGCGCCGCGAATCCAGCCTACCACGGCGCAGGCCGCGATGATCGTCGTCAGCATGACGTGCCATGCCTTCACCGGCGCGTAAAAGCCCAGCACCGGCACGATGCTGACGACGATGAAGCCGATCAGCGCGAAGATGAGTCCGCGCCAGCGCTGCTTCGGGGGCTCCGGTGCTGGTGCGGCCGTCATCTCAGGCGGTGTGACCCCTCGTATAAGGAATCAGCGAGAGGAAGCGGGCCCGCTTGATCGCCGTCGCGAGCTGGCGCTGGTGCCGGGCACAGGTTCCGCTCAGCCGGCTCGGCAAAATCTTGCCGTGGTCCGTGATGAAGCGGCCGAGCGTGCGGTCGTCCTTGTAGTCGACGAAGCGGACGCGGGTCTCGCAGAACGGGCAGGATTTCTGTGGTCGTCTCATGGATCAATCCTCGTCGTCGTCATCGTCGTCGCGGCGGAGCGCGGCGGCGGCCAGCTCTTCCTGCGTCAGCGCGGGCGCGCCGACCTCGTGCTCGTGCAGGCTGATCAGGTGGCGAACGAGCCCGTCGTCGAGCTTGAGCGCGCGCTCGTATTCGGGCAGAACGGTGGGATCGGCCTCGAAGCGGGCGATCGCATAGTAGCCGTTCTCCTTATGGCCGATGGGGTAGGCGAGTTGGCGGCGACCCCAGTGGTCGACGGCGATGTCGCCTTCGATGTGCAGCAGTGAATGGAAGCGCTCGAGCTTCTCATTGATGGCGGCATCTTCGAGCGTGGAGTCGAAGATGTACACCGCCTCGTATGCGCGGGGCATGTCGGCAAACCTCCCTTCGGTCGTGGATCCGTCCCCCGCTGCTTGCCGGAGCGGGGGAAGGGTGAGTTTTTGGCCGCGAGTGCGGCGGAATGAGTCTGAAAGGTAGACGGTAGGGGCGTGTATTACAACGGGGTTAGGCGCCGTGGCGGCGGAGGTTGGGCAATTGGCTACGAGGATGTAGCAGGGGAATCCAAGATGTGAGAGGCCAGAGGACAGAATGCCAGAAGCCAGATGTGATGCTGTGCTGACAATCTGGCCATCTGACTTCTGGTATCTCACATCTTGGATTCCTCTGACAAGTCACGTGGGCTCCCGGCAGCCAGATCAGCTCCTTTCATCCGCGACGCGGCCGAGGCGTGGAACAGTGGCTGATAGGCGCCTTATATTCGACTGCCTCTCAAAGTGCGGGCTACCGCATGCCGGCTGATCTCCGCGCGCAACTCGAATCCAGTTTTCGCGGCCAGTACACCATCGAGCGCGAGCTCGGTGGCGGTAACATGGCGCGCGTCTTCGTGGCTACGGATCACGGCCTCGGGCGCCGCGTAGTTATCAAGGTGCTGTCCGGCGAGCTCGCGGAGGGGCTCTCCGTCAAGCGCTTCAGCCGCGAGATCAGGCTCGCGGCCTCGCTCCAGCAGGCGAATATCGTTCCCGTCCTCTCCGCCGGCGAAGCGGGTGGTGTGCCGCACTACACGATGCCGTATGTGGAAGGGTCGTCGCTCCGCGAGCGGCTCGCGCTGGAGGGCGGGCCGTCACTCGTGGAGACTCTCGGAATCCTGCGCGACCTGGCCCGCGCGCTGGCATACGCGCACGACCGTGGCGTCGTACATCGGGACATCAAGCCGGAGAACGTGCTGCTCTCCGGCGGTGCGGCGGTGGTGACCGATTTCGGAATCGCCAAGGCGCTGGCGAATGCGCGCGGGGAGCCCGCCGGCCCTGCGACTGGCGGAACGGGCACCGTGACACAGTCGGGGGTAGCCGTCGGCACGCCGGCCTACATGGCTCCGGAGCAGATCGCGGGTGACCCGCAGGTGGATCACAGGGCGGATCTGTATTCTTTTGGCTGCGTCGCCTACGAGCTCATAGCCGGAGAGCCGCCTTTCGCCGGACGCTCGATACAGGCGCTATTCACGGCGCACCTTACCGAGCAGCCTGCGCCAGTCACGGAGAAGCATCCGGAGTGTCCCCGCGCGCTCGCGCGACTCGTAATGAGCTGTCTCGAGAAGGATCCGGCCGCGCGGCCCCAGTCGGCGCACGAGATCCTCACGGCGCTGAACACGGTGGCGACGCACGCGACGCCAGTCGAGCGATTCTGGCACGCGCGCACACGCAGACAGCGCCTCGCCGTTTCCGGGTTGTTGCTGCTGGTCGCGCTCGGCGCTACGGCGTTCGTGGTGAGCGCCCGCATACAGAGCATGCGCGCCGAATCTGCCGCGCTGTCCGTGGCAGTCGTGCCGTTCCTGAATCTCAGCGGCGACCCGGCGCACGAATATCTCGGCGACGGGATGGCCGACGAGCTGGCGACGGCGCTCGGCAAGGTGCCGGGAATCCGCATCGCTTCGCGCAGTCTTGGCTACCGTTACAAGGGGCGGCGTGATCTCGACGCGCGGGAGATGGGACGCGCGCTGTCGGCGAATTATGTGCTGCAGGGATCGGTACGGCCGGTACGGGACCGGATCCGTGTGTCCGTACAGCTCACCAATGCAGCGGACAACAGCGAGACCTGGAGCGAGACTTATGACCGGGCCGGCGCCGATGCGTTCGCCGTGCAGAACGACGTAGCCAACGCCGTCGTGGACGCGTTGCGTCGGCGCCTCCGTCTTGCCCCCGAAGCCGTGGCCGCCGCGGTACCGGCTCGCGGCACCTCCTCCGCTCAGGCGTACGACGCATACCTCCGCGGCCGCTACCTGCTGAGGCGACGAGGGGCAGGCACACGGCAAGCGGCGGAGCACTTCGAGCGGTCGATCGCGCTCGACAGCAACTTCGCCGCGGCGCACGCGGCGCTCGCGCTCGCGCTGGAGCTGTTGCCGTATTTCGAGCCGGTGGACGCGCGCGCACTCGGGGTCCGCGCGATGCGCGTGGCTCGCCGGGCGCTGGCGCTCGACAGCTCGCTCGCGGAGGCACATACCGCTCTGGCCATGGCTTATCAGCATTCGTACCGCTGGGCCGAGGCGGAGCGGGAGTATCGCCGGGCCGTCGCGGCGGGGCCCGCTGATCCGGACACGCACATTCAGTACGGCCGCTTCCGTTGGTACACGGGACGACTCAGCGACGCGCTGCCTGCCTTCGAGAGGGCGCGCGCGATCGACCCGTATTCCGCGGTGGCGTCAGCCTGGGTCGGTCATCTTCTCTTTCTGAGCGGCAGGCGCAGCGCCGGCATGATCGAGCTGCGCCGCGCGCTGGAGTTCGAGCCTGTCAACCCACCGGCACTCGTCATGATGGCTGAAGCATTCCGGTTGCAGGGACAGCGCGACTCCTCCCGCGTGTACGCGGAGCGGCTCTGGAGAGGCGTACCCGCGTGGCGACCCGTCGCGGCGGCCGCGCTGGCCGAGTTGGGTGAGGCCGACCGGGCGCTCGCGTGGCTGCGAGCGTTCGAGACCGGACCGGCGCCCGAACACACCGTGATTAACGCGATTGGGGTATACGCCGGGCTGCGGGACAGCACGCGCATGCTGGCCGCTATGGAAGAGGCGACCCGGCGCGGCGAGATCTGGCCAACTTATTTTTCGCTCAACGAGCCGCGCTTCGACTTCGTGCGAAGCAGCGGACGCTTCGCAGCCATCGTTCGCGGCGCCGGGCTGGACGAGCGCCTATTCACGGCTCCGGGAGCCGGGAGGTCACAATGATTCGAGTTGCGGTGGTTGGACTGGCGTTCGGCATCGTGCTCTCGACGCCTGTCTCCGCGCAGACGGGTGAGATCGACGCCGGTGACGCCCGAATCAACTATTTGTCGTCCGGGCACGGTCATGCCGTGGTACTCATTCACGGGTGGGCGCTGCATCTACGCGAATGGGACGATCAGATCAGAGCGCTGTCCCCGGAATTTCGAGTGGTCGCGTATGATCGGCGCGGATTCGGAAGATCCACCGGCTTCGCCGACATTTCAGCGGACCCCGGGGATCTCGCGCTTCTGCTCGATACGTTGGGAATCCGGTCGGCCGTGCTCGTCGGGCACTCCGCTGGCGCAGACGTGGCATACCGTTTCGCCGCGGCATTTCCGGGGCGAGTGGACGGACTGGTGCTGTACGGCGGTCCGCCGCCCAGCGGCTTTCCGGCGCTTCCCGCAGGTCCGTTTGCGCAAGATCCTCGCAGGGCAATCGCGCGGGAGCACGGTGTCGACTCCTTGATGAAATTCGTCACCTCCTTGCCGCAGTTTCAGCCCGGACCGAACCGGACGGCGGCCACGGCCGCGAGACTGAACAGCATCGTACGCCAATATTCAGGACGCGATCTGCTCGAAGATCACCCTCTATCCGGGCGCTTTTCGCCAGCGGCGCTCGACGCAGTGAGGCAATGGCGGATGCCGATCCTGTACATAAGCGGCGAAAGAGAAGCGCCCCGCTGGTTGCAGGTGACTGATTCGCTCGTGCGGTGGCTGCCGAACGCAAGGAGGGTGTTGGTGCCCGGTGGCGGGCACGGCGTTCATTTCGACGAGCCCGACCGGTTCAATCAAGCGCTGCTCGCGTTCTTGCGTGAACTGCCAAGAGACAAACCGTAAGGCTACTCGATCCTCAATCCCAAGTGAACGTCACCGGAATTGGCCCTCACGCCGTGCCGTGATCCGCGCCATGACCATGTCCACCAGCGGGCGGACCACGTCCGCGTCCGACGCCACGTGAGCCCCGGGGAGCCACATAAGCTCCTTCGGCTCCCTCGCGGCGCGAAACAGCGAAAGAACCGCTTCCTTCGGCAACCGCTCATCGTCCGCGGCGTTGATCATGATGAAGGGACGCGGGCTGATACGCCCAACCCATCGCTCGGGCGTGATGCGCGGTCCTGACATCGCGAGCGTTCCGATGCTTGCCGCGAGGAAGCGCGCCGGCGCCGACGGGATGATCTCCCGCAGGCTGTACACCAGCGGCGTGAACGTGCCGCCGGATCCGTGCAGCGCCCACACGCGGGTCACGCGCGAGTCCAGCGCGCTCGCGATGATGACGAACGGCACGCCCAAGCTCACGCCGATCGCTTCGACCTGGCTACTGTCCACGTCGGGCCGCGCGAGCAAATCGTCGAGCGCGAGCATCAGCGCAGCGGGCGTGTCGAAGAACGCCTGCCGTACCTGCGGGATCGCGCGGATCACGCCCGCTCCCTTGGGCTTCGGGTCCCCGGCGTACGGGTACGACAGCGCCACCGCCATGACGCCGCGCGTGTTCTCCAGCAGCCGCACGGCGTCCTGCCCCGTGTTGCGCCCGCCTAGCAGAAGCGCCAGTGGCAGCCTCGCGCCGGAATCCGCCACATGCCGCTTGGTGGTCATGCTGACCGTCAGGCCGCTGCTGCTCCTGAGCCGGACGACCTGCACGTAGTGCGAGTCGGCGAGCTCGAGCGTGTCTTCGTATGCAGCGACGAGTGAGCCGCGCCGGTCCAGGATCGTCGGCGCGGGATCGCGCAGAAGCCATGCTGCGCCCGCGGCGGCCGCCAGGATGAGAGCGAGGACGATCACATCCGCGGCGCCGCGCCGCGCCCCGCGCCGCCGGGCGCGACTCGTTGCCGCGCCCGGCGTCGCAGCCCTCATGCGCCGGCCAGGACCTCGCCCAGTGCTTCCAGCCGCTCCGACCAATACGCCTTCATGCGCTCAGCGGTCTCCTTGTCGGACAGCTTGGCGTGCTGCACCGCGACCGAGCTCTTCGACTTTCCCTTGGCCGTGAACCAGACCGCTACGATCCCGCCGTCGCTCATACCGGCGAGCGCGGCGAAGTCCTTCGACTTGGGCGGCACGGCAGCGGTACGCGCGGCGCCGGCGGCGCGCGCGGTCCTGGCCCGGGGCGTTTGGGTGATTTGCGCGCGCGCGGTGGTGTAGGCTTCGCCAGTCTTCCGCATGCGGGCGCGAACGAGGCGCTTGAGATCCTTGTTGGCAGGCATCGTCATGTCTCCTTTGGGTACACCACGGGCCACTCCCCAGCAGCGCGCCATGGTGGACGCAAAAGAATGACGACACTGATCCGGGAGTGTGCCCCCCTTTGCCTCGCATTCGACTCCTGCTGGGGCGGAGTCTCAAGAGGTTGGGCGCGGATCGCCGCCACCGAAACGATGGCTGGCTCGGGCGCGATCGTCAAGCGGCGCAGAAGCTCGAGCGGGTCAGTCCTGCCGCACAGTCCTCAGTCCGCAATCCGAAGTGAACGTGACCGGAATCATGAACTAAGTGAAGATCCTCCCCGCGAGGACGTAAACGACCAGCGGAAGCAGGACGATAAAGAAGATGTTCAGCCACACCCCGGCTCTCGCCATCTGTGGGACCGTGAGCGCGCCGGTGCCATAGACGATCGCGTTCGGCGGCGTGGCGACCGGCAGCATGAACGCGCAGCTCGCGGCGAGCGCGGTCGGAATCGCGAGCATCAAGGGGTCCGCTCCTATGCCGACCGCCAGCGAAGCTACGACTGGAAGGAATGCCGCGGCGGTCGCGGTGTTGCTCGTCAGCTCGGTCAGAAAGATCACGACCGCGGTCACCACCAGGATCACCAGCAGCAGCGGCCATCCGGCCAATGCTCCCAGCTCTCCACCGATCCAGCCCGCGAGGCCGGTCTGCTGGATCGCGGCCGCGAGCGAGAGTCCGCCGCCGAACAGGATGAGCACCGACCACGGGAGGCGCTCGGCCTGCTTCCATGTCAGCGCGACGCGGGGCGAGCGCCATGACAGCGGCACGATGAACATCAGCAGGGCTCCGGTTATGGCGATTCCGGTATCCGTTATCGCGGGCACCCACCGCTCGATGATCGGACGGGTCACCCACGCCGCCGCGGTCAGCGCGGTTATCGTCCCGACTGTCCATTCGGCCCGCGTCATCACGCCGAGCGCGTGCCGCTCCTCGCGCAGCATCGCGGCTCCGCCCGCGACCGGGTCGGAGCCGACGGGATGCAGCCACTTGGTGAGCAGCAGCCACGCGACGGGAAGTGCCAGCAGCACGATCGGCACGCCGAGGAACATCCACTCCACGAAGCCGATGCGAACGCCGTACGTCTCCGACATGAAGCCAGCGAGCAGCGCGTTTGGCGGCGTGCCGATGAGTGTGCCGAGCCCGCCGATGCTGGCCGAGTACGCGATTCCGAGCAGCAGCGCCACGCCGAACGCGCTGATTCGCGTGTCGCCCGCCGCATGGTCACCGTCACGCGCGAGCGCCATGACCGACGTGGCCATCGGCAGCATCATGACGACGGTTGCCGTATTGCTCACCCACATGCTGATGAAGGCGGTGGCGACCATGAAGCCGAGAATCAGATTGGCCGGCTTCGTACCGACTACGCCGAGCACCCCCAACGCCATGCGCTTGTGCAGCCCGCAACTCTCGAGCGCCATCGCGATCAGGAAGCCGCCAAGAAAGAGGTAGATCACGGGATTCGCGTACGGCGCCGTTGTCGCCGCGACCGTCGCGATGCCGAGCAGGGGGAAGAGCACGATCGGCAGCAGCGCCGTCGCGGGGATCGGGATCGCCTCGGTGATCCACCATGTCGCCATGAGCGCGCCCACGGCCGCTGTGCGCCAGGCGAGGAGCGACATGCCCTCGGGCGGCGCCAGCAGAAGCATGACAGCGAAGAGCAGCGGTCCCCCCGCGAGCCCCACCCGCCCGCGGGTGAGAGTGGCCGTCATCGAGAACGATCGGCGGAGGGAAGGGTGGCGGGCGTCATTGCGCCCGACACGCTGCAGCGCAGCGTGTAGCGCCGCAAGGGCCTATGGCGCGGGCGGCTCCGGCTCCCGACATTGGAGCTTCATGAACACGACATCGACGCGAGTACGAATCGCCCGGGCGGCGAGCGCCAGTGTGGCTTTGCTGCTTGCCCCGAGCAGCTGCGCTCGAGAGCCAGCCCCGGACCCGCGCGTGCAGCGCAGCGTGCTCGCGGAGCACACTTACCTTCTGTCCGCGCCGGAAGGAAACCTGGTGATGTACAATGGGCCCGCGTCGGTAGTGGTCGCCGGAGTTCAGTCGCCGACCCTGGTGCGGGCCGCATTGCGGGAGATGGGTTCGCGCGGCGACCGCCGGCTTTACGTGATCGCGCTCGCGGCGGACAGCGCCCCGCGGTACGGCGACGGCGGTTGGGGCGGGCGCGGGGCGGTGACCATCGCTCACGAGAAGCTGCGGACGCGCATGGTGCAGGCGATCGGAAAGGACACGGGGACAGTGCAGCCCGCATCGGTCGGGTATTCCCAGGTCATCCAGATCTACATCCCGGGCGTGGCGACGCATGCCGTGGCGCAGGCTCCGGGAATCTCGGATTCCGACGCGAGCGTTCACTTCCATTCCAGCAAGGTGTTGATGCTGGCGAACATGTTTGCCGCCGATGGCTATCCGGCCATCGACACGACCAGCGGCGGCAGCTTCCTCGGCCTGCTCGGCGTGACGCAATGGTTCGCCGAAAATTTCAAGGACGAGGACGTGGTGATTCCGGCCCGCGGCCCGGCGCTGCGCGGCCGCGACCTGCGGAACTACGTGGAGATGCTGGAATCCGTGCGCGACCGCGTGCAGCCGCTCGTGACGGACGGCCGTACGCTCCCCGAGATAATCGCGGCGAAGCCGCTGGCCGATCTCGACGCTCGGTGGGGGCGGGGGCCGGTCAGCGCTTCCGCGTTCCTCGCCGCGGTGGTTCACTCGCTACGGACGGGGCCGCCCCCGGGATGAGACAAGAGGTTATGTGATTCATCCCGCCAGGGCGATCCCCACCATGCCCACGATGGCGACCAGCAGCGCCCCGGGCAGGGCGAATCTGATCCAGCGCCCGTAGCTGACTCTGGCGCCGAGCAACATCGCGAGCAGGGCACCGTTGGTCGGGGTGATCATGTCCGTCAGACCCGCGCCGGTCTGATAGGCGATCACTGCCGCGTCACGGCTGATCCCGAGCAGGTCGGAGAGCGGCGCCATGATCGGCATCGTGAGAACCGCCTGCCCGCTCACCGACGGGACGGGGACGTGCAGAATCGCCTGCACGGGAATCATCATCAGCGCCGCGGCCAGCCCTGGAAGGTGGGCGAGCGGTGTCGCGAGCCCGTGCACGATCGTGTCGATCACGCGCCCATCCGTGAACACGAGGCTGATTGCCCGCGCCACGCCCACGAACAGTGCCGCCCCGACCATCGCTTCCATCCCTTTGAGAAAGGCGGCCGCGGTCGAGGAGAGGCTCATTCCGGCGACGAGTCCCACGGCGAAGCCGGCCACGAGAAACAGCGCCGACAGCTCGTTGAATCCCCAGTCGTATCTCACCACACCTACCACGTACGCGATGAAGGGCACGATCACGATCGCCAGCAGAACGATGTCGCGGATCGTGGCGCGTTCGGTTGGTGCGACGGTCACTTCAGGGCTGACCTCGTCGCGCGCCGCCATCGCCAGCGTCCACCCGATCCACACCGCCACGGCCGCGGCAAAGAGGCTGAACCGCAGTACGGGCAGCGAGAGCGGCGGAAGCTCGGCGAAGCGGAGCGCGATTCCCGTCTGGAACGGATTCGTCGGCCCGAATGCCGAGCCGACCACCGCCGCGCCCACGCTCATCCCGAGGGCGGTGATCGCGCCGAATCCCAGCCCCTGGCTCAACACGACCAATACCGGAATCAGGGCGATGATCTCCTCGTGCATGTTCTCGAGCGCGCCCAGAATCGCGAAGGCCAGACTGACGGCGATCACGACGGTTCGCGGTCGCCGGGTGCGGCCCACGAGCGAGCCGACCAGCCGGCCCAGCGCCCCGGTCGCGTCGAGCAGAACGAATGCGCCGCCGACGAAGAGGATCACGACGATTATGTCCGCCCCGGCGACGATCCCGCGTGGCACCGCGAGCACGGCGTCCCCGATTCCCACGGGCGCGGCCGCGGTCGGAGCGTACGTTCCGGCAACGACGACTTCGCGTCCCGTCGCCGGGTCGGTGCGTCGCTCGTACGTCCCCGCCGGCAGGATCCACGTTAGGATCGCCGCGACACCGACGGCGAACAGCAGGAGGACCAGCGGGTGCGGCAGCCGGAGTCTTGCCTGCGGCGTCGGCGCGGACGTCGATGCTAACATGCGCTAGAGCTCGCGCGAATGCGCGTGTTCTCCAGCTCGATGATCGCGGCGCTGGAACTCGAGGAACGAGTGCACCGCTGACAGCGCCGCGGAATCGGTCGTGAGGATCCGGACCTGCGCGCCGCGCGGCAGCGTATCGGCCATGTATCGGATGCTCGCGCGCCGCGCGGCCAGCATCGCGGTGCCGGGAACTTCCATTGCGTGCACCATTCCGGGGATCGAGAAATCGCCGGCGGAGAAGCGCCGCGCGATGTCCCGCATGTGCGCGCGAATCGTCGCGGTCCCGGCGGAATCGACGGAATCGCGCTGCAGCACGATTCGGCCGCCGTCGGGCAGCGACTCGAAGACGTGGGACGACGTGTACTGGTCCACGCCCATGGCCGTCGCGCCGCGCTCCTGAAGCGCGGCAAACGCGGAGTCGGCGGACGTCCCGGGCGTCTCCGTGCGCGCGCGCCCGCACGCGATGACGAGGGACGCGAGAAGCGCGACGGTCCGCATCCGTCTACGCGACCGGATCGAGGAAGGCACGGCCGTCGGTCACGGACCGTACGCGGTCACCGCTTCGGCGGCTCGTCGTCGTCCTCGAGCTCGACTATGTACGCCGGCAGCTTACCGGAGGCCATCAGCCCGAGTATCGTCCCGACCAGCGCGAACACGAGCGTCATGAGCAGCCAGCCGATCACCCCGAGCTCCTCCCGCCCTGACGCCGTGCCGAACGCCGAGTACGTAACGAAGCCCCACATAACCAGGAGCATCGGGACGATGATCCATAGGATCCACTTCGGGAGATACGCTTTCATCCGCTTGGCCACGTCGCTCCTCCCGGGAAAATCGCCTAATTACCGGCGGAGTTCCCGAATCTCGGGTTGACCACGTTGTTGTAGATCGAGCCAAAAGTGTACGACAGCCCCGCGCCGAGGAAGTACTGGTACGACGTGGCGAGCTGCCGCCGGCGGAGGAGGACTTCCTCGTCCGTCGCGCCACCCTTCGCGAGATACAGCTGGTCGCGCAGCAGCGATATGTAGCCGAACAGATTGAGGCTCAGCCCGCGGAACAGCCGCACGTCGAACTCGGGGTTGAACTGCAGCCGGTTCTTCTTGGGATCGTCGAGTAGCGCCCGGCCCTCCAGCGATATGCTGACCGAGCCCCACGGCTGGCGCGTGTCGAGCGACGCGAGCACTGAGTGATCGCCGCGGGTCTCCTGGATCTTGTCGAAGATCGTCGAGTCCTCGTACCGGTAGTGCGTCGCGCCTATGGCGTACTGCAGGCGGAGCTGCCGCCGGGTGGATTCCGAGTAGGGATAGATGTTGTACTCTACCGCCGGCGCGAAGCGGAACGCGAGGTCGGTGTTCTGGTACGTAGACGCCGTTATCGATGAGCGCTGCCCCGCCGACCAGTGCGGGCCGAGACTCTTCACGATCAGCTCGCGGATGCCATAGCCGTGGGAATAGCTGTTGAACTTCGAGCCGTCCTGAAAGGTGAAATTGTTCTGGCCGTAATTACCGTCGAGGGAAAGGTTCGCCTTCCATGCCTCGGAGATGCGATTCGCGGACACGGATCCGTTCACGTTTATCGAGCGGGAGCTTTCCTCGCCATTCAAGTAGCTGTTCGCGCGCGTGCGGAAGACCCACAGGTTCCACTTGTCCCGGGCCGGCGCGGCACCGGCGCCGGCAGCCGCCGCGGGGGCGGTGTAGGTGATCGTCAGCCGCTCGCTTCCCGGACGGCGCGCGACGTAGCGCACCAGCCCGCGCTTGAGCGCTTCGGTGACGACGCGGCGGCGCCGGTCCTGCGAGTCGGACTCCGGCGAGACGGTGACGAGCGTGTCGGATAAGTTCGCGAATTCCTTGAGGCCGATGAACGTCAGCGTGAACTCGCGGGCGTTGGCGGCGGTGGAGCGCGTAATGACGAGGACGTGCACGTCGGCGTCGGCGCGGTCACGCACGTGATCCACCCAGGGGATCTCCGTGCGGGTGAACTCCATGTCGCACTCGTGCTGGCAGTCGAGAAAGACGCGGACGGGCTGTTGGACGGCTGCGTCCTGTGCGTGGATGCGGGCGGACGAAAAGCCGGGCAATAGCGCGGCTATCAATCCAGCGGCGAGCCAGCTGCGGCTCCAGCCACCGCGAACGCATGGAATGTTCATCCGTTAATTTCGCCGCCCGACGCCCGGAGTGCTCGTGAAGATTTCTTAATGTTGCGGGCCGCGCCGCCCTGAAGCGCGGCGGATCCTACTACTGCTGATAGTCCGCCATCGAGGTCAGGCCCTGAACACCTCGCGCAGCCTCTCCACCGCCCACGCCAGATCGTCCCGCTCCACGACCAGCGGCGGCGCGATGCGGATCACCTTGTCGTGCGTCTCCTTGCACAGCATGCCGAGGTCCTTGAGCGCTTCGCAGTATTTGCGCGCGGGAACGGTGAGCTCGATGCCGATCAGCAGCCCGCGCCCGCGCACCTCGCGGATCTCCGGGTGCTCGATCTTCGCGATCTCGCCGAGGAACCACGTGCCGAGCTCGTCCGAGCGCTGCGCGAGCTGCTCGTCGCCGAGCACCCACAACGCCGTGCGCGCGATGGCGCACGCGAGCGGATTGCCGCCGAACGTGCTGCCGTGGCTGCCGGGATCGAATACGGCGAGCAGCTCGCGACTCGACACCACCGCGGACACGGGATAGAACCCGCCCGAGAGCGCCTTGCCGAGGATGTAGACGTCGGGGCGAACGCCGTCGTGATCCGACGCGAACTTGCGACCCGTGCGGCCGAGGCCGGTCTGAATCTCGTCGAGCAACAACAGGACGTTGTTCTTCCTGCACAGCTCCGCCGCCGCCTTGAGATAGCCCGCCGGCGGAATCAGAATCCCGGCCTCGGCCTGGATCGGCTCGACGAGAAACGCGCAGGTGTTCGGCGTGATCGCCTGCTCCAGCGCGGCGATGTCGCCGAACGGGATCGGCACGAAGCCGGGCGTGAACGGCCCGAACCCGTCGCGATACGCCTCCTCCGACGAGAATCCGACGATCGTGGTCGTACGCCCGTGGAAGTTGTTCTCGCACACGATGATCTCGGCCTTGTCCGTCGGGATCTTCTTGGTGCGATAGCCCCAGCGCCGCGCGGTCTTGATCGCGGTCTCGACGGCCTCTGCGCCCGTGTTCATCGGCAGCACCGCTTCCATCCCGCAGAACTCAGCCAGCTCCTTGCAGAAGAGCGGGAGCTGGTCGTTGCGGAACGCGCGCGACGTCAGCGTCACTTTGCGCGCCTGCTCCAGCATCGTCTCGAGGATGCGCGGGTGGCAGTGACCCTGGTTCACCGCGGAGTACGCGCTCAGGCAGTCGAGATACTTCTTTCCGTCGACGTCGTACACCCATGCGCCCTCGCCGCGCTCGATCACGATGTCGAGCGGGTGGTAGTTGTGCGCGCCCCACTTGTCTTCCATCTGGATCAGAGCGTCGGCTTGCACTGGCTGGGCTGTCGTGGTCATCGCGCGGCTCGGCTGGAGATGTCTAAGTTACACGTTGAAGCGGAAAAGCATCACGTCGCCATCCTGTACAACGTATTCCTTGCCCTCGGAGCGCACGAGCCCCTTGTCGCGCGCCTCCTTGAGCCCGCCGCTGGCGAGGAAGTCGTCCAGGCCCACGGTCTCGGCCCGGATGAAGCCGCGCTGGAAGTCGGTATGGATCACGCCCGCTGCTTCAGGCGCCGTGTCCCCGCGATGGATGGTCCAGGCGCGCACTTCCTGCTCGCCGGCCGTGAAGTACGTCTGGAGGCCGAGCAGCTCGTAGCTCGCCTGGATGAGCCGGTCGAGTCCGGCGGAATGGAGCCCGAGCGAGTGGAGAAACTCGTCGCGGTCCTCCGGCGCGAGCTGCGCCAGCTCGGCCTCGATGCGCGCGGAGAAGGGAACCACCTGCGCGTGCTCGCCGCTCTTGCTGATCGCTTCGCGGAGGGCCTCGAGGTGCGGTCCCTCGTCGCCAGAGAGCTCGTGGTCGGTGACGTTGGCTGCGTACAGCACCGGCTTGGCGGTGAGCAGCGTGAGCGGCGCCAGCACGGCGCGCTCTTCCGCGGACAGGCTCGCTTCCCAGAGTCCGCGCCCATCCTTCAGGAACTCGAACGCGCGCTTCAGCACCGGCAGCTCGGCCACCGCCTCCTTCTCGCCGGACTTCGCCGCGCGCGCCGTGCGGTCGAGCCGCTTCTCGACCGTGCCGAGGTCGGCGAGCGCCAGCTCGAACTCGATGACCTCGCGGTCGCGCACGGGATCCACCGAGCCCATCACGTGCGTGACGTCCTCGTCCTCGAAGCAGCGCACGACGTGCACGATCGCGTCGGTCTCGCGGATGTTGGCGAGGAACTTGTTGCCGAGCCCTTCGCCTTCAGCCGCGCCCTTCACGAGTCCCGCGATGTCGACGAACTGCACTACGGCGGGGACGGTTCGTTTCGGCTGTACTATCTCGGCGAGCTGATAGAGGCGGGGATCAGGAACTTCGACCATCCCGACGTTCGGCTCGACGGTGCAGAAGGGATAGTTCGCGGCGTCGGCCGCAGCGGACGTCAGCGCATTGAAAAGCGTCGACTTGCCGACGTTGGGGAGACCGACGATGCCGAGACGAAGCACTGGGAGCTATTGGCTGTTGGCTATTGGCTATTGGCTAACGACCAACAGCGGTCGTCGCGAGAACTCGAATATTAGTGCAATCAAACGATGACGCGGATTCGTCGATCGCTCGAAAACGTGGGCGCATGCAAGACTACCGAAAGCTCCGCGTTTGGCAGGCCGCCCATGCGCTTGTGTTGGGGGTCTACTCAGCCACCAAGCACTTTCCAACTGCGGAACGGTTCGGGTTAACGGCCCAGTTACGCCGCTCGTGCTGCTCGATCCCCGCGAATATCGCGGAGGGAGCGATGCGAAGCTCAGATCCTGGCTTCGGCCATTTCCTTCAGATAGCAGCGGCGTCGGCCAGCGAGTCGGACTATCACCTGCTGCTCGCTCGGGACCTTGGGTACCTCGCACCCGAGGTGCACGAGCAACTCGCCACTGAGCTTCAAGGCCTTCGCCGCGGGATTTCGGCTCTACAGAAATCCCTGAAGAAGAGTCGGTCAGTCAGTAAAGCAGGAGTGGTTAGCTAATGGCCAATAGCCAACCGCCAATAGCTCCTACGCAATAAACCACGGCGCCAGCACCAAACTCACGATCGACATCAGCTTGATGAGAATGTTCATGGACGGGCCCGACGTATCCTTGAACGGGTCGCCGACCGTGTCGCCCACGACCGCGGCCATGTGCGCGTCGGAGCCCTTGCCGCCGTAGAGACCGCCCTCGATCGACTTTTTGGCGTTGTCCCACGCGCCGCCGGCGTTGGCCATGAACAGCGCCAGCATCACGCCCGTCACCGTCGCCCCGGCGAGGAACCCGGCCAGCGCCTCGATTCCCATGAACTTCCCGACCACGACCGGAAGACTGATGGACACGACCCCGGGCACGATCATCTCCTTGAGCGCGCCCTTCGTCGAGATGTCCACGCAGCGCGCGGAGTCGGGCTTGCCCGTTCCCTCCAAGAGGCCGGGGATCTCGTGAAACTGGCGGCGAACTTCTTCCACCATCTTCTCCGCCGCGCGTCCCACCGCGGTCATCGTCGAAGCGCCGATGAAGAAGGGAACCGCTCCGCCGATGAACAGGCCGATCACTACCATCGGGTTGAGCAGGTTCACGCCGGTGTCCGCGAGCCCCACTGCCGACGCGTAGGCGCTGAACAGCGCCAGCGCGGTGATCGCGGCGCTCCCGATCGCGAAGCCCTTGCCGATCGCCGCCGTGGTGTTGCCGAGCGCGTCGAGCCCGTCGGTGATCTTGCGGACCTCGGGTCCGAGGTGGGCCATCTGCGTGATTCCGCCGGCGTTATCCGCGATCGGGCCGTACGCGTCCACGGACATGGTGATGCCGACCGTCGCGAGCATCCCGACGGCCGAGATCGCCACGCCGTACAGGCCTGCCACAGTGAACGCGACGTAGGTCGCGCCGCAGATGAGCAGCACGGGGATTACGACGCTGCGCATTCCGATCGCCAGTCCGGCGATGATGTTCGTGGCCGGCCCGCGCTGCGACGCCGCGGCGATGACGCCGACCGGGCGCGAAGCGGTGTAGTACTCGGTCGCCAGCCCGATGGCGAGGCCGGCGACCGTTCCCGCCACGATCGCCCAGAAGGGGCCGAGCGCTCCAAAGGTGGCGCCGTCAGCCGCGACATTGGTGAACGGGATGTTGAGCGTGATGATGTAGGCGAAGACGAGAAACAGCACCGCGGAGACGATCGTCACGGTGCGCAGCGCGGTCGCGGGATTTCCGCGCGCCAGGAGGCGCACCATGAACACGCCGACGAGCGACGCCGCCAGTCCGGAGATCACGTACGCGAGCGGCAGCACCATCGCGGGCAGGATGTTCCCTCCGGCGATCGCGGCCGACGACACGGCGATGGAGATCGTCGCGATGATGGAGCCGACGTAGCTCTCGAAGATGTCGGCGCCCATGCCGGCGACGTCGCCCACGTTGTCGCCGACGTTGTCCGCGATCGTCGCGGGGTTGCGCGGATCGTCCTCGGGGATTCCCGCTTCCACTTTGCCCACGAGATCGGCGCCGACGTCGGCCGCCTTCGTGTAGATGCCGCCGCCGACGCGCGCGAACAGCGCGATCGAGCTGGCGCCCATGGCGAATCCGGAGATCACCTCCGAGAAGGCCCGCGGGTCGCTGCCGCTGGCGTCCGCCCACAGCAGGGCGAACACCGCGCCGATTCCCAGGATGCCGAGCGACGCGACGCTGAGACCCATGACCGCGCCGCCGTTGAAGGCGATCTGCAGCGCCGACGCCTGGCCTGCCTCGCGCGCGGCTTCGCTGGTGCGGACGTTGGCGCGCGTCGCCGCCTGCATGCCCGCCAGACCGGCCAGCACCGAGGAGAAGCCGCCGCCGAGGTACGCCATCGCGGTCCGGGGTCCGATCGCCCACGCGAGCAGTCCCGCGACGACCAGGAGGAAGGGGAGCAGCACGGTGTACTCGCGCCTGAGAAACGCCATCGCCCCTTCGTGGATCCGCTCGGAGATCTCCTGCATGACCTCCGAGCCGGGCGAGTGGCGGATGATCGACCGATAGACCAGCATGGCCGCGGCCAGTCCGATCAGCCCGATCCACCACGCCGAGTTGGCGAGGTTCACCAACCCGTTCGACCCGATTACCGCTTCGTTCATGATTTCTTTTCCCTGTTGTGAACGTTCATCGCCACGTCGACGCCCTCCCTGACCCACAGCTCCACGGCGTCGGTGAGCCGCGGCAACAACTCGACAATCATATCACCTTCGTCCCGCGCGAACGGCGCGAGCACGAAGCTGGCCAGATCGCGGTAAATGCCGGCCCGCTCGGGAGACGGCCCCACACCGATCCGCAGCCGCGCATACTCGCGGCTGCCCAGCGCTTCCTCCACGCTCTTCAACCCGTTATGTCCGCCCGCGCTGCCGTGCGCGCGCAGCCGGTAGCGTCCCACCTGCAGCGCCACTTCGTCGACGACGGCGAGGAGGTCCTTCGAATGGTCCCAGCCGGCCTTGCGGGCGTACGGCCGCAGCGCGATTCCGCTCAGGTTCATGTACGTCCGCGGCTTCACGAGCCGGACGTGCGTCCGGCCGATCATCCCCGAGGACAGGTACGAGTCCCCGTCCCGCTTCCACCGGTCGAACCGCCAGACGTCGGCGCAGTGGTCCACTACCCACCAGCCGACGTTGTGCCGGGTGGCCTCGTACTCGCGTCCAGGGTTGCCGAGGCCGAGGATGACTTTCACGGGCTAACGGGTGACTAGTGACTCGTGACTAGTGACTAGTAACTGCGAACGGCCAGGAGGTTCGGGCTCGATGGCAGTTCACCAGTCACTAGTCACTAGTCACCAGTCACCAATGTCACTTCTCCTCTTCCGTCTCTTCCTCTGCTTCCTTGCCGCGGCCGATCACTTCCGGCTCGCCCTCGGCCTCGCCCTCGACCGGCTCGGCGGCAACGACCGTCTCCTCGACCACGGCGCGCGGCGCGGCGACGACGCAGACAGGCGCCTCGGCGTCGTTGAGAACCTCGACGCCCTCGGGAACCTGCAGCTCGCTGACGTGAATCGAGTGACCGATCTGCACCCCGGTGACGTCCACGTCGATGCGATCGGGGATGGACGACGGGTCCACGCGGATCGACAGCTCGCGCAGCGTCTGATCCATGACGCCGCCGGATGCGCGCACGCCTTCGGGCACGCCCAGCAGGACGATGGGGATGTTGACCTGCACCTTCTCGCCGGCGACCAGCTCCTGGAAATCCACGTGCAGGATCTGGCGCTTGAAGGGATGCCGCTGGATCTCGCGGATCAGCGTCTTGGTCGTCTGGCCGTCGAGCGACAGCTCGATGACGGTGCTCTCGGCGGCGATGTGCGAGAGCAGCTTCTCGAACTCGCGCGTGTCCAGCGTGAGCGCCTGCGGCTCGCGCGCGTGGCCGTAAACCACGCCGGGAATCCGTCCCGCCGAGCGGAGCGAGCGCGCGGGACCTTTGCCGGAGCCGGTTCGCGGAGTTGCGTGGAGTTGTGCGGTTGCCATGATAAAACCTCTAAAAAAAGCTGTTAGCTATTGGCTATTGGCTCTTGGTCACGGCGGAAAGGCGGGGTAACGAAGGGGTTACCAACAGCCAACAGCCAATAGCCAACAGCCCAGTTATCAGTCGAACAACGAGCTCACCGATTGCTCGGAATGAATGAACCTCACCGCCTTGGACAACAGCTCGCCCACGGACAGCACTGTCAGCGTGTCGAACTTCGACTCTTCCCGGATGGCGATCGTGTCCGTGACCACCACTTCCTTGATCGGAGCGCCGCTGAGCCGCTCCTTCGCCGGTCCCGACAGAAGCGCGTGCGTCGCACAGACGTACACGTCACCCGCTCCCAGCTCCTTCAACGCGCGCGCGGCCTCCGAGACCGTGCCCGCGGTGTCGATCATGTCGTCCGCCAGAATACAATCGCGCCCTTCCACTTCGCCGACGACGTTCACGACCTCCGACACGTTCGCCCGGGGGCGGCGCTTGTCGATGATCGCCAACGTCCCGTCCAGCCGCTTCGCGAAACCGCGCGCCATCTTCGCCGAGCCTACGTCCGGCGCCACCACCACCACGTCGTGCAGATTCTTCCGCTTGAAGTGCGAGACGAACACCGGCGCCGCGTACAGATGGTCCACCGGAACGTCGAAGAACCCCTGCAGCTGGTGCTGGTGGAAGTCGACCCCCAGCAGCCTGTCCGCACCGGCCGTCATGATCATGTTCGCCACGAGCTTCGCGCCGATCGCCACCCGCGGCTGGTCCTTGCGATCCTGCCGCGAGTAGCCGTAGTACGGCATCACGCAGGTCACCCGCGCCGCCGATGCGCGCTTCGCCGCGTCGATCAGCAGCAGAAGCTCCATCAGGTTGTCCGCGGGAGGGTTCGTCGGCTGAACGATGAAAACGTCGTTGCCCCGCACGTTCTCGTCGATCCGCACGAACAGCTCGCCATCGGCAAAGCGGCTCAGCGTGACCTTGCACAGCTCCAGCCCGAGCTGCGACGCCATCTCTTCGGCCAGCGCACGATTGGCAGAGCCGCTCATGAGCTTGAAGCCGTGACTAGGTACGGCCAATCCGTCCATTGTCACAGCCCTGTAAGATACGGTGTGCCAGAGAGTTTAGTCAATCGGACCGGCCCGATTGGCGGCGAGTTGCCCCCGGTGGATTCGAACCACCATTCTCGGCTCCAAAGGCCGATGTCCTGCCGTTGGACGAGGGGGCAGTGGGTCGCTAAAGCTAGTCCATCGGCTCCGGCGGTACAACGTGAGTGAGGGTCTCCGTCCGGATCTCCCGCCATTCCGTGACTGTCTCGCTGGAGCGCGCCTGGTCGTCCCGGTCGAAGATCCCGAAAACGGCGGAGCCCGAGCCCGTGAGCAGCGCGAGCCGCGCGCCGCGGGCGAGCAGGGACTCCCGGATCACGCGGATGACGGGGTGCCGCTCGGCGACCGCTTCGGAAAAGTCGTTCTCGGCGTACGCGGCCGCGCTCTCCCACGACGCGAACGCGTCGCCGGAGAGCGTCGGCGGCGGAGGCGCAGCGCCGCGCGAGCGGTCGAGCCAGCCGTACGCCTCCCGCGTGGAGACGTGCACGGGAGGAATCGCCAGCATGACGGGGCGTGCCGGGAGAGGGGGGAGCGACATCAGCCGCTCGCCGCGGCCCCAACCCACCGCGATGACATGGTCGCTCGCGAGGAACGGAACGTCCGAGCCGATCGTCGCGGCCAGCGCCAGCAGCTCCGCGGGCGGCAGCCGTGCCGGCGCGAGGGCGTCGAGGGCGCGCAGCACGGCGGCGGCGTCGGCGCTGCCGCCACCGAGACCCGCGCCGACCGGAATCACCTTCTCGACACGAATGTCGACGTGGGGGTGCCAGTCGGCCCGCCGCATGTACGACTTCGCCGCGAGCAGCGCGAGGTTCTGCTCGGCGGGCCCGCTCGCCATCACCAGCGACTCGTCGCCATGGACGTCGAGCTCGACGCCGCCGCCGTCGGACACCGACACGGTGATCCTGTCGGCCAGCTCCAGTCGCTGGAATACCGTCTCGATCGAGTGGTAGCCGGTATCCCGGAGACCCAGGACCTTGAGGCGAAGATTGATCTTCGCCTGCGCTGCGACCCGAACGGCGCTCAACGCGTCTCGGGCGCCGCTTTGAGATCGCGGAAGTGCATGCCGAGGTGAACGAAGTAGTACGCGCCCATCAGCGTGATGGGAATGAACGTGAGGATGTGGAAGCCGATCGCCCAGCTGGTCGCGAGCGCGGCGGACACTCCGTACACCGCGAGCGTGAGCACGGCGATCGCCTCGAACACCCCGAAGAACCCGGGCGCCGACGGCAGCGCCACGCCGAATCCGGTGACGGTCTGCACGAACAGAGCGGCGGAGAACGGGAGATCTATGCCGACTGCCAGAAACCCGAGCCAGGTTGCGAGCCCGTTGATCAGCCAGTGCACCAGAGTCCAGAGGAACACCAGGAAGAACCTGCGCGGGCTGCGCATTACGCTGAGCCCGTCGCTGAAGCGCTGCAGCGCGACCCGGCCGCGCTCCTCGAGCTTCGGCGAGATCCGGCGGGAAAAGATCACGAACGTCACGATGAGCGCGCGCGGGAAGAACACCAGCAGGTAGACGATCGCCAGCATCGCCCCGGTCAGGGCGATCCCCCCGAGCGCCCAGTCGGCGAGCGGCTGCCCTGCGATCTTCGCGTTGGCGGGAAACGCGGGATCCATGACCGCTACGAGCCCGAGCGCGAGCAGGACGACCGCGTCGAACAATCGGTCCACGACCAGCGAGGCGACCGAGGTCGAGAACGGGACGCGCGGCACCTCGCGGGTCAGCGCGAACGCGCGCGCCAGCTCTCCGGCGCGCGCGGGGAGCACGTTGTTGATCATCATGCCGATGGCCGTGGCGCGCCAGAGCGGGCCGAACGGAGTGCCGGGCGCCACGGGCTCGAGAATCACGCGCCACCGGAGCGCGCGGATCGGAAAGATGATTGTCGCGGCGAACGTCGCCCAGAAGAAGAGCCACGGGTTGGAGCGGGACAGCTCGGCCCACACGGTGGCGGGCGAGACGTCGCGCAGGACCCACAGCAGCAGCGCACCACTCAGGAGGAAGCCTGCGAGGCTGCGCCAACCGGACTTCATGAAGTTCAGGCCGACGCGGCTAGTTCCATCAGATCCATGAGCTCGTCGAGCTCTTCCGGAGTCGGCTCGCGCGCGGCGGCTGCCTGCGCGGCGCGGATCTCGCGCGCCCGCGCCAGTGCCGCGCGTCCCGTGTACAGCAGTGACTCGATGGGGACGAGTCCACCGGCTGCCGCCGTTGCCGCCGCCGCAC
Source organism: Gemmatimonadaceae bacterium (assembly GCA_040882285.1). NCBI lineage: Bacteria > Pseudomonadati > Gemmatimonadota > Gemmatimonadia > Gemmatimonadales > Gemmatimonadaceae > Gemmatimonadaceae bacterium. Next base: position 179,613 of record JBBEBQ010000025.1, read on the forward strand.
TGTCCAGCTCCATCCCCTCGAGGCCCGCCAATCCCTGCGAGATAAGAGACTGAAGATCCCGCCCGCGCGGCGTCGCGCGCTCGTCATCGGCGAGAGGCCGCGGCTGCGGCGGCGTGGGGGTTCGAGCCGGAGCCCGCGGCTCCGGTTGCTCGCTTGTGCCGGGCTGGAAAGAGGCGGGTGCGGCGCTCGGGGGAGCGGCCGGCTCGCGTCGCGGACGCTCGGCTCGCGCGGTCCCTCCGTCCGCTTTCTCCGGCGGCGGCTCGCGCAGCTGCTGCTCGAACTGCGTCTGCGGCGTGACCGCGACATGGATGACGTGCGGCCCGGGATCGTCGTGAAACAGCCGCGCAATCGGCACGACCATGGGGCCGCTCTTCTTTTCTTCCGCCGGCGTGAAAGCGTGGAGCGCGTCCGCGATCGCGGCCGCCCGCTCGCTCTCGCCGGGACCCCACGAGCCGGCGGAGGAGATGAGCTCAGGCAGCTCATACAGCACCGCCTGCAGAGAGTACGACAGCGGCTCGGTCCACTGGATGCGACGCGTGTGAATCGCCCGCGCGATCCGCTCCATCCGGTGCGCGACGACGGCGAGGTCGCTGAGCCGCACCATGATGGCCGCCCCGCGAATGCCGCGGGCGGCGCTCAGCATCTTGCCAGTATCGCGCTCGGCCGCCGGCAGCCACATGATCTCGCGCAGGGCGTCGGCGTAGCCGACGGCTTCGGCCACGAAGAACTCGAGCAGCCGCGCGGGCACGTTGGAGGCTGAAGTTGCCATCGGCGTCAACTCTATGGCGGCGGAGGTGCGACGTCAAACATCCGGGCGGAGCTCATGGCCTCCTTTATCTCCGCGACGGCGGCCCCGAGGCCGACGAACAGCGCTCGACTGACGATGGAGTGGCCGATGTTCAGCTCCTCGATCTCGGCGATCGCGCTGACCGGACGAACGTTGGCGATGGACAGGCCGTGCCCCGCGTGGACCGCGATTCCGAGCGCGGCGGCGCGCTCCGCCGCATGGCGCAGCTCGTCCAGTCGCGCGCGCTCCTCCGGCGTGTGCGAGTACCGCCCGGTGTGCAGCTCCACGGCGTCGCACCCGAGATCGCGCGACCGCTCGACGCTGTCCATGGTCGGATCGACGAACAGCGAAGCGCGGATGCCGGCGGAGCGCAGCTCCTCGATCGCCGCGCGAATGCGCCCCGGTTCGTGGGCCAGGTCCAGTCCCCCCTCGGTCGTAACTTCCTCGCGCCGCTCGGGTACGAGAGTCACCTGCTCCGGCTTCGTCACGAGCGCCATGGCGAGCATCTCGGGCACGCAGGCCAGCTCGAGATTGAAGTATGTTTTAATGACCTTTCGCAGTCCCCGCACGTCTGAGTCTTGTACGTGACGCCGGTCCTCCCGCAGATGGGCCGTGATTCCGTCCGCTCCTGCGGCCTCGCACACGCGCGCGGCCTCGAGCGGATCGGGCTCGCTCCCGCGACGCGCCTGACGCAGAGTCGCGACGTGATCGACGTTGATGTACAGCCGTTGGCGGGTTGCTGGCATTTTTCCCGGCGGTTAGGTTCGCTTTCCCCGCAGCATGGAGCCGTACGTGCGCAAACCGATCTTGTTGACAGCTGTGCTTCTCTCCCTGGCCGCGTGCGCGACGGCGCCCATCGCGAACCCGGGTCCCGCGCCTTCGACGAACGACGGGCTCGGCGCACTGGCGCCGCGGCTGGCGGTCGACGCGTTTCTCGAGGCGGTGCGGACCGAAGACCTACAGGCCATCGGCGCCACCTGGGGAACGTCGCGGGGTCCGGCCCGCGAGACGATCGAACGGACGGAGCTGGAGAAGCGCGCCATCATCCTGCAGTGCTACCTGCAGCACGACAGCTACCGGGTGCTTGGCGAGGTTCCGGGCGAGGCGGGACGCCGCGTGGTCCGCGTGGAGATCACCCGCGGAAACCAGAAACGGCAGCCCAGCCTGCACACCGTGCAGGGCCCGCGCGGAAGATGGTACGTCGAGAACGTCGACCTCGCGGCCGTGCGGGACTTTTGCGGGCTCGGATTGACGTCCTGAGGCGGGCGGCGTCGTAGTCAGCCCTCGGTGAGCTCGACCAGAATGCCGCCGGTGGATCGCGGGTGGAGAAAGGCGATCCGCTTGCCTTCGGCGCCGATGCGCGGGACCTGATCCACCAGCTCCACCCCCTTCGCCCTGCATTTCTCCAGCATCGCCTCCAGGTCCGGGACGGCGAAGCAGATATGATGGATCCCGGGGCCGCGCCTGGCGACGAAGCGGCCAATCGGCGAGGCCTCGTCGCTCGACTCCAGCAGCTCCACGAGCGATCCGCCCGCGTCGAACGCCTCGATCCGCGCGCCGTCCGAGTCGCTGACCGGGACACTCTCGAGTCCGAGCACGTCCCGGTAGAACGGGAGCTGCGCGTCGATCGCGCTGAGCGCGATCCCCACGTGCGCGATTCGCGTAGCCTGGCCTGTTGGATGGGTCATTAGATTACCGCACTGTAGGCATGATCTTCGCTAATTGTGCACAACAGGCGCAGACCCGCGCCACGGAGGAATAGATAATGTCGCACGCGGTCACAGTCACGGACGCCGATTTCGAGAGTGTAGTGGAGCAGGACACGGGCCTCACCGTGGTCGACTTCTGGGCGACCTGGTGCGCGCCGTGCCGCATGATCGCGCCGGTGCTGGAGCAGCTGGCGGAGGAATATGCGGGCAAGGCCAAGGTCGCCAAGCTCGACGTCGACACCAACGTCCGGACCGCGAGCCGGTTTCAGGTCAGATCCATCCCGACGCTCCTGTTCTTCAAGAACGGCAAGGTCGTGGATCAGGTGATCGGCGCCGTGCCGAAGCAGCAGCTGGAGATGAAGTTCAAGGAGCACGCCGCATAGCGGGTCGGCTCTATCTCGTCAGCACGCCGATCGGAAACCTCGGCGACATCTCCTTTCGCGCCGTCGAGGTCCTCCGGTCCGTCGCCGTCATCCTGGCGGAGGACACGCGCCACTCCCGCCGGCTGCTTGACCATTACGAAGTAGCGACACCCACCAGCGCGTACCACGAGCACAATGAGGCGCGGGCCACCCCGAAGATTCTCGAGCGGCTGGCCGCGGGCCAGGACGTAGCGCTCATCTCGGACGCGGGCACGCCGCTGCTGTCGGATCCCGGCGCGCGGCTCGTGGCCGATGCGATCGAAGCGGGTTTCGATGTCGTGCCGGTCCCCGGCGCATCAGCGCTGCTGGCGGCGCTGGCGGGCGCCGGTCTCGGCGCCGAGCGATTCACTTTCTTCGGATTTCTGGAGCGGCGCGGACGCGCGCGCGCCGAGGCCATCGCCGAGATCGCCGCGACGCCGCACACGTGCGTGCTGTACGAGGCGCCGGGTCGAGTCGGGGCGACACTGCGGAACCTGGTCGAGGCGGGGATGGGCGAGCGGACGTGCGCGGTGGCGCGGGAGCTGACGAAGAAGTTCGAGGAGTTCAGGCGGGGGACGGTCGCCGGGTTGGCGGAGCACTACGGAGATGAGGGACCAAGGGGAGAGGTCGTCATCGTCCTCGGCCCAAAGGCGGAAGAGCAGGTAGACGAGGACGAGCTGCGAAAGCACGCGGATGCGCTGCGGGACGAGGGAAAGACGCCGCGGGAGATCGTGGCCGGGTTGATCGCGATGGGGGCGTCACGGAACCTTGCGTACAGATTGGGCCACGAACGAGCTCCATGAATATTCCAGACGGAATCCAGGCCGTGAGCAGTGAGCGATTAGCTGTCAGCTATCAGGCAACTGACATTCGGACGTGTCGTTGCATTTCGCCGGCAAAATCCCTTGCCCGTCCAAATCGAGTTGCCTGACGGCTGACAGCTGAATGCTCGAAGCTCACGGCCTGGATTCCGCCTGATTCTCGCTCGGACCATCCGGCTCGCTCGGACCATCCGGCTCGCTCGGACCATCCAGCAGACGCTAGATTTGCCCTCATGTCGAAAACTGTTCTTCCCGGCAAAATCGTCTGCGTCGGCCGGAACTACGTCGAGCATGCCAAGGAGCTCGGCAACGAGGTCCCGACGGCTCCGCTGATCTTCCTCAAGCCTCCGTCCGCCGTCATTGCCGACGGCGATCCCATCCGGCTTCCATCGGCTTCGCAGCAGGTCGAGTTCGAGGGCGAGATCGGAGTCGTCGTAGGCAAGCGGCTGACGCGCGCGAGCGAGGCCGAAGCGCGGAGCGCGATCCGGGGGATCGCCGCGGTCAACGACGTGACCGCGCGCGATCTGCAGAAGACCGACGGCCAGTGGACGCGCGCGAAGGGCTTCGATTCGTTCTGCCCGATCGGGTCCGAGTCGAACGGCATTCCCGATCTGGGCAACCTCACCGTGGTGACGCGCGTCAACGGCGAGGAGCGACAGCGCGGCTCCAGCTCGCAGATGGTGTTCTCGATCCCGATGCTGCTGTCGTACATCTCCAACATCATGACGCTCGAGCCGGGCGACCTGATCGCGACCGGCACGCCGTCCGGCGTGGGCCGGCTCTCGCCGGGCGACGTCGTGGAAGTCGAGATCGAGGGAGTGAGCCGCGTGAGCAATCCCGTGGCGGAGAGCCGCTGATGCCGCCGTACACGAAGCGCGTGCTCGCCCTGCCGGAGTACCCGCTCGGCAAGATCCCGGCGCGCAAGCGCGAGCTCATCGCGCAGGGCGTGGACGTGATCGACCTCGGGGCCGGCGACGCGGACCTCGCCCCGCCCGAAGTCGCCGTGAAGCGGATTCAGCGAGAAGTCGAGCGGCCGGAGATCAGCCGCTATGGCTTCGCCCTTGGGCTCATGGAGTACCGCGAGGCGATCGTGCGCTTCATGCAGCGCCGCTTCGGCCAGAAGTTCGATCCCATGACGGAGGTCGTGCCGCTGATCGGATCGAAGGAAGGAATCGCGCATCTCGCGCTCGCGTATCTCGAGCGGGGCGACGTGTCGATCATGCCGGAGCCGGGCTACCTCGCATACCTCGGCGGAACTCTCCTGGCGGAAGGCGAGGCGTACAGGTACGCGCTCCGCCCGGACAACGACTTTCTGGTGGATCTCGACGAGGTTCCCGCCGACGTCCTCGAGCGGGCGAAGATCCTGTACCTGAATTATCCGGGCAACCCTACGGGTGCCATCGCGCCACCAACCTACCTGAAGGGGATCGTCGACCGCTGCAAGGAACTCGACATCCTGCTGGTGTATGACAATGCCTACTCCGAGCTCGCGTTCGACGGCTACGTGCCGCCGAGCATCTTCGAGATCGAGGGCGCGCGGGAAGTCGCGATCGAGTTCCACTCGATGTCGAAGACGTACAACATGACCGGATGGCGCTGCGGCTGGGCGTGCGGCAATCCGGAGATCGTCTGGCCGCTCGCCAAAGTGAAGTCGTTCATCGACACAGGGGTATTTCTGGGAATTCAGGCCGCGGCGGCAACGGCGCTCGACAACTGGGAGGATTGGGCGCCGCGCAACGCAGCGGTGTTCCAGGAGCGGCGCGACGCGGCGGTCGAGAGCTTCGCCGGGGCCGGCTTTCCCTGCGTCAGCCCCAAGGCGTCCATGTATCTCTGGCTGCCGCTGCCGTCGAGCATCCCGAGCGCCGAGTTCGCGACCAAGCTCATGGAAGAGGAGGGGGTCGTGGTGCTTCCGGGCTCGGCGTTCGGACCGGGAGGGGAGGGCTTCTTTCGCGTGTCGTTCATTACTTCGCCGGCCAGAATTCGCGAAGCGGCGGCGCGTGCCGGCCGCGTGCTGGCGAGCTACGGAGCCGTAGCGGCGTGAAGCGCCGGTTCTCGCCTGCCGTTCTCGTTTCTCTCACCGTGCACGTCGTGGTGGGAGCAGCGATCGTGCAGTCGCTGCACGTGCCGACGCGCTTGAGCACGCTGTTCACGCGGGAAAAGCGCGCGCCGGTCGTGGCCGAGCGAATCGGATTTCTGTCGCTTCCGCGCGGCACCGGGCCCGCCGTGGCGGGCCGGAGAGGCGGTGACGGCAGCCCGGCTGCGGCCGTGCCGGCCCCGGCGCTCGTAGCGCCGAACGTGGCCCCTGATGGCATTCCCGCCGCTCCAGTTGCTGACTCCGGCGCGCGCGTGACGGGGACGGGACCGCTCGTGGGCGGCGGCGGTCCGACCCGCGGCGTGCGACCGTCGTACACCGGACGGGAGGTGTGGACCGCGCCCGGCAGGATCCTCAGCGCGCCGCGCACCACCGCCGAGGTGATCGGTGACGCGATCCGGGCCGACGTCGGGCGGATCACGGACTCCGTGGTGGCGCTCGGACCGCGGCGCGACCCGACGGACTGGACCGTCGAGCGCAACGGCCGGAAGTGGGGGATCGATCAGGAGTTCATTCGGCTCGGGCCGGTGTCCATCCCCACGCCCATCCTCGCGCTGCTTCCCATCAACGCGCAGGCGAACCCCATAACGATGGCGCGCGAGCGGCAGCTCAACTACATGCAGCGCGACATCGCCTTCCACGCGCAGCGCGCGGTCAATGAGAACGAGTTCAAGACCGCCGTGCGCAACCTGCGGCTGCGGAAAGAGCGCGAGCGCGCGCAACAAAAAGAGCGGGAGCCAGAGGCCCCCGCTCGAGACGAACCCGAAAAGAACTGATCGTTACGACGTGAGCGTTGCCCTCGGCATCGGCGGATTGTCGCAGAACGGCCGGAACACACCGCACACGATTCCGAGCGCGTGAAAATCGGCGCCCGGCTCCAGCACGATGTCCTTCTCGGAGATGTTCGCGGGCTGCAGCACCACTGATCCGTTCTTCCGCGTGTAGGTGCGGATCGTCGCGTTATTTCCCATCCGCACCGCCACGATGTCGCGCTCCGCTGGCTTCCCCGACGGGCTGACGAGCAGGTAATCGCCGTCGTTGATGCCGCGGCCGACCATCGCTTCGCCTTTTGCCCGCAGCATGAAGGTGTCGTTGCTCGGCAGAAAGCGGCGGTCCACCGTGATGAACCCCTCGCGATTCTCCGGCGTGAGCGCCGGCTCGGTCGAATTGATCTTGCCGTAGAACGGCACGGGCTGCGTGTTGACCGCGCCGGCGAAGCCAAGCAGGCGCACGCCGCGCGAGCGCGCCGGATCGCGCTCGATGTATCCCTTTCGTGTCAGCGATTGCAGCAGGTCCGAGACCGTCTTGGTGGACTTGATCTTGAACCGCGCTCCGATGTCGCGGATGCTCGGCTGGTACGTGTTTTCCGCCGTGAAGTCCAGCAGATACTGGTAGACGGAAGTCTCGAGACTGGTCAACGGTTCGGACATGAAGTCTCCCTGCGGTGGCGGCATCAGCGACGAGCGTGCCTCATCGGAGCCGGCAAACTGCCGATAATCTGCGCATGGCGATGGCGCCGGTCAACCATTTGGCGCAAGGCGCGCTATCGCGGATCGCATCCGTCCCAGGGACTTTTCCCGGCCGAGCATGAGCAACACGTCGAAAATGCCTGGGCTCACGCTCATTCCTGTCAGGGCCAGGCGCATGGGCTGGAATATCTTTCCGGCCGTCGTGCCGCGCTCGTCCGCGAGCGCGCGAAGCGCCGCTTCGAGACTCCCGGCGATCCATTCCGGGGTTGCGCTCAGCTTGTCGTACGCGGCTTGCAGGAGCGCGGCCGCTTCGCCGGGATCCTTCCATGATTTCGCGACAGCGTCGGGATCGTACGCAATCGTGTCGGAGAGGTACGGCGCGGCCTGACGCACGATGTCGTGGATGGTTCGGGCGCGAACGCGCAGCAGCTCCAGCAGCGCCAGGTACCGATCTCCGCGGAGCTGATCGGCGGTGCCGAGACCTGCGGCGACGAGGGCCGGCGTCACGCGCGGCTCCAGCTTTTCCAGCGGCAGCGACGACAGATACTGGCCGTTCATCCACTCCAGCTTCTGCGTGTCGAACACCGCGGCCTTTTTCTGGAGGCCGTCCGCGGAGAACAGCTCGACCATCTCGTCGAGCGTCATGATTTCGCGGTCGCCGCCCGGCGACCAGCCGAGCAGCGCGAGAAAGTTCACCATCGCTTCGGGCACGATGCCGAGGTGCTGGTAGTCGCCCACCGCCGTCGCGCCGTGGCGCTTGCTCAGCTTCTTGCCGTCCATCCCGTGGATCATCGGCAGGTGCGCGAACCGCGGGACGGGCTCGGCCAGCGCGCGGTACAGCATGATCTGCTTCGGCGTGTTGGAGATGTGGTCGTCGCCGCGCATGACGAGCGTGATGCCCATCGCCACGTCGTCGGACACTACGGCGAGGTTGTAGATCGGCGTCTCGTCGGAGCGCAGCACCACGAAGTCGTCCACGTCCTTGTTGGGGAAGGCGATCGTGCCGTGGACGACGTCGTCCCATTCAGTCGTCCCGTCCGGCACGCGGAAGCGCACGACGAACTGCTCGCCGCCGGCCACCCGCGCGCTCACTTCGTCCGCGCCGAGGCGATCGCAGCGGCGGTCGTACTTGAAGCTCTCCTTGCGGGCATCCGCTTCCTTGCGGCGCGCGTCCAGCTCCGCGGGCGTGCAGAAGCAGCGGTACGCGGCGCCGCCGTCGAGCAGCCGGCGCACGTCGTCCTGGTGCCGGGTGAGGTTCGCGCCCTGGTGCACGACCTCGCCGTCCCAGTCGAGTCCGAGCCAGCCGAGGCCCTCGAAGATCGCGCGGGTGCTTTCCGCGGTGCTGCGCGCCTTGTCGGTGTCCTCGATGCGCAGCAACATCTTGCCGCCGTGCTTCCGCGCCCACAGCCAGTTGAACAGCGCGGTTCGCGCGCCCCCCACGTGGAGGTAGCCGGTAGGGGACGGCGCGAAGCGGAGGCGGGGGTTGGGGTGGTCGGAGATTATTTCCTCACGCGAGGTACATGTAGCTGGCGCCTTCGGCCTGCGCCTGGTTCATCGCGATTACCATCGCGGGCACGATCGTGATCCGCGGCACCATGTTCGCCTCGAGCTCGGAGCGGATCTCGGCGGCGGGCCGGTTCGTAGCTTCGGCGAGCCGTCCGACCCAGAAGTTGAACGCGTTGTTGCAGACAATGAAGCGGGTGCCGAGCGCCTGCAGCGCGATCATGCTCGAGTCGCCCGGAATGTCGAACCGCGCTTCCGCGCCGAGGAACTCGCCCTCGGGGGCCGAGACGAACACGTTTCTCGTGGCGGCGGCTTTCGTCACGCGGTCGTTGACGCCCGTCGCCGCGCCGAAGCGGTATTTCGCCCACATCGCGTCGTTGAACGCCATCGGAGTCGTGAAGCCGTACATTCCGACGATCGCGAGCACGTGCGGGTAGGCCATCTCGAACGCGGACTGGTACGTCTGCATGTAATTGCGGACGTGCAGCAGCGGGAAGCCGCCGTTGGGCGCGGGCATGTCGAAGATCTGCGCGTGGTTCCCCTTGATCCCCTGGAGCCAGCTGTTGTCCGGCTTCACCGACGGTCCGGGCCCGGTGGCAGTGCGCATCGCCTTGATCTCTTCCGCGTCGAGCACGGCCGGGGCCGCGACGGCGCCGATCCCGACGGCGACGGCGGTGGTTGCGAGCCGGCCGACGAACTCCCGGCGATTGGGTGCCTGCGATCCTGTCATATCGACCTCCATGAGTGGTAGTGACGAAAGCATGACGACTGAGGCGCGCGTTCTGCTTCAACGGAAAAAGGCCCGCGCTCGCGGACCCGAGAAAGAACGGAGAGAGAGGGATTCGAACCCTCGATACAGGTTGACCCCGTATGCCGGTTTAGCAAACCGGTGCCTTCAGCCTCTCGGCCATCTCTCCCAATCTTTAAAGATAGTCGATCCGGAGGCCTACCTCAACATGCGAAGGTGGATTTGGCGGGGGAAAAAGGGGAGCGCTGTGCGTTGACCGTCATACCGTTTGTCCGTTGGGACGTGACGGCGGGACCGCGGTTCCGTTTCACGCGCCTACGGAACAACGCGAAAACGGGTAACGCACGACACTCCCCTTTTTCCTGCCCTACCTCGATTCGTCCGACGGTTCGGCCGCCCGTCCGGGTCCACGCAACACCGGATCCTCAGCCGGAATGTCCGCCCGTTTCCTGTCCGGCTTTCGCCGGAACAGCCCTACGAGCTTGGTGACCGGATCGTAATGCCGGTCCACGACCCGCTCCTTCAGCGGGATGATCGCGTTGTCGGTGATGGTGATGTGCTCCGGGCAAACCGTCGTGCAGCACTTGGTGATGTTGCAGTAGCCGATCCCGTGCGCCTGCTTGAGCTCGTCCACCCGGTCCGCCACGTCGAGCGGGTGCATCTCCAGCGCGGCCGCGTACACCAGGAACCGCGGGCCGATGAACTCCTCGTGCTTGTGGTGGTCGCGGAGAACGTGGCACACGTCCTGGCAAAGGAAGCACTCGATGCACTTCCGGAACTCCTGCACGCGGTCCACGTCGCTCTGCTGCATCCGCCAGCTCCCGTCGGGCGCGTCGGGCGGACGCGGCGTGAACTGCTTGATCTTCTTCTTGACGCGAAAATTCCAGGACACGTCGGTCACGAGGTCGCGCAGCGCGGGAAAGGCGCGCATGGGCTCGATCGTGACGGGCTTCGACAGATCGAGCTCGTCGATCCGCGTCATGCACATCAGCTTCGGCATGCCGTTCACTTCCGCCGAGCAGGAGCCGCACTTGCCCGCCTTGCAGTTCCAGCGAACGGCGAGATCGTTGGCCTTCTCCGCCTGGATCTGGTGCACGGCGTCGAGCACGACCATCCCCTCGGAGACCTCGGTCTCGTAGTCCACGAGCGCGCCGCCGCCGCTGTCGCCCCGCCAGATGCTGAAGGTGACTTGTGTCATTCGTCCTCTACTTCATCTCTTCGATGATCTGCGCGAGCTCCGGAGGGAGCGGCGGAATCAGCTCGCGGCTCACCTGCATGGAGCCGTCTCCGCCCTTGCGCAGCAGGATGTTGAACTTGGCGAACTCCGGGTCCTTGTCCGGATAATCGTCGCGGAAGTGACCGCCGCGGCTCTCCTTGCGCTCGAGCGCCGCGCGCGCGATCGCCTCAGCGACGGACAGCAGATTCCGCAGGTCCAGCGCGGTGTGCCAGCCCGGGTTGTACTCTCGATTCCCCGGAACGGTGATGCCCGGCGCTCTCCCCTTCAGCACGGCGATCCGGTCGAGCGCCGACTTGATCTCGTCCTCGCGCCGCACGATGCCGACCAGCTCCTGCATGAACTCCTGCAGCTCGTGCTGGATCTGGTACGGTCCATCGGCGCCGCCGCCGGTTCCGGCGCCGTCCAGCGGCCGCAGCGCGTTGGTGGTCGCGCGCTCGACCTGGGCGTCGTCGACCTTGACTCCGCTGTTGTCGCGGGCGAAAGCCGCGGCGTACTCGCCCGCGCGCTTGCCGAACACCACCAGGTCCGACAGCGAGTTTCCCCCGAGACGGTTCGCGCCGTGCAGCCCCGCCGCGCACTCGCCGGCGGCGAACAGTCCGGGCACAGTGGACATCTGCGAGTCACCGTCGACGCGGATTCCGCCCATCATGTAGTGCGTGGTCGGCCCCACCTCCATCGGCGTCTCGGTGATGTCGATGTTCGCGAGCTGCTTGAACTGGTGGTACATGCTCGGAAGCTTCTTCCGGATGTAGTCCTTGGAGTTCGGGATCTTCTCCTTCACCCAGGCGATGTCGAGGAAGACTCCGCCGTGCGGGCTGCCGCGTCCGGCGCGGACCTCGCGCATGATGCAGCGCGCCACGTGGTCGCGCGTCAGCAGCTCGGGTGGCCTGCGGGCGTTCTTGTCGCCCTGGATGTAGCGCCAGGCTTCTTCTTCGGTGTCCGCGGTCTGCGAGCGGTAGTTCTCCGGGATGTCGTCGAACATGAACCGCTTGCCGTCCTTGTTGCGCAGCACGCCGCCATCGCCGCGCACGCCCTCGGTCACGAGGATGCCGCGCACGCTGGGCGGCCACACCATTCCCGTCGGGTGGAACTGGACGAACTCCATGTCCTGGAGCGCGGCGCCCACCTCGTACGCCAGGGAATGCCCGTCGCCGGTGTATTCCCACGAGTTGCTCGTGATGCTGAACGCGCGCCCGATCCCGCCCGTCGCGAGCACGACCGCCGGCGCCTGGAACACCTTGAACCGCCCGCGCTCACGCTCGTACGCGACCGCGCCGGCGATGCGGCCGCCGTCCTTGAGCAGCTCCAGGACGGTGCACTCCATGTGCACGTCGACCGCCTGATGGATGAGATGGTCCTGCAGAGTTCGGATCATCTCGAGCCCGGTACGGTCGCCGACGTGCGCGAGCCGGGGATAGCGGTGCCCACCGAAGTTGCGCTGGAGGATGCGGCCGTCCTCCGTCCTGTCGAACACGGCGCCCCACGCCTCCAGCTCCCGGGCGCGGTCCGGCGCCTCGCGCGCATGCAGCTCCGCCATGCGCCAGTTGTTGAGGTACTGCCCGCCGCGCATGGTGTCGGCGAAGTGCACGCGCCAGTTGTCCCGGTCGTCCACGTTCGCGAGCGCGGCCGCCAGCCCGCCCTCGGCCATCACCGTGTGCGCCTTGCCGAGCAGCGACTTGCAGATGACGCCGACCTTCGCGCCCCTGTCAGCGGCTTCGATCGCCGCGCGCAGGCCAGCGCCGCCGGCGCCGACCACGATCACGTCGTATGAGTGCGTCTCGTGCTCTGCCATCAGATGAGCCGGAAGTCGGTCCAGACGCCCATCGAGCACAGCCGCACGTACACGTCCGCGAACGCCACCCAGAACAGGCTCGGCCACGCCCACCGCATGTGGCCCCGGTTGAGACAGCTCACGCACTGGTAGCTGAGGCGCCGAACCGGCGCGCCGGAGAGCCGGTCCACGTAGCCGCCGACCACGTGCCGGAGCGAATGGCAGCCGAGCGTGTAACCGGCGAGCAGGACGACGTTGATGACGAGCACCAGCGTTCCGACGCCGATGCCGAACTCCTTCGCGCCCGTCGCCGCGTCCGTGAACCACATCGCCTTCACCGCGTCGTACCCGAGGATCACGATGAACACCAGCGCGATGTACATGAAGTAGCGGTGGACGTTCTGGAGGATCAGCGGAAACGAGTTCTCTCCGCGGTAATTCGAGCGGGGCTCGCCGACAGAGCAGCTCGGCGGATCGGCCCAGAAAGCCTTGTAGTACGCGCCCCGGTAGTAGTAGCAGGTGAATCTGAACAGCGCGGGGAACGGGAGGATCAGCAGCGCGGGAGAGAAGGGAAGCCAGCCCGGCCACGCTGAAGGCTTGGGTCCGAACACCGAGTGCGGTGAATCACCGAACAGAACCGGCGAATAGAACGGCGACAGGTACGGTCCGAACTCGTAGTGCGCGTTCTGCAGCGCGGCCCAGGTGGCATACACGATAAAGCCGCTCAGGGCCAGGAAGATCAGCAGTGGCTGGACCCACCAAGCATCGGGGCGCAACGTCTGGCCGAATGCGCGGCGCGTCAGCGGAACGGCTGCGTGCGACATAGTCAGTAAAAGTGACTGGTGACTAGTGACTAGTGACTAGTAAGAACGGAAAATTGGCGCTTGCACCCGTACGACGGAACGAACCGTGCCCTGTCCGTTGAGTGTTGTCAAGACGGCTGCGCCCGCTTACATAACCTAAGACATGGCTGAAGATCATGCGTTCGTAAACATTCTCGCGACTCTGATCGCGATAATCATCGCGACCAAGCTCCTGGGCGCGCTGGCGCAGCGGGTCGGACAGCCCGCGGTCCTCGGCGAGCTGATCGCGGGCGTGATACTCGGCGGGTCGGTGCTGGGGGTCATAGATCCGCAGGGTCCCGTGGTGTTCGCTCTCGCGGAGCTGGGCGTGCTGATCCTGCTTTTCGAGATCGGGTTGCACACGGAGCTCGGCTCGCTCGTGCGGGTCGGAGGCACGGCGGCGGGCGTCGGAGTAGTGGGAATCGTGCTTCCCTTTGCCGGCGGCTACGTCGCGGCGCTCCTGCTCGGTCTGGAGACCCTACCGGCCGTCGTCTGCGGAGCGGCGCTCACGGCGACCTCGATCGGCATCTCCGCGCGCGTGCTCGCGGATCTCGGCCAGCTCGACCGCCCGGAAGGGCGAATCGTGCTGGGCGCCGCCGTAATCGACGACGTGATCGGACTCATTATTTTGTCCATCGTCACGGGCCTCGCCGCGGGAGTCGCTCCGGCGCCGCTGCCGGTGCTCAAGACCGCCGCGCTCGCGTTCGGCTTCATCGCGGCGGCGATCGTGGTCGGGCGTACGCTCGTGCCGACCCTCTTCGGCTGGATCGCGCGGATCGAGATCGCCGGCACTCTCGGGCTGTTCGGCCTCGCCTTCGCCTTCATCATGGCCTGGCTCGCCGAGCACGCCGGATCGGCCATGATCATCGGCGCGTTCGCCGCGGGACTGGTGCTCAACCCGACGCCGCAGCGCAGAACGATCGAGCGCGCCACCACCGAGATCGGTCACTTCTTCGTGCCGGTGTTCTTCGCGGCCGTCGGCGCGGCGGTGGACATCAGGTCGTTCCTCGATCCCGGCACGCTCGCGATCGGCGGAGCGCTGATCGTCGTCGGAATCGCCGGCAAGATGGCCGCGGGCTACGCGCCCTGGTGGTTCAATGGGAACAAGGCGCTGATCGGGTCGGCGATGGTCCCGCGCGGCGAAGTCGGGCTCATCTTCGCGCAGATGGGGCTCGCGACAGGGGCGATCGACGTCGCGCTGTTCAGCGCCCTCACGCTGATGGTCATGGTGACGACGTTCGCCGGACCGCTGCTGCTGCAGCACTTCTCCGCGAAGGACATCGTGGCGTCGGAGGTGGATCGTCCGGGGCAGGGCGGCGTGGACGATCTCGTCGCTGGAGAGTACGGAACGAGGAAGAAAAAACAGTGACTAGTGACTAGTGACTAGTAACTGATCAGCGGAGGGAGGGGGACTCGAACCCCCAAGCGCTTGCGCGCGCCGGTTTTCAAGACCGGTGCCTTACCAATTAGGACTATCCCTCCACTTTGAAAGATAGACCCGTGGGCAAGCCCCGCGCACGTCGTTATGGCGTCGGGCCCGTGTCGCCTCGAATCGGCTCCGGGAGCTGCGGTGGCGGCGTGCTCGGGATCGCGTCCTCGAGATGCGACGCCCGCGCGATGGCGACGACCTCCGAGTACACGCGCGTCGCGTCGGCGCCTCTGCCCGCCTCGATCAACGCCTGTGCGAGGATGAAGCCGGCCCGCACGTACAGGTACGGAATGTTGACCGACGACTTGTCGATCCAGTGGCCGCGCTCGATCATCTCGTCCGGCGCGGCGTAGCTGTCCCACATCGCGAGCGACGTCGGCAGATCGAACCAGCCCTCGCCCGGGATCCACAGCAGGCTGTCCGACGGCGCCGGCTCGGCCAGCACGAGCTTGCGCGCCAGCCCCGTGCCGACGACCATGCGGCCGAGTCCCAGCTCTTCGGCGTAGTTCCCGGTGGTGCGGCTGAAGTAGAAGGGGCGCTGCGGGTACGAGTCGCGGATCAGATACAGCACGAAGATGTCCGCGCGCGCGAGCCCCATCACGCCGTAGCCGATGTTGCGCGGCTCGACGCGCGCGACGATGCCCGTGCCTTCCTTGCGGAAGATCTGCGGTTCGCGGAGCTCGAGGGCGAGCGGAACCGCGTCCGATTCCTTGAACGTCATCTTTACCGGGGGATCCTGCGGCTTGGGCCACGCCCTGCCACGATAGATCTCAGGGCCGCGCGCGACGTCGTACTCGAACGTCGGGCGGCGGATCATCTGCCGCGTGTACCACTCGGTGTTGAGCAGGGAAGTGTTGGCCACCAGCACGTCGCGGCGGATGCCCTCCACTTCCTGCGCGTACCACAGCGGGAAGGTGTCGTTGTCGCCGGCGGTGACGAGAATGCCGTACGGCTCCACGGAGTTGAGCAGGTCGGCCGCGAAGTCGCGCGTGTCGGTCTGTCCCGCGCGCGATGCGGAGCTCCAGTTGGCGAGCAGCGGTATGAGCGCGAGCGCGAGCACGGGAGATGCCGCCAGCCAGCTCCGCTGCTTCGGGACGGTGACGGTCTCATTGCCGAGCCGGACGTCGTCGGCGCCGGCGAGCGCGGCGAGCGTCTCCCACACGTACACCAGCCCGAGCGCGGCCCACACGCTCCAGGTGGAGAAGCTCCAGAGGTAGAAGTAGTCGCGGTCACGGACTTCACGCGGCACCGCGTCGCCGAGCTCCGGCGCCTGCGAGAAGCCGTACTTGAAGTTCATGTAGTAGATCAGGCCGAACGTCACCGTGAAGACGAGCGGGCCGAAGAACCAGAAGGAGTTGCGGTCGCGGCGCCAATGGACATATCCGCCGAGCCCGCCGAGCAGGAGGAAGATCGTGGCGAACAGCGTCTGGATTCCGGGGCGTTCTCCCATGTGGTCGCGCACCCACTGCCACTTGAAGTACAGCCACCACATTCCGACCTGGGCGCTGAACGGCGCCTGCCGCTCGGTGAGCGAGGGCTTGCCGTACTGCTCGCGGTCGAAGTTGTACTTGAACCGCTGGTACGTGACTTTGTCGAAGGTGCATGCGGCGGCCATCTTCGACTCGCAGGCCGTGGGCTCGCCTTCGTTGATCGCGGGGAAGAACGCCGCGCGGATCGGCTGCGTGGCGTACGGCGTCATGCCCAGCAGGATCGCCGCGACGCCGGCGAGGATGAGGCGCCAGCGGAGGATCGTCTGCGGCCGGCGGATGAGCACGGCGATCGCGAGCGGCGGGAGCACGAGGAAGCCCGCCATGTGGTTGGCGTAGCCGAGCCCGCTGATATACGCGATGAGGATGAGCAGCTTGTCGGCCTTGGGCCCGTCCGGGTCGTCGCACCAGCGGACGATGAGCCAGGCGGAAATCGCCATGCCGACGAGCGAGAGCGTATAGACCTTTTCGTTGACGACCGACTGCGACCAGACCGTGAACGCCGTGGCGCCGATGAGCGCGGCGAGCGAGCCGCCGGCGATGCGCTGCCATCTGCGCGGGAGCCAGCTCACGAGCACCCGCTCCGTTACCAGGAACCACATTCCGGCGGAGACGGCGCTGCACAGCGCGGCGAAGATATTGATCCGCATCGCCACGTTGGGGGCGATCGGCATGATCGCGAAGACGCGGCCGATGAGGACGAACAGCGGGTTGCCGGGCGGGTGCGGGATGCCGAGGATGTACGCGGCGGCGATGTACTCGCTGGTGTCCCACATCGCCGTAGAGGGCGAGAGCGTGACGAGGTACAGCAGGAAGACCAGCGTGCTCGCGATGGCCGCTGCCTTGTACGACGGTCTGTAGTCCAGCTGCGCGGCGGAAGCCGTCATGCTGCTCGTGTGAAGGATGTGCTCAGATCGCGGGACACAACCGAGGAAGGACCAAAGGTAGCCGCGCGGGCCTCAATGGCGGAACTGGCGCTGCCCGGTAAATACCATGGCGATCCCATGTTCGTTCGCCGCGGCGATCACTTCCTCGTCCCGAACCGACCCGCCCGGCTGGATGATCGCCTTTACCCCCGCCTCGGCGGCCTGATCGATTCCGTCACGGAAGGGGAAGAACGCGTCCGACCCCAGCACCGCGCCGGCGGTCTCGTGGCCGACGGTCTTGGCCTTGTGCACGGCCATGAACGCCGCGTCCACCCGCGACATCTGCCCGGCGCCGATGCCGATCGTCGCGCCGTCGCGCGCGAGCACGATCGCGTTGGACTTGACCGACCCCACCGCGCGCCAGGCGAACAGCATGTTGCGCCGCTCCTCCTCGTCCGGCGAGCGCGACGTCACCACGTTCCACTGGTTCTCGTCGCCGACGCCCTCGGCGCGCTGCTGCACCAGCATCCCGCCGCGGACGCGCTTGTAGTCGAGCGCATGGCGGTCCCAGCGCGCTCTTCCCTCGAGCACGCGCAGGTTCTTCTTCCGGCCCAGCGTCTCGAGCGCGCCGGGCGTGAAAGACGGCGCGACGACGCACTCCACGAACAGACTCGCAACGGCGTTCGCGGCTTCGTCGTCCACCTCGACGGTGAACGAGATCGCCGAGCCGAACGCCGAGACGGGATCGCAGGCGAGCGCCTTCGTGTACGCATCGAGCGCGCTCGTCCCCGTCGCGAGCCCGCAGGGAGTGGTGTGCTTCACGATCGCGCAGCACACGGCGTCCCCGAAGGCGTCGGTGGCGAACAGCGCGCCCTCGAGGTCCAGCAGATTGTTGAACGACAGCTCCTTCCCGCCTTTCTGCACGAGCGCGGAGAGTCCCTCGGCGACCGGCTCGACGTAGAACGCGGCGAGCTGGCCGGGGTTCTCGCCGTACCGCAGCGTCTGCTTGCGCTCGAGCGCGGTGAGCAGCCGGTCGGGGAAGAGCTCACCCCGGTTGCCGGCGAACCATGTCGCGATCGCGGCGTCGTACGCCGCGGTGTGCGCGAAAACCTTCTCCGCCAGGTCGCGCCGCAGCTCGGGATCGTCGTGCCTGTCCCTGAGCCCGGCCAGCACGCGCTCGTAGTCCGCGGGATCCACGATCACGGTCACCGCGGCGAAGTTCTTCGCCGCCGAGCGGAGCATGGACGGCCCGCCGATGTCGATCTGCTCGATGGACTCCTCTGGGGTCACGCCCTCCCGGCGAATGGTCTCGGCGAACGGATAGAGGTTCACCGCGACGAGATCGATCGGCGTGATGCTCGCTCCCTCGATCGCCTGCATGTGCTCGGCGAGATCGCGCCGCGCCAGCAGGCCGCCGTGTACGGCCGGGTGCAGCGTCTTCACGCGCCCGTCGAGCATCTCCGGAAAGCCGGTGACGTCCGCCACGTCGCGGACGGTCAATCCCGCGGCTCGCAGCGCCTTGGACGTTCCGCCGGTGGAGATCAGCTCCCAGCCCAGCTCGCTCAGCCCGCCCGCGAACTCGAGCAGCCCGCTCTTGTCGGAGACCGACAGCAGCGCGCGCGGCATTACTGCCGCCCCGCCGCGAGCCTGGCCGGCGAAAGACACGCGACCATGTCGAGCACCCGCGGGAAGAGTACGTGCTCCACCTTGAGCACGCGCTCGGCGAGCAATTCGGCGGTGTCGCCCTCGTATACGGGAACGGGCCAGCGCGCGATCACGTCGCCGCTGTCGTACTCCTCATCCACAAAATGCACGGTGACTTCGGTCTCCTTGAGCCCGGCGGCGATCACGGCGTCGTGCACCCTGAGCCCGTACATCCCCGCGCCGCCGAAGCGCGGCAGGGGAGCGGGGTGCACGTTGACGATCCGATCCTTGTACAGCCGCGTAACCTCGGCGGGCAGCAGCTTGAGATAGCCGGCGAGCGCGACGAGATCTATGGAGTTGGTGTCGAGCATTTCGAGTAGTGCCTTTCCGTGGGTTGGATCGGTGATGACCTCGGCGGGGATGCCGCGCGCGCGCGCCCGCTCGAGCGCCGGCGCGTCCTTCCTGTTCGATGCGACCAGCGCCACCTCGCACGCGCTCAGCTCGCCG
The DNA here is from genome assembly GCA_040882285.1 of Gemmatimonadaceae bacterium. NCBI lineage: Bacteria > Pseudomonadati > Gemmatimonadota > Gemmatimonadia > Gemmatimonadales > Gemmatimonadaceae > Gemmatimonadaceae bacterium. The sequence goes on from JBBEBQ010000025.1 coordinate 198,926, forward strand.
AGCCGCTCACAGTGCGTGAGGATCGCCTCGAGATTGGAGCCACGGCCGGAAGCGAGCACCGCCACGCGCGATCGCATCAGGCGATTCTATCGCCCTGCGGCGGCATCAGTAACCCCGAGCATGCGGTCCACCGCCTCCGCGAGCGACGCCACTGTCTGCGCCTCGCGCTCGGCCCACTCGACGTCTTCCGCGGTGGTCACCGGCGTGACGAGCAGGTAGCCGGTCCCGCCGAAGGGGAGGGCGGGGCTGACGTCGCGCACCTTGTCGCCGATGAACGCCGCGCGGCTGCCTGGGATGCCGAACCGCACGAGCGCCTCGGCGAACAGCGCGGTGCCGGGCTTGCGGCACGGACAGGGGTCGTCCCCGTTGGGCGCGTGCGGGCAGTGATACACGGCGTCGATCCGCGCGTCGGCCTTCGCCAGCTCGGCGGCGATGTGCTCGTTGACCTTCTCGTACTCCTCCGGGCCGAAGTAGCCGCGTCCGATTCCGGACTGGTTGGTCACTACGACGACCGGAATGCCGCCGCGGTTGAGCCGAGCGATCGCTTCGGCGGCGCCGGGCAGAACCCGCACGTCGTCGGGCCGCGAGATGAAATGCATGTCCTCGATGATGGTTCCATCGCGATCGAGGAAGACGATGGCTGGACGCTCCACTATGCCAGCGCGCCGATCACCGTGGCCGCCAACGCTTCGTCGTCATGCGAAAGCACCGAGCGCATGTCGAGCAGCAGCCGCTCGTTGCGCACGCGTCCGATCACGGGCGGCTCCGCCCCGCGCAGAGCTTTCTCCAGAATCGTCGCGTCGCCCCGCAGCGCGACCGCGAACGACTGAAGCACGGCTTCGGGGAAAGCGCCGCCGCCGACGGAAGCCTCGGACGGCGCGACGTCGCAGCCCACGCCGCGGGCGCGGAGCTTCTCCGCGATCGCGCGGGCGCGCTCCTCCAGCACCGCCGGCGCGGCGGACAGCATTGCCAGCACCGGGATCTCGCGCAGCGCGACCGCCGGATCGCGATACAGCGCGAGCGTCGCGCCGAGCGCCGAGATGGTGAGCTTGTCCACGCGCAGCGCGCGCGCGAGCGGGTTGGTGCGCAGCCGCTCGATCACGTCTGCTTTGCCGAGCATGATGCCGGCCTGCGGTCCGCCGAGCAGCTTGTCTCCGCTCAGCGTCACGACATCGGCGCCGGCGCGCAGCGCGTCGGATGCCGTCGGCTCTCCTTTCAGCCCGTGCTCGTCGAGGTGGAGCAGGAGGCCGCTGCCGAGGTCGTGCACGACCGGCACGCCTCTGTCGCGCCCCAGGGCGGCCAGCTGCTCGACCGGCACCTCCGCGGTGAAGCCGGAGATGGAGAAGTTGCTGCGGTGGACCTTGATGATCGCGCCGGTATCGCCGGTGATCGCCTCCTCGTAATCCGCGAGGTGGGTGCGGTTCGTGGTGCCGACCTCCACGAGTCGCGCGCCGCCGCGGCGCATAATGTCGGGGATCCTGAAGCTCCCGCCGATCTCGACCAGCTCGCCGCGCGAGATGATCACGTCCCGGTCGCGCGCGAACGTATCCACCGCCAGCACCAGCGCCGCCGCGCAGTTGTTGACGACGAGCGCGTCCTCGCAGCCGGTGATCTCGCGCAGCAGCTGCACGCAGTGGGTGTAGCGCGAGCCGCGCTCGCCGGTCTCGAGATCGTACTCCAGGTTGGAGAAGCCCCCGGCGATCTCCCGCATCGCGCGGATCGCGGCCGGCGCCAGCGGCGCGCGTCCGAGATTCGTGTGCAGCACCACGCCGGTGGCGTTGATCACCGGCCGCAGCGATGGGCGCGTGATGTCCGCGAGACGCGCTTCGACGAGGTCGCCCCACGCCGCCGCGCTCGCCGGCGCCGGCCGCGATCCGGACCGCACGCTCTCGATCGCCGCGCGCACGGCGTTGGTCACGGTGGCGCGCGGCGCGCGCGCGAGCAACGGGGCCAGCTCGACGGATTCGAGCAGGGCGCCGACTCCGGGGAGATCCCGCCGGTCGTCGAGCCGGTCCGGCTCGCGAGCTTCGCGCGTGGTTCCTGGCATCGCTCGTTAGGGCGGAGTGGCCGGCGGCGCCGGCGCCGGTTGGGGAATCGTTATCGCGCGGCTGGACGACGCCACGCGGCCGAGCAGGCCGGGGAAGCCGTTCGCGACGACGGTGTAGGTCGCGCCCGGCTGCAGCGGAACGGGCAGGGTCACGATGACCTGCCTGTACGGACGGGCTCGCGTCATCGCCGACGGCCGCCCGGGCGCCGGCGCCATGGCCGTATCGAGCGGCGCGGTCTCCGGCAGCGCGACGCTCGTCACCGGCAGCGGGACCGAGTCGGGTCCGAGCACGCGGATCCACGCGGGGTCCAGCGGAATGCGCGCGTCGACGGGCACGTCGAACGTCACGCGCAGCGTGACGGAATCAGGCGCGTTCACCTGCTCGATTCGCGGCCCGATCGAGTCGTGCACGAACGCGTGCAGCTCCACGCGCGCGGTGTCGGTCAGCGCCACCGTGACCGTGTCCCACGGCTCGCGCGGATCCAGCGCCCGGTTGCGGTTGCCGTCCACGACACCCTTTACCTCGTACGCGCCGGCCGGGAGATGCGGCAGCGTGAACGCGCCCGCGCTGTCCGAGTACGCGATGTAGATGGTGCTGTCGGCCGTGATCGCCTGGACCAGCCCGGCTCGGACGGGAGTTCCCGCGGCCCAATCGAACAGCACGCCGCTGATCGCGGTAGCGGGAATCACCGGGCCGGTGGCGAAAAGAGTGGCGGCACCTTCGCGCCGCACGTTGCCGCGCAGGTCGGCGAGACCCGGAAGCATCGTCACGCTGTACACGGTGTTGGGCCTCCACCCACGGCGCGGCCGCACCGCGATCTCCTCGCGCTGCCAGGACACCACCGGTGTGCCGTGCTGCGGCGAGATGACGAACAGGTTCGCGAGCGTCGTCGCGCCCGGAGGTGTCTCGCTGACGACTTCGTCGAAGCGGAAGATCACGTCGCGCGGAGTGACGCTGACGCGGCCGCTGTCCGGCGCGATCCCGACGAGCTGCGGCGCCTCCACATCCGGCGGGCCGCCCGGCGGCATGCCCGGCGACGCGCACCCGAGCGCGGCCGCGGCGACGACCCACGACCGGATCAGACGCACAGCGCCTCGACCTTGCGCGCGAGCATCTCGCGCCGCGCCACCCACTCCTTTTCTTTCGCGCGCTCTCCCTCCACGACGTGCGCGGGCGCGCGCGCCGTGAAGCTCTCGCTCGCCAGGCGCGCGACGAGCTGTGCCAGCTGCCTGTCGAGCTGCTGCAGCTCGCCCTTCAGCTTGCGGCACTCCTTCTCGACGTCGACGATTCCCGCGAGCGGCGCGACCAGCTCGGCGCCGCCGCCGAGCACGACGTGCGCCGCCGCGCCCTCCGGCGCGGCGCTCGTCACCGATATCTCGGCGTGCGTCAACCGGCCGATCAGGCCGGCCTCGCTCTCGTACACTCTGCCGTCCTCCCGCGCCACGATCGTCGCGGCGATGGTTCGCGCGGGCGCGATGTTGTAGTCCGCGCGGATCTGGCGCAGCGCGACGACGGCTTCGCGCACGCGCTCGAAGTCCTCCACGGGCGGGTGGCCTCCGCTGCGCGGCCAGCGTGACGACGCGAGAAACGCGGAGGCGCGCGACTCGATTCCCGGAAGCCGCTGCCACAGCGCTTCGGTGATAAACGGAACGATCGGATGGAGCAGGCGCAACGCGTCGTCGAAGACATGCATCAGAACGGCGCGGGCGACGTCGCGATCCTCGCCCTTCTCGGCTAGTCTCGACTTGGTCGTCTCCACGTACCAATCCGCGAGCTCGTTCCACACGAAGCGTCGCGCGATCTCCGCGTACTCGCTCAGACGCAGGCCGGCGCGCAGCTGGTCTTCCGGCCACGCCGCGCCGCTTGGACGCGGCGGACCCAGCGCGGCGTCGCACTCGTCGATCGCGAGGTCGAGCCGGCCCAGTATCCAGCGGTCCGCGAGCGTCAGCCGGGACTCGGCAATGCTCGAGAGCGGAGCAACCGTCTCGTCGCCGATGTTGCTCAGGAGGAAGCGCCCGATGTTCCAGAGCTTGGTGGCGAAGTTGCGCCCGACGCCAAAAGTCTTCTCGAGGTCGGACGGATCCATGATGATGTCGGCGCCCATGCCGAGCCCGGACACGACCGTGTAGCGCAGCGCGTCCGCGCCGAATCGGTTCACCACGTCGAGCGGATCGATGCCGTTGTTCAGCGACTTGGACATCTTGCGGTGCTGCGTGTCGCGCGCGAGCCCGTGCAGGTAGATCGTGTGGAAAGGGGAATCACCCATGAATTCGTAGCCGGCCATTACCATTCGCGCGATCCAGAAGAACAGGATGTCGGGCGCGGAGACGAGCACGTCCGTCGGATAGAACGCGCGCAGGTCTTTCGCGTCCTTGTCGGGCCAGCCGAGAGTGGAGAAGGGCCAGAGCCAGGACGAGAACCACGTGTCGAGCACGTCCTCGTCCTGCGTGACCGGGCCGCCGCACGTGGGACACTTTGCCGGAGTCGTGCGGCTCACGATCGGATCGGGGCAGCGCGCGCAGTACCACACAGGGATGCGGTGTCCCCACCAGAGCTGGCGCGAGATGTTCCAGTCGCGGATGCCCTCGAGCCAGTTCACGTACACGGCTTCCCACCGCTCGGGCAGGATCCTGAGCCGGCGCTGGTGCACCGCCGCGAGCGCGGGCTCGGCGAGCGGACGCATGCGCACGAACCACTGATCCGACAGCCGCGGCTCCACGACGGTGTCGCAGCGATAGCAGTGCCGGATCGCGTACGTGTGCTTCTGCGTCTTCACCAGCGCGCCGGAGTCGCGCAGCAGCTCGACCGACCGCTTGCGCGCGGCGACGCGATCGACCCCGCGCAGCGCTTCGGGGACTCGTCCCGCCGCGTTCTGGTCCTCCCCCATCGTGCCGTCGGGGAGGATCACCGACGGCATCGGCAGTCCCTGGCGCAGCCCGATCTCGAAATCGTTGTGATCGTGCGCCGGCGTGATCTTGAGCGCGCCGGTCCCGAACTCCGGATCCACCATCGGATCGGCGATCACGGGGATCGGGGTGCCCAGCAGGGGATTGAGCACGCTCTTGCCGATCATCGCGGCGTAGCGCTCGTCCTCGGGGTGCACCGCGACGGCGACGTCGCCGAGGATGGTCTCGGGGCGCGTCGTCGCGACGGTGACGTACTCGGAGTTGCCGGGTGAGGAATCGGTGAGAGCGTAGCGCACGTAGTGCAGGGTGCCTTCCTCGTCGGCGTGCTCCGCCTCCTCGTCGCTGAGCGACGTGAGGCAGCGCGGGCACCAGTGGATGACGCGGTGGCCGCGGTAGATGAGGCCGCGCTCGTGCAGCGTGACGAACACTTCGCGCACGGCGACCGACAGCTCGGGGGAGAGCGTGTAAGCGGTCCGGCTCCAGTCGCAGGACGCGCCGATGGCGCGGAGCTGCTGGAGGATGGTGCCGCCGGTTTTTTCGACGAACTGCTCGGTGCGCTGGACGAACGCTTCGCGGCCGAGGTCGAAGCGGGTCTTGCCTTCTTTGGCAAGTTCGCGTTCGACCACGTTTTGGGTGGCGATGCCGGCGTGGTCGGTGCCGGGGACCCAGAGCGTCTCGTCGCCGGCCATCCTGCGCCAGCGGACGATCACGTCCTGCACCGTGTCGTCGAGTCCGTGGCCCATGTGGAGCACGGCGGTGACGTTCGGCGGCGGGATGACGATCGTGAACGGCTGCCGGTCTCCGCCCATGCGATTGGATCTATCGGCGTCGGCGGTGAAAATCCCCGCTTTTTCCCAGCGCGCGTAAAGATCGCGCTCGGTAGAGGCAGGGTCGTATGTCGGGGGAAGGGGAGCCGGCATTCCTCAAGTTACTTCCAAGCTTCGCGCGAGGCATCGGCTGGAGCGTGGTGCGTTGCCCGTCTCAGCGTCTTGCGTTGGGACGTTTACGGACGGCCCGCCGCAGTCACGTCCCTACGCAGAACGGAAAAACTGTAAACGCACAACGCTCTCCGTTTTAACCTAGTCCGCCCGGCCGTTCCCCTTCGTTGGCTCGGTCACGTGATCCGCTTTCGGAACGCCGGTCGGAGCAACAGCGGACCCGCCGGCTCTATTCCCTTTCTTGCCGCGCTTTACGGGCGGCTTCCTGGCTTCGGCAAACCCGGCGATGTCGTCGACCGCTTCGTCCAGCGCGGCCGACTCGCTGTTCCAGCGGTCCTCCAGCGCCGGCCGCGGGTCGGCGTGGCGGTCGAATTCCGAGGAGTTGCCCTGGCGCCGCCTCCCGGTTCCGACGCTCTGGCCCTCCCAATGCGCCTCGGTGAGCGTGGGATCGCCGTTCTCGTACTTCTGCGCGGTGGCATCGCGCAGGTCTTCTTCCGGCCGGATCGCGACGCGATTCACGACCGTATCCACCCCGGGCACTCCGCGCGCGAGAGTGACCGCGTGCGTGACTTCGGAATCGGCGTTCACCCACCCCGTCAGCTCGATGATCCCCTCGCTGATCGCGCCGATGTCGATCGGACGCTCCTGCAGTATGGGATCGTTGCTGAACGCTTCGAGCACGCGCTCTTCCAGCTCCATCGAGCCGTCGACGTCGAGATCGTCGTAGTCGTCGCTGGCCGAGGCGATGCCCACTCCCGTCTCGGCGAAGTCGGACCGGTCCGATCGGTCCTGCAGATCGAACTCGTCGTCCTCGTCCCCCTCGAACTCCTCGTCTCCGAGGAGCCCTTCCGCTTCGTCACCGGCGAAGAGGTCGCGAATTTTTCCGGGAAGCTCGCGCAGCGCGCCCGAGCGCTGGGAGACCACCACACCGGCCGCGAAACCCGCGACCGCTCCGGCGAGTAAATACAGCATTCCCTGCGACGTGGAATCTTCGTCGTGGTAACGGAACGGAGCCATGATCTGATCCTGTAGCGGAAGGTGTTGGTGAGTCTTAGCTTACGCCTTCAGAAAGTGCAATCTGTCTCACGATGGAAAAGCAAGAACAAGGCCACTTGAATACAGTAACTCTCACGCTCCCGGACGGTAAAGAACGCGCGGTTCCCGCGGGGACGGCGGCGCGTGACGTAGTCGCATCCATCGGCCCGCGCCTGCTGAAAGACGCGATCGCGGTGGAGATCGACGGCGCCGTGCAGGACCTGGCGACGCCGATCCGGGCGAGCGGATCGTTCCGCGTTCTGACCGAGCGCGACCCCCAGGCGCTCGGCGTGCTGCGGCATTCCGGCGCACACGTCCTGGCGACCGCGGTCCGCAGACTGCGACCGGGCGCGAAGATCGGCTTCGGTCCCGCCATCGAGGACGGCTTCTATTACGACTTCGAGGTCGCCGAGCCGTTCACGCCAGAGGACCTGGACGCGTTCGAGGTGGAGATGCGCAAGGTCGCCGCCGAGAAATATCCGTTCGTGCGCGAGGAGCTGTCCAAGAGCGAGGCGCGCGAGAGATTTTCCGACGATCCGCTCAAGCTCGAGCGCCTCGAGGAGCTGCGCGACGACGAGGTCATCTCGACGTACACCGACGGGCCGTTCGTCGATCTGTGCCGCGGGCCGCACGTGCCCGACACGTCGTACCTCAAGCACTTCAAGCTGCTGCACACCGCCGGCGCGTACTGGCGCGGCGACGAGAAGCGGCAGATGCTGCAGCGGATCTACGCGACCGCGTTCTTCAGCCAGAAGGATCTCGAGGAGCATCTCCACCGGCTGGAGGAAGCCAAGCGGCGCGACCACCGCGTGCTGGCGCAGCAGCTCGATCTGTACTCCACGGATCAGCGCATCGGCCCGGGACTGATCCTCTGGCACCCGCGCGGGTCGGTGATAAGAAACGAGATCGAGAACTTCGAGCGCGACCTCATCATCCGACACGGCTACGACCTCGTTTACACGCCGCACATTCTCAGCGAGAAGATCTTCGAGATCTCGGGCCATCTCGAGAACTTCAAGGAGAACATGTTCGGCGCGATGGACGTCGAGGGGGGCGCGTACCGGCTGAAGCCGATGAACTGCCCGGGCCACATCTGCATTTATCAGTCGCGGCCGCGGTCGTACCGCGACCTGCCGATCCGCTACGGCGAGTTCGGCACCGTGTACCGGTACGAGCGAAGCGGCGTGCTGCACGGGATGCTGCGCGTGCGGGGATTCACGCAGGACGACGCGCACGTGTTCTGCACGCCGGAGCAGGTGCCGGACGAGATCTCCCGGCTGATCGACCTGGTGGAGGAGATGCTCGCCGCGTTCGGCTATCCCTATACCATAGAACTGGCGACCCGCCCGTCCGAGAAGGCTCTGGGCGAGGAAGCCGTGTGGGAGCAGGCGCAGGCGATGCTGGCCGACGTCCTCGAGTCGCGCGGGCTGGAGTACACGATCGACGAGGGCGGCGGCGCGTTCTACGGGCCGAAGCTCGACTTCAAGCTGATCGACGCGATCGGGCGGAAGTGGCAGGGCCCGACGGTGCAGCTCGACTTCAACCTGCCCGAGCGGTTCCAGCTCGAGTTCACCGGCGCCGACAACACGACGCACCGGCCGGTGATGCTGCATCGTGTTCTGGTGGGATCGATGGAGCGGTTCGTCGGGGGGCTGATCGAGCATTATGCCGGCGCGTTCCCGCTCTGGCTCGCGCCGGAGCAGATCCGCGTGCTGCCGGTCGCGGAAGAGCTCGCCGGCTATGCGCAGACGGTCGTGGACCAGTTGCGCGCGCGGAAGATCAGGGCGGAGCCGGACGCGCGGTCCGAGACGCTGAACTACCGTATCCGCGAGGCCGAGATGATGAAGGTGCCGTACATGGCGGTCGTCGGGAGGCGGGAGGCGGAAGGGCAGACGGTGGCGCTGCGGGCGCGGGGAGCGGGGAAAAAGCAGGAGGTCATCCGCCTGTCGGACCTGGTGGACCGGTTGAGGCATGAGATCGAGACACGGGCGGTGGCGGTGGATGGAGCGGTGACTGGTGACTAGTGACTAGTGACTAGTGACTAGGAACTGCAAAAGGCGCTGCGTGCTGCGTGCTGCGTGCTGCGTGCTGCGTCCTAGATGGATCTAGGAAGTTGAGTGATCTCTGTAACCACTAACCACGAATCACTAGTCACCAGTCACTAGTCACCAGGAGCTGTTCACTATGCCGTTCTTCCGCTCCCTCCGCTGGCTCCTCGCCATTGGCCTCGGCGCCACAACCGCTTCCGCGCAATCTCCCCCCGTTGCCGCCGTCGTGCCGAAAGTCGACACACTGCATGGCAACGTCGTCACCGACAACTACTTCTGGCTGCGACGCGGGGAGAATCCGGAAGTCATCGCGTATCTCCAGGCGGAGAACGCGTACACCGACACGATGATGGCCGGGACCCGCGACCTGCAGGAGCGCATCTATCAGGAAATGCTCGGCAGGATCAAGCAGACCGATTTGTCGGTGCCGGTGAGGCGCGGACCGTACTTCTATTACACGCGGACGGTTGAGGGCAAGCAGTATTCGATTTACGCGCGCAAGCGCGGCAGCCTGGAGGCGCCCGAGGAGATCTACCTCGATCAGAACGTGCTGGCCGAGGGAAAGACGTACCTCAGGCTCGGCGTGACGACGGTCAGTCCGGATCACCGGTTTCTCGCCTTCACCGTGGATACAACGGGATCCGAGCATTTCACGCTGCTGGTGAAGGACCTGAGCACGGGCGAAGTGCTGCCCGACCGGATCCCCGACGTGCACTTCTCGCTCACCTGGGCCGCGGACAACAAGACGCTGTTTTACACGAAGACCGACTCGGCCCACCGGTCCGACAAGGTCCTGCGGCACATCGTCGGCACGCCCACGGCCAGCGACTCGGTGATCTTCCACGAGCCGAACGTGCTGTTCAACGTGGGCGTGTTCCGGACGAAGGACGACGAGTACGTCATGATCGCCGCGGAGAGCTTCACCAGCTCCGAGTACTGGTACGTTCCGGCGCGCACACCCCTGCAGCCGTTCAGCGTCATCGAGCGCAGGCGGCCCGACATCGAGTATTCGCCCGTCCACCACAAGGGTCGGTTCTTCATCACGACCAACGACGGCGCGACCAACTTCAAGGTGGTGACGGCGCCGGCGTCCGATCCCTCGGCCGCGAACTGGCGCGAGTACATCGCCCACAGCGACACGGTGCTGATCGACGGGATCGACGCCTTCAGCAACCATCTCGTGCTGTACGAGCGCTCCAGCGGGCTGAGGAAGATCCGGATTCGCGATCTCGGGTCGAATTCCGACCATTACATCACGTTTCCCGAGCCGGTCTACACCTACAGTCCCTCCGGAAACCCGGAGTTCGACACGAACGTGCTGCGCTTCACGTATCAATCGCTGATCACGCCGTCGAGCGTGTTCGATTACGACATGAACACGCGCGCCCTCGACCTGAAGAAGCGCACGGAAGTCCTGGGCGGCTACGATCCGGCGCAGTACGGCACCGAGCGCACATGGGCACGGGCGGCCGACGGCAAGATGGTCCCCGTCTCGCTCGTGTATCGCAAGCCGTTCGTCCGTGACGGCATGCGGCCGATGCTGCTGTACTCGTACGGCTCGTACGGCTCGAGCACCGAGCCGACGTTCTCCTCGAACAACCTGAGCTTGATCGACCGCGGCGTGGTGTACGCGCTCGCTCACATCCGCGGCGGACAGGAGATGGGCCGCGCCTGGTACGACGAAGGCAAGATGCTGAACAAGATGAATACGTTCACGGACTTCATCGCGGCCGCGGAGCATCTCGTGCGCGAGCGCTACACGTCGACCGACCGGCTGGCGATCCGCGGCGGGAGCGCGGGCGGCCTGCTGATGGGCGCCGTGGTCAACATGCGCCCCGAACTGTTCAAGGTCGTGGTCGCGGACGTGCCGTTCGTGGACGTTATCAACACCATGCTCGACGCCTCCATCCCGCTCACGGCGCAGGAGTGGGAGCAGTGGGGCAACCCGGCCATCCGCGAGCACTACGAGTACATGCGCAGCTACTCGCCGTACGACAACGTCGAGGCCAAGGCGTACCCGATGATGCTCGTCACGACCGGGCTCAACGATCCCCGGGTGGCTTTCTGGGAGCCGGCCAAGTGGGTGGCGAAGCTCCGGGCGACCAAGACCGGCCAGACCCTGCTGCTGCTCAAGACGAACATGGGCGCCGGCCACGGCGGATCGTCGGGACGCTACGACGCGCTGAGGGAGGTTGCGTTCAGGTATGCGTTCATCCTGAAGGGGCTGGGGTTGGAGCAGTGACTGGTGACTGGTGACTGGTGACTGGTGACTGGTGACTGGTGACTGGTGACTAGTGACCGGTAACTGCAACGGCGCTGCGTGCTGCGTGCTGCGCCCTCGATGGCTGTAGTTACCAGTCACTAGTCACTAGTCACTAGTCACCGGTTATAGTTTTCAACCATGCCTGACCTCACTCGCCAGCCGGTAATCGTCTCCGCGGTACGGACCCCCATCGGCCGCTACCTCGGAGGGCTTTCTTCGCTCTCAGCACCGGAGCTCGGCGCCATTGCCATCCGCGAGGCGGTCAAACGCGCCGGCATTGCCGTCGAGGACGTCGAGGAAGTGCTGATGGGGCACGTCGTGCAGGGCGGGGTCGGCCAGGCCCCCGCGCGACAGGCGGCGCTCAAAGCGGGACTGCCGGGAACCGTGGCGGCGACGACCATCAATAAGGTGTGCGGCTCGGGACTCAAGGCGGTCATGCTCGCCGCGCAGTCCATTCGCGCCGGCGACCAGCAGGTCGTCGTAGCCGGCGGGCAGGAGTCGATGTCCAACGCGCCACACTACCTGTACGGAATGCGGCAGGGCATCAAGCTGGGCGACCAGACGATCGCCGACGGCGCAATCAAGGACGGCCTCTGGTGCTCGGTCTGCGACGTGCACATGGGCGGACATGCGGAGTACACCGCGCGCAAGGCCGGCATCACGCGCGAGCAGCAGGACGACTTCGCGCTGCGGTCGCATCAGAAGGCGCTCGCGGCGATGGAGGGCGGAAAGTTCGAGGAGGAGATCGTCCCCGTCGAAGTACCCGGCCGGAAAGGACCGACGATCGTGAGCGCGGACGAGGGGCCGCGCAAAGAGACTACTCGTGAGGCGCTCGGCAAGCTGCGGCCGGCCTTTCCCGGCGAGGAAGGGAAAAAGCAGTTGAGCGTGACGGCGGGGAACGCGTCCACGCTCAACGACGGCGCGTCCGCGCTGGTAGTGACCTCCGAGCAGTACGCCCGCGACCGGGAGCTGACGATTCTCGGACGGATCACCGGGTACGCAACGGGCGGGGGCGAGCCGAAGGATCTCTTCTTCGCACCGATCGTCGCGGTGGAGAAGCTCATGCTGAAGGCGGGCACCTCGATCGGCGATTACGATCTCGTCGAAGCCAACGAAGCGTTCGCGGCCCAGGCGCTCGCCAACGGGCAGGGGCTCAACTGGGCGTGGGACAGAGTGAACGTGCACGGCGGCGCGATCGCGCTCGGCCATCCCATCGGAGCGAGCGGCGCGCGCATTCTCACGACGCTGCTGTACGCGATGCAGGACCGCGGCGCCAGAACCGGCCTCGCGACTCTGTGTCTTGGGGGCGGCAACGCCGTCGCGCTTTCGGTAGAGCGGGCCGACTAGCGCGTCGTTGCGACGCGAAATCTTCTTCACCCGGGACGACCGCCTCCGCGCCATCTGGCGCGGGACCCTTTTCGTAGCCCTCAGCATCGTCGCGTTGTTCGCGGCGACCGTGATCGTCGCCATGCTGCACTCGGCGGCGGCGTCGGTCGGGATCCGGCTGGTGGTGCATCCGCTCGTGTACCCGCTGGGATTTCTCGCGGCGCACGTCCTCATGCTGCGGAAGATCGACCGGAAGGATTGGAGCTACGTCTGGCTGGGGCGCGACGCCGCGCGGCCGCCGAAGCTGGTCTCCGGTCTCGCGCTCGGCGCGCTCGCCGCGGCGCTTCCTGCCGGAGCTCTCCTGGCCATGGGTCAGCTCACGGTAGCGGACGCTCCCGACGGCGCATGGTGGAGCGCGGCGCTGCTCGCCACCGCCGTGCTCCTACCGAGCGCTTTCGCTGAAGAACTGTTTGCACGCGGCTACATTTTCGCATTGCTGCGCGAGGCCGCCGGATGGAAGATCGCGCTGGCCGCGACCAGCATCGGGTTCGGCCTGGTGCACGTGGCAAATCCCGGCGCCAACTGGCAGTCCCTGAGCGTGGTCGTGCTCGCCGGCTTCTTCCTCGGCGCGATCGTGCTGGTGACCGGCAGCTTGTACGCGGCGACGCTCGCGCATTTCGCTTGGAACTGGTTCATCGCGGCCGTGCTGCACATGCCGGTCAGCGGAGTACCGGTGGTCGGCTCGCCGGATTACAGGGTGGTCGAGACCGGGCCGGACTGGTTGACGGGAGGGAGCTGGGGACCCGAGGGAGGGCTTGCCGCTGGTCTGGGGCTCAGTATCGGATTGATTTACTTGTCATGGAGCGCGACGAGATCTCGTGGAGCTTGACTACAACGCTGCGTGCTGCGTGCAAACTGCAGAAGCAAGAGCAGTTACTAGTCACTAGTCACTAGTCACTAGTAACAATTTACAGTCACCGGTTTTCAGTATGAGTGAAAAAATCGCCATCATCGGCGCCGGACAGATGGGCAACGGCATCGCGCACGTGTTCGCGCAGTCCGGATTCGACGTCACGCTCGTGGACGTGTCGGCGGAGGCGCTGCAGAAGGCGCGCGACACGATCGCGAAGAATCTCGACCGGCAGGTAAAGAAGGGGACGATCCCGGCGGAAGCGCCGGCGGAGATCCTCGGCCGGATCAAGGCGGAGACGGACACGGGTGCCGTCGGCGACGCGGGACTGGTGATCGAGGCCGCGACGGAGAACGCCGATCTCAAGTACAAGATCTTTCAGGGACTCGACACCGAGGCCGCGCCCGACGCGATCCTGGCCTCCAACACCAGCTCCATCTCGATCACCGAGATCGCGCGCCGCACGAACCGCCCGGAGAAAGTCATCGGCATGCACTTCATGAATCCCGTGCCGGTGATGAAGCTGGTCGAGGTCATTCGCGGCCTCGCGACCTCCGACGAAACCACGGCCAGCGTGATCGAGCTCAGCAAGCGCGTCGGCAAGACTCCGGTCGAAGTGAACGACTTCCCGGGCTTCGTCTCGAATCGCGTGCTGCTGCCGATGATCAACGAAGCGGTTTACTGCCTCATGGAAGGGGTCGGTACCGCCGACGCGATCGACCAGGTGATGACCCTCGGCATGAATCACCCGCTCGGGCCGCTAGCGCTGGCGGACCTCATCGGGCTCGACACCTGCCTCGCGATCCTCGAGGTGCTGCACGACGGGCTCGGCGATCCGAAGTACCGGCCCTGTCCGCTGCTGCGGAAATACGTAGCCGCCGGATGGCTGGGCAGGAAAACGGGCCGCGGCTTCCACACGTATTCGTGAGAGCCGCGCCTTGATGCACGCCGCGCTGCACCCGCTGACGGAAGAGCAGCGCGAGATCCAGAACGTCGCGCGGGAGTTCGCCGCCGCCGAGATTGCGCCGCACGCAGAGCAGTGGGATCGGGATGCGATCTTCGACGAGTCCCTGGTGGGAAAGCTCGGCGCGCTGGGTCTGCTCGGAATGCTCCTGCCCGAGGAGTACGACGGTCTCGGGCTCGACACGAAGACCTACCTCATGGCGCTCGAGGAGATCGCCGCGGCGGACGCGTCGACGGCGGTGCTCATGAGCGTGCACAACTCGCTACCGACGCAGATGATCCTGCGCTTCGGCACGGACGAGCAGAAGCAGCGGTTTCTGCCGCCGATGGCGCGGGGTGAGCTGCTCGGCGCATTCGCTCTCTCCGAGGCGGAGGCCGGCTCGGACGCGGCCTCGCTCACCACCCAGGCAGTCCGCGACGGGGACGGCTGGATCCTCAACGGCACCAAGAGCTGGGTCACGGCCGGCAACCATGCGGGGGTGATAGTCGCGATGGCGCGGACGGACTCCGCCGAGATGCGGCGCGGCGCCCGCGGGATCGGCGCCTTCGTCGTGACACCGGATCTTCCCGGGTTCGGCGTCGGGAAGAAGGAGAACAAGCTCGGCCTGCGCGCGTCGCCCACGGTGCAGCTGTCGTTCAGCGACATGCGGGTTCCCGACTCGCACGTTCTGGGCGATCCGTCGCACGGCTTCATCTACGCGCTCCAGTCGCTGGACAACGGCCGGCTCGGGATCGCGGCGCAGGCGCTGGGAATCGCGCGGGCAGCGCTGGACCTCTCGCTGGCGTACGCGGCCGAGCGGAAGCAATTCGGCCACCACATCAGCGAGTTTCAGGCGATACAGTTCAAGCTGGCCGACATGGCCATGCGGGTCGACGCCGGACGAAGCCTACTCTACGCGACCGCCGACGCGAAGGACCGCGGCGAGCCGATCAAGCACTTCGGCGCGATGAGCAAGCTGTTCGCGAGCGAGACCGCCATGTGGGTCACGACCCAGGCCATCCAGATTTTCGGCGGTTACGGGTACGTGAAAGATTATCCGGTCGAGCGACTGTTCAGGGACGCGAAAGTGACCGAGATTTATGAAGGGACTTCCGAGATTCAACGGGTGGTGATCGCACGGGAGCTGTTGGGGTCCCTGTAAACATGGAAATCGTGACTAGTGACTAGTGACTAGTGACTGGTAACGGCGGAACAGAGGAGAAGCATTGGTTTTTTGTGGTTCACTAATCACTAATCACTAATCACTAATCACTAATCACTAGTCACTAGCCACTAGCCACTAGCCACTAGTCACTAGTCACTTCTTCTAAATGGAACTCTTCAAGACGATCCGCGAAATGGGCCACGAACAGGTGGCCATCTGCAGCGATATAGCGTCCGGCTACTGCGGGATCATCGCGATCCACGACACGCGACTCGGCCCGGCGCTCGGTGGCACGAGGTTCTGGAACTACGACACCGAAGACGAGGCGATCATCGACGCGCTGCGGCTCGCCCGCGGCATGACGTACAAGAGCGCGGTGGCGGGGCTGAACCTCGGCGGGGGCAAGTCCGTCATTCTCGGCGACAACAAGACGACCAACCGCGAAGCCATCTTCCGCGCGCACGGCCGCTTCGTTGACACGCTCGGCGGCAGGTACATCACCGCCGAGGACGTCGGCACGAGCCCGTCCGACATGGATTACGTCCACATGGAGACCAAGCACGTCGCCGGGCTCGCGTCCAAGTCGGGCGACCCGTCGCCCGTGACGGCGCACGGCGTCTTTCGCGCGATCGAGGCCGCGGCCAAGTACCGCTGGGGATCGACCGACCTGCACGGCTGCACCGTGTCGGTGCAGGGCTGCGGTCACGTAGGCCGCAATGTCGCGAAGGAGCTGCACGCCGCCGGCGCCAAGCTGATCGTCACCGACATCGATCCCGAGAAGGTTCGCCAGGTCGTGGCCGATACCGGCGCGACGGCCGTCGCGCCCGACGACATCTATTCGGCGAAGGCGCAGATATTCGCGCCGTGCGCGCTCGGCGGAATCATCAACGACGAGACGATCCCGCTGCTGCAGGTCGAGATCGTCGCGGGCGCCGCGAACAACCAGCTGCTGGAAGAGCGGCACGGTGACGCGCTCGAGGCGCGCGACATTCTGTACGCGCCCGATTACGTGGCGAACGCGGGCGGGGTGATCAACGTCTACAGCGAGCTCGCCGGCTGGGACCTCGAGCGCTCGTTCAAGAAGGCGGACGAGATCTTCGACACGGTGCTCGGAGTGTTCGAGCTCGCGAAGGCCGAGGGAATCCCCACCTATCGCGCCGCCGACCGCGTCGCGGAGCGCCGTCTCGGAGACCCGAGGGAAGTGCGCGCGTCCTGGGGCGAGTGGCCGCCGCGCAACGGAAACGGCTCGTGACGGCCGGGCCCGCAGTCCCCGACGGCGCCGGCGGAAGGGAGCGGATTCCCATCGCCGCCGACCACGCGGGATTCGCCATGAAGGAGCAGCTGAAGCGGGAGCTGGAAGCCCTCGGGTACGAGCCGGTCGATCTCGGCGCGCGGTCGGAGCAGGCGAGCGATTATCCCGAGTTCGCGCACGCCGTCGCGAAGCTGGTATCCAGCGGCGAGGCGCGCAGGGGCGTGCTCCTGTGCGGCAGCGGCATCGGAATGGACATCGCGGCCAACCGGCACTCCGGTGTGCGCGCGGCGCTCGCCTGGGAGCCGGCGATCGCGGAGCTGTCGCGGAGGCACAACGACTCGAACGTGCTCGTGCTGCCGTCAAGGTTCATGTCGGCGGACGACGCGGCCGCGGCATTGAAGGTGTGGCTGGAGACGGGGTTCGAGGGCGGCCGCCATCAGCGGCGCGTCGATAAAATCGAGCCGCCGCCGGAGGCGGCATCCAAATGACCGAGCGAAACGCCGCCGCCGGCGGCTCGCGGCTCGCCGCGCTGCGGGCGTACGATCCCGACATCGCGCGGCTCATCGTCGAGGAGACCGACCGCCAGCGGTACGGGCTCGAGCTGATCGCGAGCGAGAATTTCGTCTCGGAGGCTGTGCTCGAAGCCATGGGCACGCCGCTCACGAACAAGTACGCCGAAGGTCTGCCGTCCAAGCGCTACTACGGCGGCTGCGAGGTGGTGGACAAGGTCGAGCAGATCGCGATCGACAGGGTCAAGCAGCTGTTCGCGGCCGAGCACGCCAACGTGCAGCCGCATTCCGGCGCGCAGGCGAACGCCGCGGTGTATCTCGCCTTTCTCAAGCCGGGCGACAAGGTGCTGGGACTGGACTTGTCGCAGGGCGGTCATCTCACGCACGGCTCGCCCGTGAACTTCTCGGGTCTGCTGTATCACGCCGTCCATTACGGCGTGAAGCCTGAGGACGGCCGGATCGACTATGATCGCATGCGCGAGATCGCGCGGGCGGAGCGACCGCAGATGATCATCGCCGGCGCGAGCGCGTACGCGCGGATTATCGACTTCCCCGCGTTCGCCGAGGTCGCGCGCGAGATCGGCGCGAAGTTCGTGGTGGACATGGCGCACATCGCCGGTCTGGTCGCGACGGGACTGCATCCGTCGCCGATCCCCCATGCCGACGCGGTCACGAGCACGACGCACAAGACGCTGCGCGGTCCGCGCGGCGGGCTGATCCTGTGCAAGGCGGAGCACGCCAAGGTGGTGGACAAGGCGATCTTCCCCGGGACGCAGGGCGGGCCGCTGGAGCACGTCATCGCCGCGAAGGCCGTCGCCTTCAAGGAAGCGCTCGACCCGTCGTTCAAGGTCTACTGCGCGCAGGTGATCGCCAACGCCCAGGCGCTGGCGAGCGCGCTGATGCAGCGCGGCTACGACATCGTCTCCGGCGGCACCGACAACCATCTTCTGCTCGTGGACCTGCGCAACCGGAACCTCACCGGCAAGGTCGCGGAGCAATCGCTGGACAAGGCGGGTATCACGGTGAACAAGAACACGGTGCCGCGCGAGACGCAGTCGCCGTTCGTGACGAGCGGGATCCGCATCGGCACTCCGGCCGTGACGACGCGCGGCATGAAGGAGCCGGAGATGGAGCGCATCGCCGGGCTCATCGAGCGAGTGCTGGCCGCGCCGGACGACGATTCAGTGTGCAAAAAGGTACGGGCGGAAGTGCGGGAATTGACTGGCGGGTTTCCGCTCTATCCCGCATCATTTGTGTCGCAGGCAGACTAGGAGATCGCATTGGTAGAGCTGGCGTTTCGGGACGGGATCATGGACAGGATCAGGCTTCGGGAGCCGCGGTTCGAGGAGGGCGCGTACCTCTTCGTGCTGGCCGGCCTGGAGTTCTGTCAGTCCCGCCTGCCCGAGCGTCGCCATATTACGGGCGTCGAGCTGGCGCACGCCTGCCGTGATCTCGCTCTCAGGCGGTTCGGCGTGATGGCGCGGCTCGTGCTTGAAGGCTGGGGTCTGCGCAGCACCAGTGACATCGGCGCAGTAGTGTTCACGCTCGTAAGCGAAGGTCTGCTCCTCAAATCTCAGACGGATAACCCGGGTGACTTCATCGGCGTGTACGATTTCGCCGGCGCTTTCGAGCGCGACTACCCCTGGGGCTGCGCCAGCCCGGCATAGCTTTTTCGCCGCGGTCGCGGCGGCGTCGGCCGCCGGACGACGATTAACATGACGGTGCTCGTGACCAGCGCGGCGGAAGCGGCGGCGCTGGACGCCGCGACTATAGCCGCGGGCACGCCGTCGCATGAGCTGATGCGGCGCGCGGGCATGGCGGCTTCCGCGGAGATCGTGCGCCTGCTCGGCGAGCGCGCGAGCGCGGGAGTGCGGGTGCTCGCCGGCGGCGGCAACAACGGCGGCGACGGCTGGGTCGTAGCGGAAGACCTTGCGCGGCGCGGCATTCCGGTGGCCGCCGTCGAGATCGCGGAAGCGCGCACGGATGACGCGAAGGCGGCGAAGGCCGCGGCGTTGCCCGCGCTCGCCCGCGCGCAAGAACCGGGCGACGACGCGGCTATAGTGGACGCGCTGCTCGGCACCGGATCTTCCGGCGCGCCGGCCGGCGCGATCGGAGCCGCGGTGAAGGCGATGGCAAAAGCCCGCGCCGCCGGCGCGTACGTGATCAGCCTCGACCTGCCGAGCGGGCTCAACGCGACGACCGGCGCGCACGCGGGAGCGGTCGTCGCCGATGCGACGCTGACGTTCGGCACCGCCAAGCGCGGGCAGCTCATCTCGCGCGCGAGCTGCGGCCGGATCGTTGTGCTCGACATCGGGCTGCTCCCGCCGGACGCGGAGACGCAGCTCCCCGAGCTGCTCGGCGCGGGCGACGTGTATCCGCAGATTCCGCCGATTCCGGCGCGCGCACACAAGGGCACGCGCCGGAAGGTCGCGATCGTCGGCGGGAGCGAGGGCATGGCGGGGGCGGTCCTGCTCGCGGCGCAGGCGGCGTTCCGCAGCGGAGTCGGGCTGCTGCGCCTGTGCGTCGCCGAGGGGAGCGTGTCGGCGGTGCACGGCGCGGCGCCGGCCGCGCTCGTCACGGAGTGGCAGCCGGACGCGGAGTTCGACGACTCGAACACGGCCTGGGCGGACGCGGTCGTGATCGGGCCCGGCCTCGGCAAGACCGCGCGCGCGGCGCGCTTCGCGGAGCACGTCTTCAGGGGGCAGGCGAAGCTGCTCGTGGTCGACGCCGACGGGCTCAACATCTTCGCGCGCGACGCGAGCTCGCTGGTGGAGCTGCTGGACGGCCGCCCTTCGGTTCTCACGCCGCATCCCGCCGAGCTGGGCCGGCTGCTAGAGCGCGACGCCGGCGACATCGATGCCGCGCGCTTCGAGGTCGCGCTCGAGGCGGCGCGGTTTTTCGGCTCCGTGGTGCTGCTCAAGGGGACGCCGACCGTTATCGCCGCGCCGGACGGAGAGATCCGCGTGAGCGCGGCGGGCACGCCGGCGCTGGCTACGGGCGGAAGCGGCGACGTGCTCGCGGGGATGATCGGCACGCTGCTGGCGCAGACGGGCGATCCGTTCGCCAGCGCCAGCGTCGCGGCGTGGATCCATGGCCGGGCCGCCGAGCTCGCCACCGGGGAGCGGAACGCGCGGGGGACGACGCTGGACGACGTGCTGCGTAAGCTGCCCGATGCGTGGCAGCCGGTGAAGGAGACGCTCGCGCCCGGCGTGCTGGCCGAGCTGCCGGCGATACGATGACCAGGCGCGAGGACAATCGCGGGCACATCCCGCTCGGCCCGGGCGGCGAGTTCGACATCGTGCGCCGCATGCTCCAGCGCTGGGGCGACTTGGCCAGAAGCATCGGAGACGATGCCGCGATCGTGCAGCTGCCGCCGAGTGGCCAGCTCGTGGTGAGCACGGACACGAGTGTCGAGGACGTGCACTTTCGCAGGGAGTGGCTCACCCACGCGGAGATCGGCTACCGGGCCACGGCCGCGGCGCTGAGCGATCTCGCCGCGATGGCGGCGAAGCCGGAGGGTGTCTTTCTCGCGCTGACGCTCCCCGAGACCGACGTGCCCCTGGTGGACGAGCTCGCCGACGGAATCGGGGAGTGCGTCGCATCCGCCGACACTCTGGTCCTCGGCGGCGACGTGACGCGGGGCGGGAAGCTCTCGCTGACGCTGACCGTCCTGGGCACCGCGATTGCTCCGCTGCTGCGCAGCGGCGCGAAGGCGGGCGACCGCGTGTACGTCACCGGACGCCTGGGTGGACCGTTGGGCGCGCTGCGCGAGCTGCGGGAGGGGCGAAGCCCGGACCCCGCGCACCGCCGGCGCTTTGCGCACCCCGTGCCGCGGCTCCGCGAAGCACGCTGGCTCGCGGAGCGGGGGGCGCGCGCGGCGATCGACATATCGGACGGGCTCATCGCGGACGCGCGGCATCTCGCCGTCGCCAGCGGCGTCACGCTGCACCTGCGCGCCGAGAGCGTTCCCGCGCTCGCCGGAATCAGCTCCGACGACGCGCTCGCGAGCGGGGAAGAGTACGAGCTGTTGGTGACGTCTCCCGCTCCGCTCGATGCCGCCGCGTTCCGGAAGGAGTTCGGCCTGGAGCTGACGGAGATCGGCGAGACACGCGGTGACGAGGCGGACGTGGTATTGACCGCGGCCGGCCGCCGCGTTGCACCGCCCGCGGGCTACGATCACTTTACGGCGCAGTGAGACTGATACTCGTCGCGATCGCGGCGCTGATCGCGACGCCCGCGCTCACGCTGCTGCTCGTCATCGCCAAGCTGCTGCGCATCCCCGATCGCGCGGGCTCGGTGTACGACGGCATCCCGCGCTGGTGGGCGAAGACACTGCTATGGGTCGCCGGCGTGGGCGTGCGGGCGAGCGGCACGGAATTCATCACCGGCGAATCGCCCCGGATCTTCGTGGGAAACCACGTGAGCTGGTTCGACGTGCTCGCGGCCGCGGCCGTGCTCCCCCGCGGCAAGTACGTAGCGAAGGCGGAGCTGCTCCGCGTCCCCGTGTTCGGGCAGGCCATTCGTTGGATCGGGATGATCGAGATCGAGCGGGAGAACAGGAAGGCGGCGTTCGAATCCCTCGAGCGGGCCGCGGCGAAGATCAGGGCGGGGAACCCCGTTGTCATGTTCGCGGAAGGCACCCGTGGCGAAGAGTACGCGTTGCGCCCGTTCAAGAAGGGGCCGTTCGTCCTCGCGATCACCGCGGGCGTCCCCGTAGTGCCGATGGTCATCTACGGCACGATCGAGCGCATGCGCCGCGGGAGCTGGAAGATCACTCCTGGGACAATCGAAGTAACTTTCCTCGAGCCGATCCCGACGACCGGCTACACCTACGATGACCGCGGCGAGCTGGTAGAGCTGGTGCGCTCGCGGATGGCGGAGGTGCTGCGGGAGCGATACGGAGTCGAAGGCGAGCTAGCAGCTGGCAGCTAGCAGCTAGCAGCTAGCAGCGTACTGCAGTTATCAGTTACCAGTCACTAGCCACCAATCACCAGTCACTTCTGTTCAATGCCTACCATCGTCGACATACGCGCCCGCGAGATCCTGGACAGCCGCGGCAACCCCACCGTCGAAGCCGACGTCACGCTCGCCAGCGGCGCGTTCGGGCGCGCGGCGGTGCCGAGCGGCGCTTCCACCGGCGAGCACGAGGCGCTGGAGCTGCGCGACGGCGACGACGAGAGATACGGCGGGAAGGGAGTGCAGCAGGCGGTGCAGAGCATCGTGGAGCGGATCGCGCCGGCGCTCAATGGCATCGCCGCGGCCGATCAGATCGCGATCGACCGGCTGATGATCGAGCTCGACGGCACGCCCAACAAGGGCAAGCTCGGGGCGAACGCGATCCTCGCGGTGTCGCTCGCGGTCGCGCGCGCGGCCGCGGAGGATACGGGGCTGCCGTTGTACCGATATCTCGGCGGCCCGATGGCGCGCACGCTGCCGGTGCCGATGATGAACATCCTGAACGGCGGCGCGCACGCGACGAACACCGTGGACCTGCAGGAGTTCATGATCGTGCCGATCGGCGCCGACACGTTCGCCGACGCGCTGCGCATGGGTGCGGAAGTATTCCACTCGCTGAAGAAAGTGCTTGTAAAGCGGAAGCTGTCCACGGGGGTCGGCGACGAGGGCGGTTTCGCGCCCAATCTGGAGAACGACGAGGACGCGCTCCGCGTCGTCGTCGAAGCGATCGAGAAGGCCGGTTACTCGCCCGGCACCGAGATCGCGATCGCGCTCGACCCGGCGGCATCGGAGTTCCACAAAGCCGGGAGCTACACCTTCAAGAAGAGCGGTGGCGGGAGCTACGACGCGGACGGGATGATCGAGCTGTATGCTGGCTGGCTCGACAAGTACCCTATCGTCTCGATCGAGGACGGGCTCGCCGAGGACGATTGGGACGGCTGGGCCAAACTCACGGCGGCACTCGGCGACCGCTGCCAGCTCGTGGGCGATGACCTGTTCGTCACGAGCACGGAGCGGCTCGCGCGGGGAATCGAGGGCGACGTCGCGAACGCGATTCTCATCAAGCTGAATCAGATCGGCACGCTCACGGAGACGTTGGAAGCGATCGAGCTGGCGCGCGGCAACGGCTACCAGTCGGTCATCTCGCACCGGTCGGGCGAGACCGAGGACACGTTCATCGCCGACCTCGCGGTTGCGACGGGCGCGGGGCAGATCAAGACGGGCTCGGCAAGCAGGACAGATCGCGTCGCCAAGTACAACCAGCTGCTGCGGATCGAGGAGCAGCTCGGGCCGCTGGCGGAGTATCCGGGCGGAGCGGTGTACGGACTTTGAGCTATTAGCTATTGGCTATTGGCTTTTGGCTAACAGCTCCCTGGGCATCGCGTGATGCGTAAGCCGCCGTGGGCGCGGGTAGCGCTGCTGCTGTTTCTGGGGGGCGCGCTGTACTTCGCGATTCAGGGTGGGGAGTACAGCACCGCGGATATCGTGCGGCAATTCGTAGCCAAGCGGCGGATGCAGGCCGAGGTGGATTCTCTGCGGCGGCTGGTGGATTCGCTGGGGAAGACGCTCGAGGCGATCGAGACGGATCCGGCGGTACAGGAGCGGATCGCGCGGGAGGAGTTCGGGATGGTGCGCGGGGACAAGGAGCTACTGTATCGCTTCGCGGAGCCGGATAGCGTGGCGGTGCGATGAACTACAGGATCGGGTAGACGGTTGTTGGTTGTAGTTAATGGGTTAACAACTGGCCTTGAGTTAACGGTTATGGGTGGCGGCGCGGATCCTAACACCGGGCACCGGCAACCAGTCGTTAACCAAGCACCAACGACCTTTCACCTGTCACCCATACCTGTATTGCCCGGCAAATCGGCCCTGAAGGCCGCGTTCGCTGCAACCAATTAGCTACTCACCGTAGCTTGACCTTGATGCTCGATCAGGCCATCTTTCATATCTATCGCGGGGTGGAGCAGCCTGGTAGCTCGTCGGGCTCATAACCCGAAGGTCGCGGGTTCAAATCCCGCCCCCGCTATGCGACAACCAGCGGCCGGTCCGAAAGGGCCGGCCGTTTTTGTACCGCCGGTCTCGATCACGGCAGCGTAGCTCAGCTGGCTAGAGCGCACGACTCATAATCGTGAGGTCGGGAGTTCGAGTCTCCCCGCTGCTACTCCGATCAAGCGAAAGCCCCGTCACCACTTACACGGTTGACGGGGCTTTCTTCTGACACCGTAGGCATTAGGTCGGTGTCACTGGTGGTGTCAAAAGCTACGCACTGCGTAGCAATTCGAGTTTCGGCGCTAGCTTCTCGCCGTGTTGCTCGACGCGGTACTCCACGGCCTCAGTGCGGTGCCTCACGTCGCCCATGTGCCCGTAGACTTCGTCAATGAGGGTGACGCTGCTGTGGCCCATTTCCTTGGCTACCGTGAAGTGCGACACGGGCGCGCCATTGTCGATCGTCTGGAGCCGGGCGCTGCAATACGTGTGACGGAATCTCTTGGACCGGATCTCCCCACGCTTCCATCCCGCCCGCTCCGCTACAGCGTCCAGCACCTTGCGGAAGTCTGTAAGCATTGCGGGCCGGCCGTCGCTGCCGAGCTTTGGGGAAGGGAACAGCAACCCGCCGACACGGGCCGATGATTTGAGATAGTCACGGAGTATCGCTTCGAGCTGCGGCCAGAGCGGGATGGTGCGGTGCGACTTCTTTGTCTTGAGACGCCGCCATTCGTTCGGTCGGAACGTCACCGTCTTGCGATCGAAGTTCACGTCGCCGACTTCCATCCCTAGCACTTCGCTTTCCCGCCCGCCCGTAAGCAGATACGTCGCTACCAGCGGGTAGATAAACGTCATGGAGAGAGTCGGGAGCTTTGGCTCGAACGTGCGAGCCGACTCCAGGAGCAACGCGGCCTCATGGACTTCGAGCCATTCCGCTTCCGCGGGCTCGCCGTGCGGTTTGTCGCGCATCAGGGCGCACGGGTTGTAGCCGACCGGGAGCCGGCCTTCTGACTGAGCGTGTGAGAAAACGTTCGACAGCACGCTCAGGTGGTGCCGCACGGCCCCGCCCCCGAGTGTGCCGCAACCCTCCTTGCAGCGCCCGCCGCATCGGCCCGCGCAGCGGCCGTTGGACCGCTCAGAGAGTGCAGCGGCCCACTTCTGGACGTCCAGCACTTCAATTGACGCCAAGTCGCGATCCGCGCCGAAATACTCGACGGCGAGCCGTAGCATCCGCTCGGTGTCTGCGAGCCACGTCACCGAATACTTGCCCGACTTCGCTTTACGGACCAGGTGATGCGCGACGTACTCTGCGAGCGGGACCGCTGGCCTCCTTCCGAAGATCCCGTCACGCTTCCCGCTCGTCAGCTCGCCTAGGCGGCGTGCGACTAGCGCTTCGGCTATCACGCTGTCAGTCGTGGCTCGCTTCTCACCGGGCGGCACCAGTGGTTCCCGCTTCCCGCCCATGTCCCGGAAATCCGCGTATGCCCGCCGCTCTCCGCCCCGCTCGCGCCAGTAGATGCGCGACTTTGCTTTCTTGCGCTTTGGCATCGTTCCTCCGTTTACGCCTTGGTTGGCCGTGTGTGCCGTAGTGCGTCACTGCTAAGGGTGCGTCTAACTATACGGCTGGCGTATAGCGACGGCAAGTAGGCAGGGGGTAGGATTGGCAAAGACGCCCGTTTAGGCGTATAATTAGGGCCATGACGCCCGTAACTCTCCGCATTCAAGAGCTGCGCGAAGCCAAGTCTTTGAGTCAAAGCGAGCTGGCCCGGCTGGCAGGGGTGCGGCAAGCCACTATCTCAGAGATCGAAGCGAGAAAGACGCGCCGTGTGGCATTCGACGTACTAGAGAGGTTAGCCGCTGCCCTAGGTGTCGATCCAGGCTTCCTCGTGGTGCGGACGAAAGCGACGCGCAGGAAGTAGCCCATGCGAAGGCTCCAGTTCGCGGGGGGCGGTCGGCGGCAATGACTGTCAAGCTGTTCTCGCGCAAGCCAATGTCATGCACACGGGCTAACGCGCCCCCGCTGAATGCTTTCGCCATGCGCCTAGATCGGCCACCTGGGCGGTAGTGCGTGCCCTTGGTGCGATGTACTGTTCCCGCTGCCGGTCCTGCATGGCCTCGATCGCGGCGGGCGGGATGCGCCACTCAGTGCCGTGCAGCTTGTACGCGCCGGGCAACTCGCCCCGAGCGAGCCATGTGCGAACGGTCGACGACCCCTTCCCGAATCGTGCGGCGAGCTGGCCCACCGTGAGATCGACGCCGGGAGTAGCCGTGTCGGCGCTGTGCGCCTCGCTGCCGCCGTCATCCGCTGCTAGGAGTCCAGCTAGCCACTCGACCGGCACCGTGGCTGTTGGCGGGGCAGCAACTACGAGCGCGGAGATTGCATCTCTCAGCGTCATAGTGCCCCCGGATCGGTGCCGTTTGGCACCACGCGCGGCACCACGCACGCGCGCCCCGCGTGCGCGCCATAGGTGAATCTCGGCATCGACCCCACGACTAAAGAGCGTGGGACTCGTGCGAACTCGCCCCGCTTCTTCTCCCACCGCTCGATCACGTCGCGTATGGCGGTCACGGCGCCTGCATCCTTTCGGTTCCCGCGAATGTGACACCCGCACAATCCTGGGAACCGGTAGATGCGGTCCCTTCGCTGTATCGGTTCCCGAGCGGTTCCGCCCCCGTTCCCAGCGGTTCCAGCATCATTTCTCTGCTCTCGCGGTGTCGGTCGCTCCCTGTTTCCGCGTCAGCTCGTAGAGTTGGCGGGAACCGGCGCCGCGCGCCTGTACCAGTCCTTGGGCGCGGAGATCGCGGAGTTCCGCGAGCACCCGATCCTTTCGGGTTGTCAGTAATTCAGCCAGGGCGGTCGCGGACGCCGCTTCATGCTCCAGCTCGGCAAGGATGCGCGAGCGGAGCGGCATGGGGCTATCTCCAAGCGCGTACCGGTCGCCGTCGAACGCGAGCCTCAACTTCACATCGACGTTGCGGCCCCGCCCGATCAGCAGCCTTCTCCCGTCATCGCGTGAGTCGTCGTCATAGTCGGCATCGAACCCGTCGTCGGTATCTGTTGGCTGCTTCTGCCCCTGCCGGCGAAGCGTGATAGGCAGGTCAACGCAAGCGCCTAGCTCGATGCCGCCGCGGTACTCACGACCGGCCTTGGTCGTGTGGTATTGAAGGATCAGGGCAGCGCCCGTTTCTCGAACGGCCTCGATGTACGGCCAGAGGAAATCGGCAACCGCGTCGTTGTTGTTCGCTGAGTCGATGCGTCCGCGCCAGAGGCGGGAAAGCGTGTCAACCACGCAAACGTCAGCACGGGCCGCTTCGATCTCCGCTCGCATTTCCTCCGCGGTTGGACGCTCGGGCTGCACCGTCACCGCGCCCGGGTCTGCGCCGTATCTCTGAAACCGCCTCACCGTGTCGCTCACCGGTTCGTCGATCGCATACCACAGCGTCCGGAACGGGTCCAGCACTTGGCCGAGAAACTCCGTGCCGCTGGACCCGGCCGCGATTGCCTGTCCCAAGAGTGTGCTTTTGCCTGTCTTTTCCCTCGCGCTTATCAGCGTCGTGCTGGCATCGTAGGCGAGCCACGGAATGATCGCCCTTGGCGGGATTAACAGCTCTGGCATCGCGTACAACTCGCCCAACATGAACGGCGCGGGCCGCGCGCGAGGACCGAGCCGGCCGACCGGACCGACTCTCGGACTGGATGATCCGGACCCCTTGGTGATCTCGAACACATCTTCTTCACTAAGCGGACGGAAGTGCTTGGCGCGGTCTGTTTCATCGCGGGCGCTCATGGTGACCCGTTCAACCTGCGCGATCGCCTCCGGCGTTCCGGGCTTCACGGGCGCCGTCATGCGGACCTCTGCGCTGCGGCCTTGTCCAGTTCGGTCATCGCTTCTCGCAGCGCCCCTGACGTGCCGGCCGTCACCGGCATGGACGACAGCCCTATCCAGCGCACCGCGTCAGCGGCCAAGAACTCGATCTTGCGGACCCGGTTCGCGTTGAGCTCGCAGTAGGTCAGCATGGCCGCCCTGGCTCTCGGCCAGCCGTACTGCTCCACCATCGGCTTCATCGCCTTCACGAAGTGGTCGAGCGCGATGCGACGAACCTGCTCCTTCCAGATTACCGCGCCCTCCGCGGCCCATGTCGGGATCTTTCGCGGCATCAGGCGGCCCTCGCTGCGTCGAGTTCGGCCCACGTCTGTAACAGCGGGACCACGGGCAACTCGAGCCGTCGGACGAGGTGTACGATCATTGCGCGATCGGCGTCACCGAGCCGATGGGACTCACGCGCCAGAGTTATGGATTGCTCACGCGGTTCGTTCTCTGACGCGGAGAGGTATAGCGATACGCGGGGATTCATCTCGCCTCCGTCGTATCTGCGCCGACAATCCGGGCGACCCGCTCTTCGATGATGTCTAGTTCGGCCAAGCTCAAGCTGATGCCGTCTCGCGAAATGGCGAGCACTCCAGGCGCCTGCTCGTGGTAGATCCGGAAGTGGATCGCGATGTCGCCGCGCCCGCGTCGGAAACGCCCGATCGTGACGCACGGACGCTTACGCGTTCGCAGGCCGGGTGGAGAGAAGATCAGCTTGCTTCCGTCAGTCGTGCGAAAGCCGGCCCAGCTCGTTACCGGCTGAGCCTCTCTGGCTGGCAAATCGTCTGTCCTGCGTGTAAATTCTTCCATGCGAGCACTCTTGTTGTCGGGCCGGTCAGGGCCCGACTGTGGTATGTGAACCGCTGCCGATCTCGGTGGCGGTTTTGCTTTATCCGCTCCCGCGTCCTACGCTGGCCGCGGTGATCCCTCCACCTTCTTGCGCCGGCGCTCTAGGCGGCTGACGCTCTCGGCGGTCACGAACCACCGCCCGTCGCGTTGCTCTCCCTCCAACTCGCCACGTAGCACAGCATCCCAGGCCGCGCCGTAGCGGACAGCCAATCGCTGGGCCGCCTGCGTCAGGGGGATCACCTTCTCGCTGCTCGTCGCCATCGCCCGCTCCTTCAAGTAGGGGTCTCTTTCTTTTTACGTTCGCGAACGATAAGTTGCGGCGCTTACTTGCCGCCCCGGCATCCAAAAACAGCAGGCCTTGGCAAACATGTAAATGGGATACATCGGCCGACGAACTAGCACGACGGATGACCCGCTGGAGTTATATGAGCGCGAGAAGGCGCGCGCTGTGCACAAGGGCGCGGCTCGGGTACTTAAGAAGGCGGCAACCAAAGGGCTGAAGGGCCAGGGCCACGCTGTGCACAAGGGCGGCTCAGCGGCGCGGCCAGCTCGAACTCGCGAACTCACCTGGCTTGACACGGCGTTCCGCGTTCACGATCCGCTAGCCGTTCAACGCATCCTGTGCAAAGCGCTCGAGCAGCGCCCTTACTGCGTCGAATGGAACCCTCGCCGCCCGCAGAAACGGCGCCTGCAGGCGGTATGGTGGCAGAAGAGGACCAAGGCACGCGAAGCGGAGGCGCGAGCGGAGGCGCGCGCGACGGGCAGGCCATTTCTTGCCGTCATCGACGACTTCTGCGGGAGATCGCTATGCGCGGAACTCGATCGCGCAGCGAAGGACTTCGGACTGTCACTGACCACGCTGCGTCGGCTCGTCCGCGGCGAGGCAAAATCGCTGTCCTGGATTTTTGCCGAGCGCCTGAGGAAACGACTACTCCCAGAAGAATGGGCGAAGTTGGAGGCGGCGCTCCTCTCCCCAACTGCCCGAAAGCTCCTCGATGGTTATGTGGACTACATCGCGGGCGAAATCAAGCGCTACACAACCCAGCCACCGCGGCATCAGTTCAGATTGTCCTTGACGACAATGGAGCGACGGGAGGTGACGGAATTCGAACGGAAGGCGAAGCTGCTAGGAGCCCCGGCGACCAGGGCACGACTCGCGAGCTTACGGGTTTGGGACGCGATCGTCCGATGGGAACCGCTCTGCGCTAACCTTCTTGCGAATGACGCTGCGGCCGTGAACAGTCGGGAGCGCTTCGTGAAAGCAGGCTTCGGTCGCGAACTCGCCATTCTGCGAGCCGAAATGCGGCTCTTTCGAGGGGCGGCGCTGGCTCCAGTCGGCCGGGGGCCAAGCGCACGGAAGGGGAGAGAAGGCGCCGCGCGGGCGAACCCGATGCTCATCACGGACCAAGATTGGCTTAGAGCCAGTAGATCCAGAGAGTTTGGGGAGAAGTCGTTCTACAACGCGCTTCCCCCCGAGGCCCGCAAGAAAGCCCGCCGCGAAGTGGCAGCGTGTCGGGCAAGGAACCGGAAAAAGGTTGGACGTTCGGAGAGTTTCAGCGTAGACTAGCTGAGTGCTGTTGCGCTAATAGTAGCGAACAGCTTACTCGGCTCCGGCGCTTACGTCGCCCAGGCCTGAGGAATGCGACGACATAGCTCTGTCCGGGAGAAGCGAGCCCCGTCCATGTGACCTACAACTGGTCTACCTGGGCGGGATTTTTGTTTCCGAGTGGTCGGTCGCCTGCACGGATGGAGTCGAGCCAAAGGCACGTTCTGAAAGTTTCGCGAGGGATCGCGCATGAGTGGAAATCGGGGAAAAACCGCTAAAAAAACCGCTACATCCAGGCAGCTCGCAGAGCCGTCGCCTCGATCAGGAGTCCGGTTGCCTCTTGGCGCGCATCCAGGAAACACTGGCGGGAAGAAGGGCCGCAGTGGTCGCCCGACGACGGCATTCAGAGTGTTCGTCTCCCAGCTCAGGCAAAACCCCAAGGTGCACGAGGCGCTCGAGGAAGCAGCGACGGACTCGAATTCAAGGCATTTCAAGGCCGCCCTCGACGTAATCGTGCGTTACGACACCGACGCCCCCGAGAACGACCCGCTGCCCGTCCTCACGAAGGAGCAGCTCACCGAGCGGATCGTGAACATCCTCCGCGTTGCCGCCAAGCGGCGGAAGGCAGCTGCGATGGATGGTTCGCAAGTCACCTAGGACACTGAAGGCGATCCCTCCGACGAGGCCGAGAAGACAAATCGGGTCTCGCGCGGATAGCGGCTCCTATAGGTGCCGAGCGCCGACTGAAAGTCAGGCCACCCAGGTTAGTCGTCGGCATAGGCCTGCCTTGGCACCAGTATACTTGACGCAGCTAAAGCGGAGACATGTTTGACTCTCCCCCCGCTCTACGGTTAGCGCCGTGGCAGAGGCGGAGCAACCGGACGCGAGCCCGTCACGGACTCGACGGCTTGGGCAGTTTCGCCGGCCCGTGCACGCTCGGCCATTTCGGCCTGAGAGATCGCGCCCTTCATTTCCGGGCGCTTGCGGTTAGCGGTGGGGAGTTCCTTCAGCCGCCGGAGGATGGCGGCACGTCGATCGGGGTCGGTGGTGCGGTTGAGGTCAGCAAATAGCTGCTGGCGCTCTTCGGCTACTCCGTCGGTCTCGTTCCGTAGATCAGCCGCATCGTCCCGTCCGGCATCTTCGACACTATCGAAGGTGGGCATGGGCGGCCGCCGCACATCGTCATCTGCATCTTCTCCGCTCCGTCCTTCTCGTAATAGAAGGTCTTCTTCACCGTAGTTGTATCGCGACCCTTCTTCTTGAACACGGCCATCGCCTAGTCCTCGCTCGCCCTGCGGCGGTTTAACTCTCGCCGTGGCGTCGGAAGCGGCTCCGGATGGTCTGACAACATCCGGTCCTCGCGCTCCAGATACTCCTCCACCGGCGTCCGGCCGTTGATCATCACGCCCTTCTTCGACGAGTCGGGGCTCGGCTTCGTTGTTGTTCCACTCTGCGTATCCATTCGCTACCACCTTGTCGTGCTTTAGAGCATCGAATGTGCCGCGGGATGCTTCTCACATTTCAACCGAGCTGGGCAAGCAGCGATTCGCATACATCCCCCCGGACCGGCATCGGTACTTTGAGGCGGAAAATCTCTTCGGTCAGTCGATGCCGTCTCCCATGCCATCGACTGACCGAGATATACGTGACGCGGGGAACGCCTACGCGGTCGGCCTCTCGGGATCGGGGTTTCGGCGGTGAATCTGTCCATCCACGTATTTGCCCATTTTATCCCTCGTCGCTCGCCGAGCCCGAGTAGACAATGTCGCCCGTTGCCTTGGAGATCATGATGATCTCACTACTCCTAAACCCCAACACCTGCTTTGGCAGGATATACGCGATCCACGGATCTTCGGTATGTGACCCGTAGATGAACGGCTCTCGCGTACCACGTTCCCTGAGCTCTTGGCGGTCAACCACATCGCCAATCCCCGCTGCATCTACGAAACGCTCGTTGGGTTCCGCAAGGAATCTCTCTGCAATATCGCGAGCCTGCTCGCGGGTCACCCGCGGCCGCAGCGTCGCGTGCGCCTCGATAATCGTTTTCCGGCACTCCATCTCCAGCGTCCAAAACGGGGCCTGTAGCGCCAAAAAACTTTCGTTCTCGAGTATTGCGAGCCGTTCATGGTACTGTGCTTCAAAGTGCGCCGGCGGGTGGAACGCTCTAGCCGTTTCCCAGAATCGTTCCTCTCGGTCCACGAGGGCGGCGGCTAGCCCTGCCGATTCGCCAACCCAGCCAAGAGTGTCCGCGATGTTCTTGAGGAGATTCGGCACAGCTTCGCCGGCTGGGATGCGGGCACGGGCGACCCACGCAAGGTTAAAGAGCCACCGCCGGATGGACGACTGAGGGTGAGCCAGATTGCCGGTCAGAGTTCGAAAAGCCTCGCCGCCACCAGGCTCTATCAGCTCTTGGCAGAGCCTCCAGGGAAGAGATTCAAGCCACGGAATCGGGCGACGTTCAGCCGCACTAGCACTACGCTCGGCGGCAGCCCACGCGAGAGCAGTGAACTCAGTTCCGTGTTCAGCCGCAGCAAGCACACATGCGTAGGCAAGAGAATCAACCGATCGGGCTAGCTGCGCCTCGGGGCTGGTTTGAATTACCTCGTCGCGCCACCTGATGGCGAGATCCACGAATCGACGCTGAGGTTTCACTGCGCGCACTCCCTGTGCTGGCTGCCGGCGCGTTGCGATAGTCCGGCGTGCTCCTTCGCCACTCGATCTGCGGCAATCATACGCCGAATCGAGCGGCACTGGCTCTCAACGCTCATCGGGATAGCGGTCATCTTCCAGCGCGCGGTTCGCCCTCGGTCTCAGCACAGGGAGGATCACACCCACTAATTCGCATGACAAGTTAACATGGTAGATTCTCTTCGGCCAGAAAGCGCATTTACCGCGCAATGTCTGGCCTCCAAGTCGCCTTCGGTGCGACCATTCGACAACTGCGGGAAGAACTCGGCTTATCTCAGGAGAAGCTGGCGCAACGCGCCAAGGTTTCTCGCAACTTCTGGGGGTCCGTTGAACGAGGGGAATCGAGTATTTCGATGGATGTAGCAGAACGCTTCGCCAAAGCGCTCGGACTATCTCTTTCCGAGTTGATCCACCTGTCAGAAATTCGCCGAAGGTGAACCGCACAACCTTACTTCCCTCCGACGGCTAGACAACGATGGCGACCACGGAACACACCCTCAACGATGCCCTTGCCGCGGTTCTGAGAACGACGCGGCGAGCGTGGGCCAATTCGGAGGTTGTGCGTTCGGAAAACAGCGGAATGCTGATCGGCAGCACGGCGCGGCCAGACATACTCGTCTTGGAAGCGAACGTCTCTCCCGTCGTGATTGAAACTGAAGTGTTTCCTGCGACGACGGTTGAGAGTGAGGCGATGGCGCGCCTCGGAAAGGACGTCACGAGTACTGGCCGGACCATCCTTTCCTCTATCGCCGTCCGCCTGAACAAGAATCTGCGAAAGAAGCAGGGTATTGGCCTCAGCAAGGCACTGGTTGCGGCGCGCGACATCGAATTTGCCTTGTACACCGGAACTTCAGCTGCGGGCTGCGTTCGCTGGCCTGCGAACGGCTGGCTTCGTGGCAGCGTTGGCGATCTGTCCACGCTGACCCAATCAGCGTCGGTTCCCCCTGAGGTTGTTGAGCGCGCAGCGGACCAACTGGTGTGGGGAGTGTCGGCAGCCGCCGGAATTTTGGCGGAGATTGCCAGCTCTCATCCGAGCGCTGTCCACAAGATAAGTACAGAGCTTCGTCAGGAAGATGGGGAGCAAACGAGACGGATGGCGATGACCATCCTTGCAAACGCCTTCGTGTTTCAGGAAACGTTGGCAGGGGGACCTGGCAAGCTGTCTTCGATCAATTCGCTCGACGAGTTGCGTAGTCGCCGCGGCGGTCTGACGAAGAGGACCGTCTTGGCCGAATGGCAAAAAATCCTGAAGGTCAACTATTGGCCGATTTTTGATATCGCGCGGCGAATACTTGAGGATATTCCGGCCGTGGAGAGCATCCCACTAATTGACCGCTTGGTTACAACTGCTGACAATCTGCTAAAGAATCGCTTGATGCGATCCCACGATTTGACCGGTGCCGTTTTCCAACGTCTTATCGCAGATCGGAAATTTCTTGCAGCGTTTTATACGCGGCCCGCATCAGCCGCTCTTTTGGTGGACCTAGCGATCACAGCGGATCAGCCGCCGGGAAAGGAATCGTGGGCCAATGTCCCCGATGTTACCGCGCTACGCGTGGCCGATTTTGCTTGCGGGACCGGTACGCTCCTTTCGACGGTCTACCAGCGAATGGGCCAGCTACACGAGTTGGGCGGAGGAGATGCCGAACAAATTCATCCCGCGATGATGGCCAATGCGCTGATTGGGTGTGACGTGCTGCCGGCAGCGGCGCACCTGACCGCATCTATGTTGGCCGGGGCACATCCGACCGTCACATATGAGCAGAGCTGCATTATGACGGTCGCCTACGGGAAGCAGCCAGACGGACGTGTTGCCCTCGGGTCATTGGATTTGCTAGACGAGCAAGGGAATCTTGATATCCTCGCCGTCACTGCCAAGCACGTTGAAGGAATGGGCGAATCAGAGAAGGATGTCTGGCTCTCCCTGCCGCACGCATCGTTTGATGTTGTGATTATGAACCCGCCGTTTACGAGAGCGACGGGTCACGAGGGAGAAAAAGTGGGCGTTCCGAATCCCATGTTCGCCGCCTTCAGTTCGACGAAGGAAGAGCAGCGTCTCATGGGTGAAGCGACCAAGCGCCTTACGGAAGGGACGAGTGCGCACGGCAATGCCGGCGAGGCCTCAATCTTCTTAGTGTTGGCGGACCGTAAGCTCAAGCAGAACGGAGCGTTGGGATTGGTCATGCCTCTGAGTTTGATGTCTGGAGATGCATGGGAAGACTCTCGCAACCTGCTCAAGAGGAACTACGCCGATCTAGTACTCGTCTCGATTGCGGGAGGCCAGAGCGAAGAAATGTCCTTTTCGGCCGATACGCATATGGGCGAATGTCTCGTAGCGGCACGCAAGTCGAAGGCGGGAAGCGCTCGTGCCACGTTTGTCGTGTTAGCCGCCCGACCCGAATCGGCGTTCGTGGGAGCTGCCACAGCGAAGCAAATTCGAGGATTGGTTAACGCGAAAAATCCTCGGCGGCTCGAGGACGGGCCTATTGGCGGGACTTCTTTGTATTTCGGCGATGACGAAATAGGACAAGCGTTAAACGCGCCGCTTCCGGTCGCCGGAGGGTGGAATCTCGCCCGAATAGCGGATCTCTCTCTGGCCCAAACCGCATACCAGCTAACGCATAAACATCGAGTGTGGCTGCCATCCATGATGGAAGCGGATGCTTTGGAGATACCGGTGTCGACAGTGGGCGTAATAGCTGAGATCGGCCCATATCACATGGACATAAACGCAACAACTTCTACCGGCGGAATTCGCGGGCCGTTTAAAGTTTCCAAAGTTAAGCCCGGAGCTGCTCCGACCTACCCGGTGCTCTGGGCTCACGACGCGACTGCCGAGCGGAAGATGGCGTTCGATGGCGACTCGGAGGGACGTCCCTTGCCGGGGAAAACCAAAGCGGATCGTGAACTTGTCGACGAGAAAGTCGCTGCAGTTTGGGCGACCGCCTCACACTGTCACTTCAATCGCGATTTCCGGTTCAATAGTCAGTCCACCGCAATGCAGTTTACGATGCGCAAAACGATTGGCGGCCGTGCATGGCCCTCGCTCTTGCTAGCGTCTACGGACCAAGAGAAAGCATTAGTGCTTTGGGGAAATACGTCTCTGGGACTCTTGTTGCACTGGTGGCACGCCAACAAGCAGCAGTCGGGAAGGGGTAGCATCGGCGTATCAGCACTCGAAACACTTCCAACGCTAAACGTGAAAGCGCTTGATCCAAAATGCTTGACCCGGGCTGCGAGTCTGTTCGATGCATTGAGCGCGGAAGATCTACTGCCCTTGCACGAAATCGATCGTGATCCCGCGAGGCGTCAACTTGATGACCGATTCGCGCTCGATGTTTTAGGGTTGTCGGGTGAGGTTGTTGCTTCCGGCGGTCCGCTCGAACTGCTTCGCCTAAAACTCTCCCGCGAGCCTTCTATCAGGGGCGGCAAGTAAGGCCGTGCAGCCACCCAAATCCACGAAACGATATGCTAACTAAACGCCGGTTACCTTTATGATTCTCGCGCCAGGGGTCCGCGCTGCGTCTATGCGCGCAGGAATTCTAGCTTCAATGACGCGGCTTGAAAGATTGCTCTATGCAGTGGATCGCGAGCTCCTGCGAGCCTGCCGAATACTGGCATTGTTGCAAGATTAGGAGAGCGGTTCCGCGGTGCGAGACGCGCACACCCGTCGGGGGCAATCTGTGGGGCGCGTTAGGCTTTATCGTCGCGTCCGCGCAGCGAACAGGTTGCTGCGAAAAACGAAGTACCCTCACCAATCATGTCTACCAGCCTGCTGCCCGATGAATTCGCAGACATCCTGCTGAAGCTCCGGCGGGCTGATGGTCACGCGGAGGCTTTCAATAGCGCGGCCAAGGAATTCTGGAAGTCGGCAACCTACGACTCGCAGCCCGAGTTCGACCGTAAGGGAAGAGGTATATACCGAGTGACCCGTGTGGACTCTCCGCCCCCGGAGCTGGCTATCCACATCAGCGAGGCCGCCCACCATCTCCGCTCGTCGCTTGACCACTTGATGTGGCTCCTCGCAAGGCCGACGACGACCAAAGAGGCGCTAAACGTTCAATTCCCATTGGTCAGATCGTTGCCAGCGTTTCGCGGGCGACACCAGACCAAGACGCTCAAGGGGCACAGCGGCGTCAGGCACATGATGCCTGGAGTTCCGCGTGGCGTGCGTACACTCGTCGAGCGCTTGCAGCCATACCACCGCAGGAAGTGGCCAGAAACCGCTCTGCTCGGGCAACTTCAGGCAATATCCAACTGGGATAAGCACCGCACGCTTATGACGACGGCGGGCGGGACGATGAGCATACAAACCACGCTCCGCATTGTCGGAAGGGCGACGTTCCGATATATCGAGCAGCGCACGCCCATTCTCAAACCGGGCGCAGTACTCGCCCGGTTTGAGGTGGCCGACTTTGAAAACGGTACGGAGGTGTATATGAAGCCCATAACGACCCTTGTTCCAATCTTTGACCCGGCAATGCCGCCACAGATTCGGGAGCGGCCCGTCTACACCGTCTTGCACGATTGCGCGGGCTTCATCCGGACAGGCGTGCTTCCGATGTTCGTGCGGTTCTTCTAGGAGGCCCTTGAGCCAGTCAGTCATTCGGGACCGAACCCCGGCAGGAAAAACGCCGTTCCCTTTGTAACAGGCCGAGTAGGGATAGAACCCGTTGCAGAGCGGGCTTGCTATGCAGCGAGCGGCCTGCTTGTTAGCTCGAATAGGACGCGGCACCCGCGACACCTAGCCGGTCCACAGGGACTCTCGCTGTGGGCCGAACCGCACAGTGATTTTCGAAGTCGGGTTAATGGTCGCGCCAGTAACTCTCTAGGCGGCCGTTGTCAGTCAGCTTCGGTGATGTCGCCGCTTGGATAGATGATGACGATTCGCCGCCCCATCCGTCGCGCGTACCGCACCGTCCTCCATGTGCCGGAACGAGGCGCGGAAGCTTCTGGGCCGTTTGGGGTCGCGAGGAGGAGATCCGTCTCAGCTACGATCGCTCGGTTTCGCAGCATATACGGAAATTCCGCTCGGACCTCTGAACCCTCGCAAAATGCGCGGTTCGATGGATTCACCGGCGGATGAATAACCACGCGAATATCTTGATTTGTGGCCAGTTCGTGCGCTTCCGAATCGCGTCCGATCGCGTCACCATGATGCAGCTCGTCAGGCGACAGCCGGAATAGTGTGCGTGCACACGCTTCCCGCTGTTCCGGGGTCATGCCGGATCGTGTTCCCGTGAAGCCGATTTTCATGTCGCTAAAGCATAGCGATTAGGAGCGTCGCCTATCGTGCCTGGCCTTGGCGAAGCGCTTTCGGCCTGCCTGGAGCGACGACACCGCGGGGTAGACTCCAAAATGCCAGCGGTGCCCTGATTCCTTCGATGAGCGCATCCCCGTTCTCGAGCGGATCGTGGACGGGGTGCCGATTGAGCACGTACAGATCCGCTTGCCTCGGTTGTCGAGTTGCTGACGTGCACCAAGGGCTGCGGGCCATTAGGTGCCGGTGGACCCGGATTTGGCGGCGGTCCAAATGGTTGATGCCAGCAAGGCGGCCCGTGCCAGCGACCGAATGCGTGCGATGGCTGAGCTGGGGCGCTTCGGCGTGGGCGAGCGCACCGAAGAGGTGCATACGCTGGTGAGCCCCGACATACGGGGGCGGCTACA
This sequence comes from Gemmatimonadaceae bacterium, assembly GCA_040882285.1. Taxonomy (NCBI): domain Bacteria; kingdom Pseudomonadati; phylum Gemmatimonadota; class Gemmatimonadia; order Gemmatimonadales; family Gemmatimonadaceae; species Gemmatimonadaceae bacterium. Next base: position 237,830 of record JBBEBQ010000025.1, read on the forward strand.
ACGGCAGGCAGAGGTAATGTTCTCCCGCCCGAACTGGCCGACAGCGGAGCTTGTAGAGGCGCTATGGCCTATTTGGAGCGACGGCGGGGAAGTCGAGGGCTAGCGGACGAATCTGCGTTTATCGTGATCGACGCGTCGGTGATTTTTGTTGCACCCAGTTCATCGAACCCGATGACATTACGGAACGTTCGTATGTGTCCGTCTGCGTCTATGGCTCGGAGGGCAACGAGATGACGGGGCACGAAGGGAACACCAGAATCTTCAATCACCCGCTTAAGGCTGACTTCCTCTTGGCCGATCGTAGCCAACTGGCTTGAGATCGCGTGGCGCAGCTCGTCAATCGGCCGCCCGAGTCGCACGTAAGTGCCACATCCGCGCGCGGGTTTTGAGCCATGTTCGCGGCGCTCGTCGCTTCGCTGATTAGCTCGACGCGTGCGCTAGTGCGAAGCGCGATGTGGCAACGCGTCCCGCTCCGATGTGGCGATGCGCAGCATTCGTGGCGCTGGGGTAATCGCAGCTCAGAGGCGATCCGCGCTCTGCCAGAAGGGCGGGGTCCCGCGGAGATGGTATCTTTCGGGAATGAGCATCAATCCATCGTTTTCGTTCGCGTTCAACATTGGGAAGGCTTTTCTAGACCAGCCGAGTCACCCGATTACAGTGCCGCGCGAACAGGTAGACTATGCAGCACTGGAAGCGTCAAGCTTGAACCGCCAAAAGCTCTCGCTGCTCTTTCCGCGAGGAGAGCGGAACGCCGAGCGATTCTATACGCTCTATCAAGGTACAGCTGGCCGCGGTCCGTACTACCAACTGCAACTGCGTGGGGAGCGGCGGGACTTACCGGTCTATCTAAAACTGCATGACCGACTACTCGTCATCCTCTTCAAGTACGGCCATGGATCATACGTAGTCTTGGAGTACCGGGATGAATAGACGCGAAGCGGTCCGAGCTGAGAAGCCTCGGGGGAAGCGCCTAAGACGCTTCCTTAGTGAGCGAACCGATCCGCGATGATCGCGGGGGCCAGCTCCCGTCACGCTCGGCGATGATCTGTGCGAGCTCGCGATCCTCCCGCTCGCGCTGAGCGTTGAACGCTTCGAGCATCTGGTCCTGCTCGGCGATCCATTCGCGCGTCATCGCATCTACGCGCTCGCGCTCGTGCAGATTTTGCGTGGACGACATTCGGCGAGGCGTAACGTGCACTCGGCTATGCTTACGATGCCACATTTGAAGGTGTCGCTGTCGTCGGTCGCGGCGTCTGGGTGCGGGACAAGGACCGAATTGTCCGGGGGTCCACTGTTTACCCTCTCACCTTTGGAACGCAGCAGGTCGACGCACTGGAGGCGTTCCTTGACTCCTTCGTTCTCGTCTCGCGGTGACTACCTGGGCGAGGGCGACCGCCCGTCGACTTCTTCAAAGGTGAGCGGGTGAAGAGCCAACTCGAAAAGGTGCGCGCCTGGCTTGCGAAGGAGGGGTACCCTCTTGAACTAGAGATCGGCCGACAACTCAGAGATGCGGGTGTGAACGATATCGAGCACGGGCATCTCTACCGAGATCAGCGGTCAGGGAAGTGGCGCGAAGTGGACATCTTGGGCACGCAGTTTACCCTGACGGGCAAACCGGGAGAGCCGACGCAGCCGCCGAGTTTTACGCTGCGATTCGTTGTGGAATGCAAGTACTCTCACCGTCCCTGGCTCGTTCTTGCCTCGGAGTCCTCACAAGTCGAGCGTCAGTTTCCGAGTGGTTATTTACTCGGAGCCGTAGGGAGTGCCATTGTCCGAAGGGCCGAGATGCCGAACGTCGGACGCTACACCACGTCGGGTTCCGGCGTAACACTAAAAGCCTTTGGCCTCGGAGCGATGCGGGGACATGGTGTGGTTCAGGCGCTAGGCGCAAAGAAGGCCGGCCCCAACATGGCATACCGCGCAGTGCGGAGCGTTGTGGCTGCGGCCGGAGCGGAGGCCGCGCGTACTGACGCATCTCTCCTTGCACAGGTAGCGCTGCCAGGCGAACCGAGAGTCAAGCAGGTGTTTCTGCATCTTCCGGTCGTCGTTGTTCAAGGTTCGATCTTTGAGCTTTCCTTGAACCGAGAGGGCAGGGAGTCGCTGCGTGAAGTGGAGGAGGCGGGACTGCTCGCTCCCGGACCGCACGGCAAAGCGAGCCCGACGTTGGTGCGCATTGTGAGACCAGGCGTGGCGCTCAAGACTCTTGTTGGAAATGCGATCACCGACGCACAGTTGCTGACGGAGGTGCTGCGGCCGGAATGGGCAGACCATGTTAGACTGGCGCATCTCCCTCAAGACGACTCTCCGGCCGCGCTCCATCTAGCTGCCCTGAGAGCTCGGCGCGAATGATTCTATGTCTCGGCTCCTCTTGGTAGTTACCCGTTTCGTTACCCGCTTCTACCGCTCTAGTACGACCTGCGATGTAGGAAAACTCCGGCACCGACGCCCGTTCTCCCTATGAATCCCGGCAGGATGTAGTTTTAGGTTGAGTCCTGATCCTGCTTTGGGAGCAGGTATGATCGATCCAACCCGACGGGTCCTTCTCGCACCTCAATGATCCTCGCTCCTGGTGTCCGGGCCGCGGCAATGCGTGCCGCTATTCTCGAGTCCATGACGCCGCTTGAAAGGCTGCTCTACGCCGTCGATCGGGAGCTGCGGCGGGCTCGCAGGATGCTCGACGCCTAAAGTTCCAAGTAGCCTTGGGTCTCGGTTTCCACTCCCTCAAGGAGGCTTTTGTACTTCTTGACGGGGCGAGAATGCAGCGATTACTCCCCAAATTCCTCCAGCAGATCCAACGCCTCTTCGCGTGAAAAGATTTGGATGGCTTCGCATCACCAGATCTGCTGCTGAATTGTCCGCGCCCTATTCTTTCCCTAGCTTCGGCCTATCTCTTTTGATAAACGAAAGAAAAGCCGCCCTCGGCGAGCGTAAACGTATTCCCGGAAACCGTGCCGGTCCCACCTTCACCGGAGTTGTACGTAAATGTGACAGCCGTGCCGTTGATCGTGTAGGAGCCCGCGTCCGAATAGGAATAATTCGTAACTACGCCATTAATCGTTTCTCGAGTAGTGTAAATCTCAGCGAACGAAGCGCCAGAAACGGTTAATACGCTTGACGTCAGTTCAACCTTGTCCGCTCCCAGCTGACCCATCGTGAACGGAAGATTTGAGCCGTTAACTGTTTTTAAGTCCCACGTTCCCGCGAGGCTCGCTTGGGTAGGCGCGGTTGGTCCGTCGCTACCTCCGCCGCACGCGACAGTAGCGAACGCTAAGACTGTTGCGGAAAGCGTAACTAAACCGCGCAGTCCATACCGCCGGGAGAGACGTCTCATTCGTCCCCCGGATTGGTGCTGCAAACTTGAGCTACGCGTGCGCTGTCAGCAGGAATCAATATGGCGACCGCTTTCCCCTTTCTACTGTTCCCCGTTCCTAAAAAGCCACCAAGCACCTTAGCCATTGCACCCGGCTCATCGATACCCCCTAAGATGATTCCATTCGCACCTAGGTCTGCAGCTTTTTTCCTCTGCGACCGCATCATGCCGCCTTCCGATGTCCACAGGGTACTGCCCGACGAGTTCAGCAACGCGACTTCTCGATATTGCGACGGGACCTTCTCCGGCGTGGTGAACATTTGCACGGCATTGGGACACGTCTTAGCAAAGCTTATAGAGGGGTCCAGCAAAGCCGCGTTCGTGCTAACGCACGCCGTCACCGCGACAGCTCCTGCAACTCCCAGAACTAGCCCTTTCCGCACGACCACGAAGCCCTCCAGGGGGTAAGATGACGAGCAAACGGTAACCGCTTGGGAAAAACGCCGCAAGGAAAAGCTCATTGCTAAGCCCCGAGAGGGTTCGAACGCGGGAAGAGCCGCTACTACTAGTGGGCTGTAACCCGTGAAACGGTAGCAGGGCTGATGCGATGAATC
>JBBEBQ010000026.1 GCA_040882285.1 Gemmatimonadaceae bacterium
CGCGGCATCGAGGACTGTCAACTTATTCCTGGACCTCTAAATTGGGCTACCGTCAGCTTGACGCTCCGCCTCTGTCATTCTAAGTTCGCACTTCTCAGCCGCGCGATCCACAATCGTTCCAGCGATTAAATCGAGGCCGCGCCCTGCGTCGATTGCCGCCAACATTGGCTCACGCTTCGGCGATCTCACTACGCTCTGCCAGTCACGAGCGTCCGGGGCCAAGGATAGGACGACTTTCCGCCACAACTTGTCCCCGAACCTCGCCTCTTCTCGCGCAATACCGTCGCGCAGCGGTAGCAGACCTTCCCGGAATCGTTGAGTTGTCCCGGGTCGCGGGTCGTCGACGATCGCGCCGATGATGGTCGAGATACCTTCAGGACGTATTTCTTCCCCACTGATGCGTCGACCAAACAACTGATGGACGATCTGCGCATCGGCCAGCTGCATGAATTCAATATTCGAGCTCGAACCATCCCACCTGCTGCAATGTTGGCCGAGCCGTCGCGTTGCGTGAAGGCAAGCCATGAAGCTTTCATCCGCAGGGTCGGCGAGATGCGAGAGAAGCTCAATGGCAGCGACGTAGCTCGCCATCGGTAGGACGGAGTGCTGCCGCTCATCTAGCCGCAACCGCTCGAAACTGTCACCACCAACCGCGCGGTAAGCATTTGTGTCGAATACGACGGCTAGTCTAGGCAAATGCTTTTGAGATAGACCTGGCGCCTGGTAGCGTCGCTGATGCTACCGCGTCCTGACGCAATCAAACTGCTGCTCGTTACAACTCAACGTCAGGTCACTGATCCCTGAAACTTCATTGCGCTGACCGAAGGCGTCGATGGTGTAATGGCGATGTTTCTGCGTCGGTAAATGACTCCTGAGCGAATCTCATCGGCCGGCATCGATAGCCGATCTAAAGACACCGCGATGACAAAACGCGAGTCCGCAAGTTCGACTCCTCCGAGGATCCCAGCGGCATAGAGCGCTGCTTGAGCCTCCCCAGCGGAGAGCTTGTCCTGAAGCTCCGACGGCTTCCGAACGAGCTTCCATTCCGTTAGCACCAACCCCTCGGCGGCAGATAACGAGTCCTCCGATACTGGTTCGCCGTAGACTAGGTCGGTACGTTCACCGGCTGCAGATGTCTTGAACGCCCAGATGCCATGAAGAAGAAGGTGAACTGCTCCCAATCGCTCACACGCCACCTCGCCAGCGTCGTAAGCCGCGCGCCAGCGCTCCTGAGCAAACAGATCCGCTACGAGTGTTCGCTGCAGATGTGCGATAGCCCTCTCTGTCAGCCGAAGAAGCGCCGCGCTGCGATCGGTTAACTGAAAGCGCAGCTCACTCCTGAATCCACTGAGCGCGGTTACGCATGCCACCATGTGGCCGAAATTATCAAGCTGCGCGCTTTCGATCATGTTCGCATTATCGCTTAGAAATCGATCGATGGCGTTGGCCGCGTTGGTCGGCAGCGATTTGCTGTGAGAGGAGCGAAAGTTTCTGAGTGCGCCAACGATTGAATGAAACGCAGGTCGAAAGACCTTTTTCCTGACGCCGTATGGGTCCTCGGAGCTGACCTTGAGGGAATGGAGATATAAGTCGAGGGACTGCTCAACTCCCTCGATACGGTCGTGGAGTGCTAACCAATCGGTGCGCCAGTCCACAGCGTTTACTTTGTTGGGCTCATAGTCGACCTTACGGCGGCGGAATCCCGACTCCCGCCGAGCAAACCGCTAGAAGAAATCCTGGAACCAGGTCTTGAACCGCCCCGCCACCCGCTCCAGCCCCGCCCCGCCGATCTGCCGGCGCTTGATCATCCCGACGTTCCCACCCGCCGCCTTGTTCCCGCCGTAAATCGCGAGACCGACAACCGTCGCAAACCGCGGCGCCTCCACCGAATCGCTCAACCCGCCGATGTTCTCGCTCGGCACGCCCACGCGCACACCCATCCCGAACACGTCCGCGGCAAGCTCGGCAATTCCAGCAACAGCCGCCGCGCCGCCGGTCATCACCAGCCCGCCGCTCAAACGATTTGCGTACCCGGCGTCGGTGATCTCCTGCTGCACGAGATTGAAGATCTCGTCCATCCGCTGATGGATGATGTGCGACAGCAGCTCCCGCGGTATCTGCCTGTCACCCTGCGCCACAGTGCTCGGCAACGAGATCACGTCCGACGGATCCACCAGCGGCTCGTACGCGCAGCCGTGCCGCTCCTTCAGCTTCTCCGCGTCCGCCTGCGTCACGCCCAGCCCGTGCACGATGTCGCTGGTGACGCTGTTCCCGCCGTAGTTGATGGTCGCGAGATGCCGGATCTTCCCTTCGTGGAAGATCGCGATGTCGGTCGTGCCGGCGCCCAGCTCCACGAGCGACACGCCCAGCTCCCGCTCGTCCTCGGTCAGCACGGCGAGCGCGCTCGCCAGCGGCTCGAGCACCAGCTCGCGCACGCGATACCCGGCCCGCTCCACCGACCGCCGCAGGTTCATCGCCGGCGAGCTGCCGATGGTCACCAGGTACATCTCGGTCTCCAGCCGCGTGCCGATCATCCCGACGGGATCGCGGATCCCCTGATTCTTGTCGACCGTGTACTCCTGCGGGATCGCGTGCAGCAGCTCGCGGTCCTGCGGGATGGGCTGCGCGCGCGCGACTTCGTTGGCGCGGTCCACGTCGGCCCTGGTGATCTCGTCGCCGTTCACCGCGACGATCCCCTTGCTGGTCATGGCCCGGACGTGCTCGCCGGCGATCCCGGCATACACCGAATCCACCTGCGCGCCGGCCATCCGCTCGGCGTCCTGCATGGCCTTCTTGATGGAGCGCGTGGTCTCCTCGATGTCGGAGACGATCCCGCGGCGAAGACCGGTGGTCCGCGCCTGACCGACGCCGAGAATCTTGATCGTCGAGCGGCGGCTCTCCCCCACCGCCTCGCCGATGATGGCGGTCGTCTTGGCGGATCCTATGTCGAGACCGGCGACTATGCGCTCGAGATTCATTGAATTCTTGCGATTACCTGGTCGCGATAGCGAAGGTCGAGCTCGGCGATCGGAAGTCCGCGCCGCGCGAGATCAAATTCTACGGGAAAGATATCGGTCAGTCCATCGGCGGACACCCCTAGCGGAGCGCGCACCCTGAATCCATCGACCCCGAGGACCAGATCGCCCGCGCGGTCCCGCGCCGCCTCACTGATGCGGGCGAAGAAGGCCGGCTGCTCCCGCCGGACGCGGTCCAGCGCCGAGAGCAGTCGAGGATCCGGCGTGAAAATCACCGGCAGCTCCAATCCGGCGCGCGCGGGATCGATCGGCAAGGCCCCGCCGCTTCCCGCGTAGGGACGAAGCCCGCGCCCGTCGGACAGCAGCGCCACGGGCAGATTCTCGATGACGGTCACCACGAGCGTTCCGGGAAGCCGGCGCGTCATGGACACGTCGCGGACCTGCGGATGACCCAGCACTCTCCGGCGAAGAATCGAGAGATCCTGCCAGACGGACTGGAGCGTGTCCAACCGGAGGCGGGCGACGACGACGTCCTCCGAGAGGTAGCGGAGCCCGCGCACGTCCACGGCGCGCACCCGGAAGAACGAAAGACCGGCGATGAGCTGGCTGGTGGCCCGCGCGGTCAGCATGATGAACACCACGAGCAGCACGAAGCCGATGATCTTCCACCCCGGGCGCCGCAGCCGCTCGCGAACGCTCACTCGCCGGCGCTCAGAAGATCCAGCAGCTCGCGCGCGGTCAGCGTGACGTCGCCCGCGCCGACCGTGATCACCACGTCGCCGGGACGCACGGCCGACGCGAGAGCGCCGGCGAGCGAAGTACGCGCGCCCTCCCATGCGGGAGCGCGTCCATTCTCCCGCAGCGGCTCCGCAATGAGCGCGGACGTCACACCCGCTATCGGCTGCTCGCGCGAGGAATAAATGTCCGCGAGGAAGAGCACGTCCGCGCCCGCCAGCGCGTCGGCGAACTGCGGCGCGAAATCACGCGTGCGGGTAAAGAGATGCGGCTGGAACGCGACCACCAGCCGCGCGCCCGGAAAGGACGCGCGCGCCGCCTGGAGCGTGGCGCGGATCTCGGTGGGATGGTGCGCGTAATCGTCCACGACCGTGACGCCGCGCGCTTCCCCCACGCGCTGGAACCGCCGGTCGGCGCCGACGCACTTGGCCAGCCCCGGGCGCATCTGCTCCAAGTTCGCGCCGAGCACCAGTCCGCTCCCGATCGCGGCAAGCGCGTTCAGGACGTTGTGCCGCCCGGGCATGCACAGCTCGACCTCGCCGAGCGGCTCGCCGTCGTACATCACGTAGAAGACGGACCCGGCCGGACTCTCGCGCAGGTCCATCGCAACGAGCCGCGCGTGCGGCGATTCGATCCCGTACCGCACGACCTCGGCCGTCGCCGGCAGCGGAATGGACGACGCGCCTTCGTCGTCGGCGCACACCACGATCGCCCGCGCCCTGCAGGCGAACTGCCCGAACGCGGTACGTATGTCGTCGAGGCCGGAGTACGTGTCGAGATGATCGGCCTCCATGTTCGTGACGACGGCGACCGTGGGCCGAAGCGCGAGGAACGAGCGGTCGAACTCGTCGGCTTCCACGACGAACAGGCGGTCGTCGCCGCTGAGGATGTTCCCTCCCCAGTCGGACACGCGCGCGCCCGCTATTCCGGTCGGCTCCAGGCCCGCGGACGTGAGCGCCTCGGTCGCGAGCACGGTGGTGGACGTCTTGCCGTGCGTGCCGGCGATGGCCACGACGTCGCTGCCGTCCACGGCTTCGGCCAGCGCTTCGGCGCGTCGCACCACGGGGATGCCCAGCTCCTTCGCGCGGAGCAGCTCGGGATGGTCCTTTCTCACGGCCGACGTCACCACCACGGCGCGCGCCCTGGCGACGTGGGCGGGATCGTGCCCGGCCTCGACCGTCATCCCGCCCGCTTGCAGTCGCGCCGCGCCGGCGGCGTCGGAATCGCACCCGGTGATCGCGATGCCGCGCATGACGAACAGCTCCGCGAGCGCGGACATGCCCGCGCCGGCGATCCCCATGAAATGGATGGGACGTGGATCAGTGGTATCGCGCAGCGTCACTCGAGCTCCATCAATTCCAAAATCCTCCCCGCGATCTCGTCGGCCGCGTGCGGTCTGGCACGGGCGAGCACGCTGTCCGACATCCGCTCGATCCGCCCCGGTGATTCGAACACCGCGCGCACTTCCGCGTCGAGCCGCTCCGGAGTGAGATCGCGCTGGACGATCACGGTCGCCGCGCCCGCCGACTCGAGCGCTCGGGCATTGGTCGTCTGGTGGTCGGCGGCCGCGGTCGGTAGCGGCACCAGGATCATCGGGATCCCCCACGCCGCCAGCTCCGCGGTGGACATCGCGCCCGCGCGCGCGAGCGCGACGTCAGCCGCCGCGTACGCGGATTCCATGGGCGCGATGTAATCCCGCACGCGCACGCGCTCGCTCTCGAGCGGCGCGTACCTGTCGAACGAGCCGCGACCCGTCGCCCAGATCACGTGCACGCCATCGGGGACGCCCGCGCGAACCCACGCGGCGACGACCTCGTTGACGGCGAGAGCGCCCTGGCTGCCGCCGAACACGAGCAGGATGCGCGCGTTCCCCGGAAACCCCCATGCCTGCTTCGCCACGTCGCGCGCGGGGCGGATCCCCGGCGGCGGCTGAATGGGGTTTCCGCTTTCGAGCACGATGGCGTCCGCGCGCGGCTTCAGATGCTTGCGCGCCTCGGGAAAGCCGAGGTGGATCTGCCGCGCGAAGCGGCTGAACACGCGCGTCGCGATCCCGGGGTAGCTGTTCTGCTCCTGCAGCACCAGCGGAATCCCGCGCGCCGCGCCGTACGCGAGCGCGATGACGGAGGCGTAACCGCCCGTCCCGACGATCACGCGCGGCCGGTCTTCGCGCGCGAGCCGCCCGATGGCCAGCCACGCTTTCACGCCGCCGACCACGGTGCGCCAGCTCTTCCAGACCTGCGAGCGATACAGCGGGTGCAGGTCCAGCAGGACGAACGGAAACCCGGTCTTCGGCAGCACCTCTCTCTCTACGCCGCGCCGCGCGCCGATGAAGAACGGCCGAACTGCCGGATTCGCCGCGACCAGCGCACGCGCGATCGCGAGCCCCGGATAGAGATGACCGCCGGTGCCGCCGCCTGCTACGAAGACCCTCAAGCCGGAACCGGCGCGAGCGGGTCGGTCGCGGCCGCTCCGATCACGCGCTCGTGCGTGCTCGCGATGTTCACCAGAATCCCGGTCATGAGCATGGTCATTACGAGGTTCGACCGGCCGTACGAGATGAACGGCAGCGTCAGCCCGGTCGTCGGCAGCATGCCGATGGCGACGCCGATGTGCAGGTACGCGGTGATGATGACGGTAGCCGTGATGCCGACCGCCAAGAGCTTCTGGAACTGCGTCCGCGCCAGCCGCGCGATCCGGAAGCCGAGAATCCCGTACAGCATGAACGCAACGATCACGACCAGCAGGCCCACGAAGCCCCACTCCTCGCCGATGTTCCCCGCGATGAAGTCGTCGTAGGCGTACGGCAGAAAGCCGTACTGCTGCCGCCCTTCGCCGAACCCGACGCCGAGCGCGCCGCCGGACCCCACCGCGATGAGCGACTGCGTCTGCTGATATCCAGTTTCGGCGAGCCCCGATCCGGGATCGAAGAAGGACACCATCCTGAGCAGCACGTAGCTCAGCCGCTCGATCTGCTGCCACGCGAGCGGGATGACGAGTATGAGCAAGGCGACGAAATGCCCGATGCGCACGCCGCCGGCGAACAGCACGATTCCCATGATGAGCGTGTACATCAGCGCGACCGAGAGATCGGGCTCGAGCGCGACCAGCAGGTTGAGCGCGGCGAGCACGACGAGAAACGGCAGCAGCCCCTTCGTGAGGCGGCGCATCCTGTCGCCCTTCTTCACGAGCAGCATCGCGGTCCACACGATCACCGCGAGCTTGCCCAGCTCCGACGGCTGAAAAGACCCGCCCACCAGGAAGCGGCGCGAGCCGTTGATCCGCGGCGCGATCGACTCGGTGCCGGGAAGGATCACTATCGTCAGCAGAATCAGCGACAGCGCCAGCAGCGGCCACGCCCAGCCGTACCACCGCTCCGCGTCCACCTTGGCGGCGATCGCGAACACGACGAGCCCGGCGACGACTCCGGTCAGCTGCCGCAGGAGGAAGAACGCGTGGCCGCGGCCCATCTGATCCGCGGTGATCGAGCTGGCGCTGTACACCGTCGCGAGACCGATGGTGAGCAGCACCCACATCAGCACGACGAGCACGCGGCCGTCGACGCCGATGCGCCAGCGATAAGTGGTGTCCACTGCTTCGCTCATCCGCTCCCCGCCAACGCGAGCTGCCGGAACCGGTCGCCACGCTCCTCGAAGCTCGAGAACATGTCGTAGCTCGAGCACGCGGGCGAGAGCAGCACCGCGTCGCCCGGCTGCGCCGTTTCCCGCGCCTCGGCGACGACATCCTCGAATGAATCGCTTGACGCGCGCACATCGGTCACGCCCGCCAGCTCGCCGGCGATCAGGGGCGCCGCCTCCCCGTACGCGATCACGCGCTTCACCGTGCGGCGGATCTCAGCGGCCAGCGGCGCGTACGGCTCGCCCTTGTGCCGGCCCCCGAGCAGCAGGACGGTCGGGCGCTCCATCGCCTGCAGCGCCACCAGCGCGGCGCCCACGTTCGTCGCCTTCGAATCGTTGATCCATTGCACCCCGCGGAACTCTCCCAGCAGCTCGAGACGATGACTCAGCGGCTGGAAGTTACGCAACGCCCGGGCGATCCGTTCGCGTGGGCCGGGTCCGGCGAAGGATGCGTCCGCGACGGTCACCGCCAGCGCAGCCGCGAGCGCGTTGGCGACGTTGTGCTTCCCGAGCAGCGGCAGATCGCCGCGCGGCATTAGCTCTTCGCCCCCGAGACGCAGCACGCCGGCATCGGCATCGAGCCACGCGTCGGCGCGCTTCGACAGCGAGAAGCGAGCGTGCCGGCCCGCCACGCCCGCCGTCATCCGCGCGCTGTCGGCATCGTCGGCGTTGCTCACCCACACCGAGCCGGCGCGCGCGTTGCGAAAGAGCAGCTCCTTGTCCGCGTAGTACTCGGAGACGCCCGCGTACCGGTCGAGATGGTCGGGCGAGAGGTTGGTGAGCACGCCGACCGCCGGCGAGAGCGACGGCGTGTCGTGCAGCTGAAACGACGACAGCTCGAGCGCGACCCAGTCGGGAGCGTCAGTCGGCAGCGCGACCTCGGACAGCGCCCGCCCGATGTTGCCGGCGACGGCGGCGCTGGTCCCGAGCCCGGCCAGCATCGCGCCGATCATCGCCGTCGTCGTGGACTTCCCGTTCGTGCCGGTGACCGCGATGACGCGGGACCGGTCGAGCGCGCGCAGCGCGACTTCGATCTCGCTGAGGATCGGGACACCGCGCTCTCGCGCCGCGGCGAGCGGAGGGGCCGAAGGCGGGATTCCCGGGCTCGCCACCACCGCTGCCGCGCGTCCCACGCGGTCCAGATCGTGACCGCCGGACTCGGCGGCGATCCCCGCCGCGGACAATTCAGTCGCTGCGCGGGCGGCGCCGGCGTCGGACGAGGCATCGGACGCGTACACCTTGTGCCCATGCTTCCCGAGCAGCAACGCAACGGCGCGTCCGCTGCGGGCGAGGCCGAGCACCGCGATCTCCCCATCCGTCGGGATCCCGGCGATCGGGTCCCCGCTCACTGCACCTTGAGCGTGCTCAGGGCGAGGAACGCGAAGAGAATTCCGAGGATCCAGAAGCGCACCACCACCTGGTTCTCGGTCCACCCCCGCTCCTCGAAGTGATGGTGCAGCGGCGCTCGCCGCAGCACCCTGTGACTACTGGCGTATTCGAGCCCGTACCGGCGCTTCCGGTACTTGAAGACGTACCGCTGCACGATCACCGACAGCATCTCCAGCACGAACACGCCGCCGATGATGAGGAGCACGAACTCGGACTTGAGCAGGATCGCGATGGCGCCGAGCGCGCCGCCGAGCGCGAGCGAGCCGGTGTCGCCCATGAACACCTGCGCCGGATTCGTGTTGAACCAGAGGAAGCCGATACACGCCCCCATCACCGCCGCGCAGAAGATCGTCAGCTCTCCAGCGCCGCGGAGATAGAAGATGTGCAGGTACGCGCTCGTGTCGATCCGGCCGATCACGTACGCGAACAGCGCGAACGTCGCCGCCGCGATCGCCGTCAGCCCCGCGGCGAGCCCGTCCAATCCGTCCGTGATGTTCACCGCGTTCGTCGTTCCCGTGAGAACGAAAGTGACGAACGCGACGTACAGCCAGCCGAGCGCCTGCGTCGCGGGGACGATGAGCATGTACTTGTAGAACGGGAGCGTCGTGGAAGCACCCGGCAACGTGGAGATCGGAAACTTCCAGATGAAATAGCCGATCACGAAGCCAAGGACGATCTGTCCGAGCAGCTTCTGCGCCTCCACCATCCCCTTGTTCTCGCGCCCTTCCCGTTTCTGCTTCAGCTTGAGGTAGTCGTCCAGGAAGCCGATGATGCCCATCCAGGTCATCGCGCCGAGCGCAATCAGCACGTAGCGGCTGTTGAGCTTCATCCAGAGGAGCGTCGGCACCATGGTGGCAACGAGGATGATCAGGCCGCCCATCGTCGGCGTCTGGCTCTTGCTGCTGTGCGCGGCCGGCGTTCCCTCGCGCACGACCTGGTGGAGCTTCATGTGCGAGAGCCGCCGCAGGATCCAGGGACCGACGATGAACGCTGTGATGAGCGCGGTCATCGCGGCGCCGGCGGCGCGAAAGCTGATGTAGTTGAAGATCCGCAGGAACCCGTATTCGCTCGAGAGCGGGTACAGCAGCCAGTTCAGCATTTCTCCGCCCACGCAGTGAGATAGGGTAGCAGGCGCTCGAGCCGGACACCGCGCGAGGCCTTCAATAATATGAGCGCATCAGGCCGGAGCAGCGGCTCGAGCCGCGGCCAGAGCGCTTCGACGTCGTCGGCCGTCACGACGCGGGCACTGCCCGGCGGGAGCCCTTCCAGCGCCGGCGCGAACTCTCCGATGCCGGCGACGACGTCCGCGCCGGAATCGACCGCCAGCCGGGCGATCTCCGCGTGGCACCGCGCCGATCCCGCCCCGAGCTCGCGCATCGTGCCGAGCACGACCACGCGCTGCCGCGAGCCGTCCGCCGCGCGAACCAGGTCGATGGCGGCCCGCGCCGATCCGGGATTGGAGTTGTACGCGTCGTTGATCACCGTCGCCTTGCCGAGCTGCTCCCACGCGGTGCGCATCTTCGGCTGCGGCATCGCCGCGATCCCGCGCGCGGCGTCTTCCATCGTGATGCCGCACGATCGCGCCGCGGCGAGCGCGAGCATGGCGTTGCGCAGGTTGTGCGCCCCGCGGAGCGGCGAGCGCACGGTCACGCCGTCGACGTCTATCTCGCCCAATCCGTCGGGCGCGAGCCGCCAGGCGCGGGCGCGAAAATCGCCTTCGTCGAGCCCGGCGCTCACCACCGAGCGCGCGCGGGCGCGCGCCGCATCCACGACCTCCGGCTGCGACGCCGGCGCGATGCCGACCTCCGCGCCGTCGTAGCACGCGGCTTCCTCGCGCAGCACGCCGGCGAGATCTCCCAGCCCCTCGAGGTGCTCCTCCGCGACGCTCGTGACCATGGCGATGTCGGGCCGCGCGATGTCACGGAGAATCGCGACCTCGCCCGGCAGGCTGGTACCGAGCTCGACGACGGCGATATCGGAATCGCGCGGAATCGAGAGCAGCGTGAGCGGCACCCCGATCCTGTTGTTCAGATTTCCCGTGGTCGCGTGCACCGCGAGTCGCGAGCCCAGCGCCGCGCGCAGCAGATCCTTCGTGCTGGTCTTCCCGTTGCTCCCGGCGACCGCGATGAGAGGCTTGCCCCATGCTTTCCTCCAGAACGCGGCCAGCCGGCCGAGCGCGACCAGCGTGTCCGGGACCTGATACACGGGCACTCCGAGCGCCGCGCCGCGCGGCAGGCGCGACACCACGACCGCGACCGCGCCGCGCTCCACCGCCGCGGCGAGGTGATCGTGCCCGTCGAACGTCTCGCCCTTCAGCGCGACGAAGATGTCGCCGTGCGAGAGGGTGCGCGTGTCCGTCGACACGGCGCGCACGGGCGACTGCCCGCCCGGGCCCGTGCCCAGCGCGGCGACGACGCGATCCAGGGTCCAGAACGCGACCGTCATCGGCTGGGCGCGAGGATCTCGCTCACGATCTCCTTCTCGTCGAACGGATAGCGCGTGGCGCCGCGGACCTGGTAAGTCTCGTGGCCCTTGCCGGCGATCACCACGACGTCGCGCGGGTCGGCGAGCTCGATGGCGCGCTCGATGGCGGCCCGCCTGTCCTCGATTCGCTCGTACCCACCCGCGGTCATGCCGGCGACGATGTCGTCGATGATCTTCTCCGGATCTTCAGTTCGAGGATTGTCGCTGGTGACTATGGCGACGTCCGCCTGCGCGGACGCTATCGCCCCCATGAGCGGCCGCTTCCCCCTGTCGCGGTCGCCGCCGCACCCGAAGACGACGAGCAACCGCCCCGCGCACATCGGCTTCAGCGCCTTGAGCAAACGCTCCAGAGCATCCGGCGTGTGCGCGTAGTCACGAATAATAGCCGGGTCTCTGGCGAGTATCTCGAGCCGCCCGGGCACCTGCGGCGCGGCCGACAGCCGCGCCGCCACGAGCCGCAACGGCATGCCGAGCTGCACCGCGGCGGCCGCGGCGGCCGCCGCGTTCTCGACGTTGAACTCGCCGACGAGCGGCAGCTCCACCCGGTGCGAGACGCCTTCGCAGGTGAGATCGAACTCGGCGCCGGCGAGGGAATGCCGGATCACGGGAAAGACGCGCAGGTCGCCGCGCCGGCCGAAGCTGAACACCCTCGGCGCCGGCGGCAGCGCTTCCCACGCCGCCTCGTCCGCGTTGACCACCGCAACTCCGCCTGGCGCGATGTAAGAGATCAGCTTCGCCTTCGCGACGAAGTAGCTCTCCATCGTGCCGTGATAATCGAGATGGTCGCGCGTGAGGTTGGTGAACACCGCCGCTT
The DNA here is from genome assembly GCA_040882285.1 of Gemmatimonadaceae bacterium. NCBI lineage: Bacteria > Pseudomonadati > Gemmatimonadota > Gemmatimonadia > Gemmatimonadales > Gemmatimonadaceae > Gemmatimonadaceae bacterium. The sequence continues at coordinate 12,033 of JBBEBQ010000026.1, forward strand.
CGAACTGCAGCCCGGCAACCCGGCGCTGATCGAGGCTGTGGGACGAGACTTCCATCGCCACGGTGCGCACGCCCGCATCGGCCAGCGCGCGCAGCACCCGCTGCAGCTCCACGGGGCCGGGCGTGGTCAGTCCCGCGCCGCCGGGGCTCGGCTCGCCGGCGGCGCCGAGCAGCACGCCCAGAGTGCCGACCGACGCGGCCGGCGCGGACTCCTCGTCGAGCAGCGCGCGCAGCAGCGCGGCCGTCGTCGTCTTCCCGTTCGTGCCGGTGACCGCGACGAGGCGAAGCTCGCGCGCGGGATGGCCGTACGCGACCGCGGCCGCGACGGCCGCCGCGGCGCGCGAATCGTTGACGACGAGCGACGGAAGCGTTGTCCGGGCCTCGTCCTCCACGATCGCGGCCACGGCGCCCGCGGACAGCGCCGCCGGGAGAAAATCATGGCCGTCGCCGGCGGTCCCGCGAACAGCGACGAAAATCGAGCCGCGAGTGACCGCGCGGCTGTCCTCCGTGATCGCGGCAGCCCGCGCCGGCAGAGTGCCGGTGGTCTTCGTGAGCAGCCCGGCGTCGCGCAACGCGTCGGCGATGGCGCCGAGCCGGATCGTCATCGCTGGTGCGTGAGCGTCACGACGCTGCCATGCGCGACGAGCGCCCCCGGGCCCGGATACGACTGCAGCGCCGAGCCGGGCACGAGACGCACGTGCAGGCCCGCGTGATGCAGCGCGCCGATCGCGCCGCGGAGCGTCATGCCCGACACGTCCGGCACCACGCGCTGCGCTTTCCCGTCCTGCTCGCGCTGGGGGGGAGCGTGCGGCAGCCGCACGATCACGCGGCGCGCGGGCGTCTCCTCCAGCGCCGGCCGGGCTGACGGGATCCGCACGACACGCTTGGCCCCTGGCGCGCTGTCCGCGGCCGCCGCCGCGCGCGCGACCCGCGGCGGCGCGTCCGGAAGGCGCGCGGAGACGAGCGCGCCGCGGTCGAGCGCGGCGTCGCGCGCCGCGAGAGCGGCCTGCAGCACGACGCGGCTCACCGGTGCGGCTGCCTCGCCGCCGTAAATCGCTCCCTTCGGGTTGTCGAGCTTCACGACGACCACGTACTGCGGCTGGTCGCCCGGGAAGAGGCCGACGAACGACGCCGTGTAGCTCCCCGGCACGTATCCCCTGCGGCCCTCGGTCCGTCTGGCCGTGCCACTCTTGCCGCCGACGAGGAAGTTCGCGAGGTCCGCTTTCGTCGCCGTTCCGCTGTCCACCACCGCGACCAGCATGCGCTGCATCGTGGCGGCGGTGGACGGAGAGAACACCCGCCGCAGCACGCGCCGCTTGCGCGCGTACAGCACGCGATCCCCGGCGCGCACCTCGCGCACTATCTGCGGCTCGAGCAGCTCGCCGCCGTTCGCGATCGCGGCGTACGCCGTGGCGAGCTGCAGCGGCGTCACCGCAATCTCGTAGCCCATGGCCAGCGAGGCCGCCGACGTCCTCGACCACCGCCGCGGCTCGCGCAGCGTGCCCGATGCTTCGGCCGGCAGCGCGACGCCGGTAGGCGCGCCGAAGCCGAGGTCGCGCATGAGCTCGTACTTGTCGCGCGGCGTGAGCCGATCGGCGAAGCGGACGATTCCGATGTTGCTGGAGAAGCGGATCACGTCGGCGAGAGACAGCGACGGCGCCTTGTGGATGTCGCGGATGACGCGCCCCTCGAGCTGCATCGTGCCGTTGAACGTCTCGATCATCTCGTCCGGTGACGCGAGGCCCCGCTCGAGCAGCGCCGCCGCGATGAACGGCTTCAGGGTGGAGCCCGGCTCGAACGGCTCGGTGATCGCCGTGTTGGCGAACGCGGACGGGTCCGCGCGATTGCTCGCGAGCGCGAGCACCTCGCCGCTGTGCGGATTCAGCACGACGATGTCGCCGCCGCTCGCGTCCAGGCTGTCAACGGCGTGCGCCAGAGCGCGCTCGGCGATGTCCTGCAGGTCGCGGCTGATCGTCAGCGCGACCGTGGCGCCGGCCGCGGAGCCGCCCGACGGATTCGGGATCGCGCGGCCGCTGCGGTCGCGCGCCAGGCGCGAGGTGGAGCTGTCGCCGCGGAGCAGCGTATCCATCGCCAGCTCGATGCCGTCGAGCGCGCCACCGGCCGGGTCCGTGCGTCCGACCAGCTTCCGGATGCCCGCGTAATTCGAGTACACGCGGTCCAGCACCACCGTGGAGTGCACGCCGCGCATCGGTATGAGGGCCGCCACCCGCTCCGGCGGAAACGCGCCGGGGAGCTGAACCCACTTGCGCGTCGTGTCGACGGCGCGAGTCACCCATTCCCGGGGCACGCCGGCCCGCGTGAGCAGCCGCGCGGTCGCTGCTCTGTCCCGCAGCTCACGCGGCGCGATGCTGAGGCGCCGCAGCTCCCGCGTCTCGACCAGCACGTTGCCGGCGGCGTCGAGAATCGCGCCGCGTGTCGCTGGGCGCGACGCGGACACGAAGTGCTGCCGCTCGGCCCGCGCCGCCCACTCGTCGTGCTCGAGCAGCTGCACCTGCGCCGCCCGCGCCACGAGCGCCAGCGCGAAGAGCAGGAGCGCCGTGTGCACGACGCCTGTCCGGCTAGGGAGCCGTATCGCCAACCGACCTCCGCTCGAGAATTATCATCTGATCGTCCGAGGGTACCCGCATGCCGAGCCGTTGCTCCGCGATCGGCACCAGCTTCTCCCTGCTCGACGCCGCGCGGATGTCGCGCGCCAGCCGGGCCCGGTCGCCCTCGAGCTGCAGCCGCGCCTGTCCCAGCTCGCGCAGCTCGCGCGCGCTGGCGATCCCGACGCTGCGCCGCCAGATCACCAGCGACGCGAGCAGCACGAACGCGACGAGCACCAGCGCGACCATGGACCGGCCGCGCAACGCTACGCGGCTTTTCGCCATCCCCGCAACCGGGCGCTCCGCGCGCGCGGATTGCGCGCACTCTCCGCCGCGGACGGCACGATCGCCCGCTTCGTCACCGCTTTCCCGACTGCCCGGCCGCCGCATTCACAACGGGGCAGCAGCGGCGGACAGGTGCACGCCTGGCTCCACTCCCGCATCGCGTGCTTGACGATGCGGTCCTCGCCGGAGTGATAGGCGATGACCGCGAGCACGCCGCCGGGGCTCAGCCGGTCGCGCAGGTCCGGCAGCGCCCGCTCGAGACCCGGGAGCTCGTCGTTCACGGCGATGCGCACCGCCTGGAACAGGCGCGCGAACTCCGGCGCCCCGCTCCGCGGGCCGAGCACCGCGCGAATCGCGCCCACGAAGTCGTCGCTGATCGCGAACGGACGCGTCGTGCGCCGCCGCGTGATCTCGCGCGCGAGCCGGAACGCGCGCGGCTCGTCGCCGTACTCGCGGAAGATCCACGCGAGCTCCCGCTCGTCCAGCGTGTTGAGCAGCGTCGCGGCGTCGGTGACCGCGTCGGCCCCCATCCGCATGTCCAGCGGCGCGCCGTCGCGGAACGAGAAGCCGCGCGACGCCACGTCGATCTGGTGCGACGAGACTCCGAGGTCGAGCAGGATGCCGTCGAAGCGCAGGTCGCGGATCTCGGGACGCGAGGATATCGACGCATAGTTGCCGACGTAGGCCTTGAAGCTCGCCCCCCGCTCGAGCCCGCGGAGGCGCTCGCACGCCGCTTCCACCGCGGCCGGATCGCGGTCGAGCCCCACTACGCTGGCGCCCGACTCGAGGAGAGCCGCGCTGTGTCCCCCGCCGCCCAGCGTGCAGTCGAGGACGAGCCTCGCGCCCGCGAGCGTCTCGAGCACTTCGTCCACCAGCACCGGAGCGTGGTAGGCGGAATCCCAGCGGCCATCAGGCGGGCGGACTTCGGCGGCAGGCGCTGTCGGGGACATCCTCGGGCGGGAGGTGAATCGCTGCGTCAATATAGCAACAGCCCGCCGTCGCTGGGCGACGGCGGGCTGAAGGTCATGCGTGCTGCCGCGGTGTTACCGGCAGAACTGCCTGATCATCTGTGATATCGGCGAGTCGAACTGCGGAATTGCCTCCAGCAGCTGCGCGGTCGGCTCGGGGAATTCTTCCCGGCCCGCGGGCACGTTCGCCCTCGCGGTTGCCAGCGACGACTGAGCCAGGCGGGCAAGCTCGCAGCTCCTGGTCTGCGACGCCTCCGTGGTGGCGGACTGCGCTATGGAGAACGCCGACGCTCCGAGAAGGAACTGCGCCGCGTTGCTCTGCTGCAGCCGGTTGGACAGCTCCAGAAAGCGCACCGCCCGCTGGAAATCAGCGCGGTTGCGGGACGCGTTCCCCGCCCGGTACGCGTTGTTGCCCTGTTGCAGCGCGAGCTGCGCCACCATGGGCGCGGCCGCGCTGGGAGCGCGCAGCAGCACCGAATAGACGCTGTCGGGTTGATTCGCGTCGCTGTAGATCGTGGCGAGAATCACGTACGGCTCCGCGGCGTTCGGGTCCGCGGACAGCGCGCGCCGGGCGGCCTGCACCGCTCCCGCCGTGTTCCCCGACTTGCGCTGCGCCTCGGCGAACGCAACCCAGAGAGTCGCGTCCGTCGGGAACTTCGCGGTGCCGGTGGTCAGCAATTCCACCGCTTCGGCGTTGCGGCTGAGCCCGCTGAGCGCCCCCGCCAGACGAGCGTAGAAGTTCGCCGTCGCCTGCGAGGTGTCCGCGACTATCAGGTCCCGGCCCACCGGGATGGCCGCCTCGAAATCGCGCGCGGCGAGCAGGACCAGCCACGCCGTGCGCAGCATGGACGGATCACCCGCGCTGCGGCTGAGCGCCTCCTTTATGATCGGGGCGGCGAGCGCGGCGCGACCGCTGGCTGCGAGCTCGTTCACGACCTGCTGCTGCAGCGTGAGGTCCGTCGGCGCGGCCGCGAGGAGACTGGTAAGGGTCTCGACGTACTTGTCCTCGTTCCCGGCGGCCTTGTAGCCCAGCGCCGCCAGACGCAGCGCCGTGATGTTCCGCTGATCCGTCGCCAGTACCTGCTCGACCAGCTGGAGCGTGGTCGCCGAGACCACCGACGCGCTGTCCTTCGGCGTGTCGCGGGTCACGTACGCGTTGGCGAGACAGACGCGCACCATGTTGGCATCGGGATGCTGGCGCAGGCCGGTGTTCGCGTACTGAATGGCTTCCTCGACGTTCCCGGCGCGGAGCGCGTTGTAGCAGCGCTCCTCGTGCTCGATCTGCCGGCGCGCCTGCAGGTACGAGCGGGAGATGGCTTGGGCCGCCTGGTCGAGCCGTCCGGCCTCGGCCGGCGGAAGCGCCTGCGCCACGGTGTTATCGCGGGCCAGCACCAGCCGCGCGTCAACCCTGTATCCGGCGGGCGTGCGCGTCACGGTGCCGTCGACGTAGTCCTTCGCGCGAATGAGACTCGCGAGGGCCTTGGCGTCGTTGGGGCTGAGCGCTTCGGTCGTGGAATAGCCCGACGCGCGGAGCGTATTCTCGATGTCCGCCTTCGGGATCACCGTCAGGTCGCGCGCATTCGCGTCACGACCGAGCCGGGCGCGCAGCGCTTCGGCGAACTGCATGCCGACGCCGGGCTCCGAGGCGTGGAACGTGGCGACCATGACGCGCGGCGGCGGCGCTGCATCGCGACGCTGCGCCTGAACGGGCATCGCGGCCAGAACCATCGCAGCTATCGTCAGCGCGGCTCCAGCAGCGTTCGAGAGACCAGGACGTGCCTTCAATGTTTTAACCTCCGATACGGTGAACATCTGTACCCGCGCCCGCCGGCTAGAGTTCCAGCCGGCCACCCGGAAATACAGCTCCGGGAATGGGCGAAGAGGGACTCGAACCCCCGACATCCTGCGTGTAAGGCAGGCGCTCTAACCAACTGAGCTATTCGCCCGGATCCTCCGCGCGCGCGCCGAGGAGCGGGAAAGCTTGCCGGGTGTGAAGCTCATTGCAAGCGGTGCGCCGATACTGCGATTTTCAGCGGGCAGGCTGCGGGGCGCGTATATAAAGTGACAAGAGGCCACAGAGAACCGATAAGAGGCGAGCTTCCAGCAGGTAGCTACCAGCTTCCAGCTGCCGACAATGTTGACTTACCTCGCCACCTTAACTGCGCCTACCGATGAATAGACCCGGACTGCTGCTCACGTTCGCACTCGCTCCCATCTTCGCCAGCCAGGCCCCCGCGCAGGCGCCGGTCACCCTCACGATCACCGAGTGGGAGGTCCCGTGGGCCAACACGCGGCCGCGCGATCCGTACGTCGCGCCCGACGGCAACGTCTGGTTCGTGGGGCAGACCGGCCACTATGTCGCGCGGTTCGACCCGCGAACCGGTGAGTTCAAGCGCGTCGCGCTCGACGACGGCGCCGGCCCGCACAATCTGATCGTGGACCGGTCCGGCACCATCTGGTACGCGGGGAACCGGCAGGCTCACATCGGCAAGGTGAATCCGGCGAGCGGCGCCATTCAGAAGTTCGCGATGGCGGAAGCGGGGCTGCGCGATCCCCATACGCTGGTGTTCGACAAGGCGGGGAATATCTGGTTCACCGCCCAGGGCGGGGGCCACATCGGACGGCTCAATATGCGCTCGGGCGAAGTACGCATGGCGACCGTCCCGACCGAGCGCGCGCGGCCGTACGGGATCGTGATCGACGCGCGCGGCCGCCCGTGGTTCAACGAGATGGGCTCGAACAAGATCGGGGTAGTTGATCCGGCCACGCTCGCGGTTCGCGAGTACACCCTCCCGAACGAGCGCAGCCGCACGCGGCGCATCGCCGCCACCACCGACGGCGGCATCTGGTACGTGGATTACACGCGCGGCTTCATCGGCCGGCTCGATCCGCGATCGGGGAACGTGGAGGAATACGCGGCTCCGTCGGCGGCGACGTCATTGCCCTATGCCCTCACGGTGGACGACCAGGACCGGCTCTGGTTCGTCGAGACCGGCGTCCGCCCGAATCAGTTCGTGGGCTTCGACACGAAGAGCCGCCGGTTCATCGGGACGACTCCGATCAAGAGCGGCGGCGGCGCGGTGCGGCACATGGTGTATCACGCGCCGACGAGGTCGATCTGGTTCGGGACGGATGCGGGGACGATTGGCCGCGCCGTCGTCCCGGAGTGATGCTGGTGACTAGTGACTAGTGACTGCTGTTCACGCAGTTACTGGTCACTGGACACAGTTACTTTAGAATCGCGATGGGGACCAGCACCAGATAGCCAATCACCAGTAGGATGGGCGCTATCGTCTCGCCACCGCGCCATAGATCCGCGAAGCCGAGCAAAATCGCCACGGCGGCAAGCCCCCACCACAGAGTCCGACTTCCGGGGAGGCGGGCTACGCCGGAGGTGGTCGAGATCTCGGGTTTGTTCATGGGCGTAAGGTAGCAGGAAGGAGAAGAAGTGAGGAGCAGTGACTAGTCACTAGTCACTAGTCACCTGCGCGCTAGCGCAGCGCAGACTGCCGCCCCCGCCGATACGCCGCCTGGGCCTCCGCGTGCATCCCGGTGTGCAGCAGGACGTCGCCGAGGTTGGCGTGCAGCTGCGGCAGGCTCGCATTGGCGGCGATTCCCTGCTCCGCCGCGACGCGCGCCTCGTCGTACCGGCCGCGCCGGGTCAGCACCACGGCGAGGTTGTTGTACAGCGCGGCGCCGTACGGATGCGCCTCGATGGCATCTCGCAGTATCCGCTCCGCGCGCAGCAGGTCGCCCTCGAGCGCGGCGGCCAGCGCCGAGTGGTGGTACCACACCGCCGGCGGCTTGGTCCCGCCCCACAGCTGGCGCGCGGCCTCGAGCTCGGAGTTGGCCAGCTTCGCGTTGCGCGCCTGGATCGCCAGCGCGCCGGACCAGGTGAGGATGACCGGCTCGCGCCGCTCCGTGCGCGCGAGAATCTCGTCGCACACGCGTCTGGCCTTGTCCATCTGCCCCAGCTTCGCGAGCGAGTACGACAGGTTGTGCAGCGGGGAGACCGCCTCCGGCGCGTACACGGTGGCCCGCTGAAATGCCGACGCCGCCGTTGCCCAGTCCTGGCGCGAGATGGATATGAGCCCGATGTAGAACGCCGCCGGCGCGTCGTCTTCCTTGAGCTCGAGCACGCGGGTGAACTCGGTGATCGCCTCGTCGTACATCACGGCACGGAAGAACGCCATGCCGAGGTTGCGGTGCTCGTCCAGGTCGGGACCATCCGCCGGCTTCGGCATCGCTCCGGACCGTCCGACCTCGACCACGAAGCCGGCCGTGATGAGACCGTACAGCCCCTTCCCCACCACGAATTCGCCCAGCCCCGATTCCTCGATCAGCGCGTTGACGTCGCGGTGGCCGTCGATGAGCGGCAGCAGTGCCTGCTGATCGGCCGTCAGCTCCAGCTTGGTCCGGAGCAGCTCCTGCCGCTCGAGCGCGAACACCAGGTCGAAGCTGTGGACCTTCTTCTCGACCACGGCCCATTCGTCCACCCGCCGCGCGCCCTCGAGCAGCACGGACTGCGGATCGATCGACGAGACCGGCACGCCCTCAGGAGGCGGGGTCGCGGGCGCGAAGTTGAACGCGCCGTCGTCCCAGGTGAACATGAGGTACACCGCTTCTTCCGCGGACAGATGGCGGTGCTCGATCTCGGCGTAGGCGATCCGTCCGCCGTCGAAGTAGATCCGGCCTACCTGATCCCCACGGTCGATGGTGAGCAGACCCATGTTGTTGCCCATCGAGAGCAGCTGCAGCACGTCGGGCAAGCTCGCCTCGCGCAGGCTGCCTCGAATCGCCATCTAGCGCAGCTCCTCGATCACGTAAGCGCTCCGCTCGGGCCATTCGACGATCGTCTTCGTCTCGTCGAAGAACACCGGGTCCGCCTGCGACGCCGTCTTGGGGTTCAGCGCCTGCACGCGCTCGGCGACCGCTCCGGCCAGCTCGGAGAGAAACGAGTCGAACTCGCCGCGCGTGGAGCCGTTGCCCCCGCCTCCCGCCGCGCCCCGTTTCGACTTCACTTCGCGCCCCCGTTGGTGGAATCGAGCCGCTGGAAGACGAGCTGCGAGATCGCGCGCAGCGACTCGAACACGCCCGTACCGCGGATCGCGTCGGCGGGGAATGAGGGCACGCCGCGGAAATTGAGAATGTCGTCCAGGTCGTCCACAGGCATTATCTCGGTCGCCGGCAGATCGCGCTTGTTGTACTGCATCACGATCGGGAGGTTGCGCGCGTCCACGTCGTGCGCCGCGAGGTTGGCGTGCAGGTCCTGCAGGCTCTCGATGTTGTCCTCGAGCTGCTTGGTCTGGCTGTCGGCCACGAACACTACGCCGTCCGCGCCCTGGAGGACGAGCCGCCGGGTGGCCTCGTAAAAAACCTGGCCCGGCACGGTGTACAGCTGCAGGCGGGTGGAGAAATCGGCGATCTTGCCCAGGTCCACGGGGAGGAAATCGAAGAAGAGCGTGCGATCGGCCTCCGTGGCGAGCGACATCATCTTCCCCTTTCTGTCCTCGGGAAGCTCGCTGTACACGTGCAGCAGATTGCTCGTCTTCCCCGACCGGCCCGGGCCGCAATACACGATCTTGCAAGTGATTTCGCGCGCCGTGTAGTTAACGATGGGCATCCGGCATCCCTCGCAGGCAGGAGCTGGCGCGACGGGGGTCGCGACCGCGGCAAGTTGCTGCCCTAAGAATACAACTTGGAACGCCGCGCGGCCTCATTCTATTTCCGCATAAAACCCCAGCTCGGCCAGCGGATCGGCCAGCTGGAGCAGTGAGGCATCCTCGGCGACGGCCGCCAGCGACCGGTGGAGCTCCGGGGGGAGCGGAGAGCGAAGGTCCAGGGTCGCGCCCGTCTCGGGGTGCGCGAAGCGAAGCCACGCGGCGTGCAGGAAGTGGCGCTTCGGCGGGAGGGCGGCCAGCTTGCGGCCGCCGCCTCCCCCGTACACGTCGTCGCCCATCACCGGCTTGCCGATGGACGCGAGGTGCACGCGGATCTGATGCGTGCGGCCCGTGTGCAGCTGCGCCCGCAGGAGGTCGCCGGAATTGTACCGCGCCAGTCGGACGAAATCCGTGCGCGCAACGCGGCCCGTGGACACGATCGCCATGCGCTTGCGGTCGTTGGGATCGCGCGCGATCGGACGGTCTATGGTCAGCCGGTCCTTGTCGAGATGGCCCCACACCATCGCGGCGTAGCGCCGCGTCACCCGCCGGTCGGCGATGGCCGCGCCGAGCAGCCGCTGGGCCCGCTCCGTCTTCGCGACCAGCAGCAGTCCGGACGTCTCCTTGTCCAGCCGGTGCACGATTCCCGCGCGGTCCGGCACGCCGTCGATATCCCGCCCTTCGCGGCCGAGGAGGGCGTTGACCAGCGTTCCGCTCCAGTTGCCCGGCGCGGGATGCACCACCATTCCGGCGGGCTTGTCCACGACGAGCAGCGACTCGTCCTCGTGGACCACCGTCAGATCGATCTTCTCGGGGAGAATCTCGCGCGTCTCGGGCGGCGGGATCACGACGTCCACGCGCTCGCCCGCGACCGGCCGGTAGCTCGCCTTCTCGAGGCGGCCCGCGACCGTCACGTGGCCGTTGGCTATCAGCGTGGCTGCCGCCGTCCGTGAGAGATCGAGCCGCCGCGCGACGAGGAGATCTAGCCGCGCTTCGGAGCCGGCCTCAGCCACGAACGTGTGGCGCGTCTCCAGAGTTATATCTCGTTCGGCTTGCTGCTGAGCTGCGAGGGGGCGATCGCTTCCGCCTTCTCTTCTCCCCAGAGAACCCACGCCAGCATGAACGCGCCCGTGCTCACGGCCATGTCCGCGACGTTGAACGTCCACCACCGCAGATCCGGGCCGAGCCCGATGTCGATGAAGTCCACCACGCCCAGCTGCGAGCGGAGCCTGTCTATCAGGTTGCCGATCGCGCCCGCGCACACCAGGGCGAGCGCGAGGGTCCGGGGCCAGTCGTCCGCGCGGGTGGTGCGGTACAGCCGCGAGAGGATGTACAGCGCCCCGATCGTGAGGATCGTGAAGATCCAGCGCGAGTAATCCCCCAGATGCAGCCCGAAAGCCGCTCCCGGATTGTACACCAGCGTGAATCGCAGATACTCGCCGATCACCTGCCGCGGAATCCGCTGCGGGACGAGCGCGTACACGGCGATGGCCTTCGTGACGATGTCGACCAGCACCACACCGACGACGACCGACCAGAACAGCGGCGCGTTACGCCGGTCGCTTTCCATCTTCTTCCCGCTGCTTGCACTCGATGCAGAAGCGCGCGTGCGGCAGCGCGTCGAGGCGATCGTAGCCGATGTCGTTGCCGCAGTTGTGGCACTTCCCGAACGTCTCCGGCGAGCGGTACAGCCGGCGGAGGGCCTCGTCGATGTGCCAGAGGAACCGTCCCTCCTGGCTCGCGAAGAGGAACGCCTTCTCGCGCTCCATGGCGTCCGTGCCCTGGTCCGCCATGTGGAATGAATAGGAGCTGAGGTCGCCGTCGGCGCCCTGCTCGGTCGAGCCGAAAGTCTCGTCGTAATGCCCCAGCTCGCGCAGCACGCGCTTGCGCTCCTCGAGCAGCCGCTTCTCGAAGTGGCCGAGCATCTTCTTGGTCATCGACTTGGGCTTCTTCTCGCCGCTGCTAGCTGCAGGTGCCATGCTTCATCCTACCCTCTTCAAGGCGACATGGGCGGCGACCCCGTCGAGGTCCACCGCCTGTGCCGCGTTCCGTGAGGCGCTCCCGCCGGTTGCAAGCTCGCGCGCCAGTACTTCCTCGGCGATCCACTCGCGATGGGCCTCCACCGCGCCCTCCAGCACCGGATCCCCCCACACTACGACCGAAATCCGATCGCTAACCGCGAACCCCGCTTCCTTTCGCAATCGCTGTACCCTGCTGACGAGCTCGCGTGCCAATCCTTCGGCGCGCAGCTCGGGCGTCACCGTCGCGTCGATCGCGGCGAAATACGCCCCTTCCTCCTTTACCACCATCTCGCCGGAGGCCCGCCGGATGATGGTCAGATCATCCGGGTCCAGCCCGTGCGATTCCTCACCCACCGAAATAAACAACGGCGAGCCGCGCTCGAAGCTCCGGAGCGCGTCGCCGCCAAGTTGAGTCACTGCCTGCGCCGCGGCCGGCGTGTTCTTTCCGAATTTCTTCCCCAGCGAGCGGAAGTTCGGCTTCGCCTCGAGCCGCACCAACGTATCGGCCGACGACACGAACTCCACCGCCTTCACGTTGAGCTCGGACTCCAGCAGCGGAACCAGCGGGCGCACCGCTTCCGTGGCCGCGTCCGGCACAACGCACACCATCATCGAGAGCGGCTGCCGGACCCGTACGCCGGCCTCCTCTCTCGCGGCGCGGCCCAGGGTCGCGAGCTTCCGCAGCGACTCCATTCCGCGCTCCAGAAAGATATCGACTTCAGCGGGGTCGGAGCGTACGTAGGTGGACAAATGCACCGAGCCGCCGGTGAGCTCGCGATGGATCCAGTCGGAGACGAAGGGCGCGAACGGGGCGAGCAGCCGGCAGCTCACGGCGAGCACCTCGTGCAGCGTCGCGAACGCGGCGCGGTTGTCCGGCCGCTCAACGTCGTAGAACCGGTGCCGGTTGAGCCGCACGTACCAGTTGGAGACGTCGTCCACGAAGAACTCCATCAGCCCGCGGAGCGCGAGCATCGACTCGTACCGCTCCAATAGCGCATCGGTCTCGCGCTCGACGGTCGCGAGGCGGGAGAGCACCCAGCGGTCGATCAGCGGCCTGTCGGCGGGCGCGGGATCGTCGCCGCCCGGCTCCCAGCCGAAGTTCGCGTACAGCGCGAAGATTCCCGAGTACACGTTCTTCAGCGTGATCAGGAACCGGCCCGCGCTCTCGCGGATCGCCGCCTCGTCGAAGTTCCGCGGCATCCAGACCTGGCTCGCCGAGATGAGCGAGATCCGGAGCGCATCGGCGCCGTGCACAGGGAGCAGCGCGTCGGGGTCGACGATGTTGCCGAGGCGCTTCGACATCTTCTCGCCCTTCGCGTCGAGCAGCACGCCGTTGACCACGACCGCCCGATACGGCGCCGTGTTCACGCCCTCGTTCGCGACCGCCTCGTGCTCGAGGAGGTTGTTCGGCAGCGCGTCGCCGAGCCCCGTCGCGATCGCCAGCAGCGAGTAGAACCAGCCGCGCGTCTGGTCCTGTCCCTCGGCGATGAAATCCGCCGGGTAGTAGCGCGCGACCATGTCGCGATTCTCGAACGGGTAGTGCCACTGCGCGAACGGCATCGACCCCGAATCGAACCACGCGTCCACCACCTCCGGCACGCGCGTCATCGTGCCCTCGCACCGCGCGCACTTCCACGTGTACGTGTCTATGTACGGCTTGTGCGGATCGAAGTCCGCCGGCAGCTCCCTGCCCCAGCGCCGCGCCAGCTCGGCGTAGCCGCCGATCGCCTCGACGTGCTCCGGATCGGCGTCGCACACCCACAGCGGCAGCGGCGTGCCCCAGTACCGGTCGCGCGAGATCGCCCAGTCGATGTTGTTCACCAGCCACTCGCCGAACCGCCCTTCGCCGATCTCCGGCGGATGCCAGTCCACGCGCGCGTTGCGCGTGAGCATGGCGTCCTTGTACGAGCTGGTGCGGATGAACCAGGACGTGCGCGCGTAATACAGCAGCGGCGTGTCGCACCGCCAGCAGTGTGGGTAGGAGTGCTCCAGCTTCCCCGCCTTCCACAGCACGCCGCGCGCGCGCAGCTCCTCGACGATCTTCGCGTCCGCGTCCTTGACGAACATGTTGCCCACAACCGGGACGTCCGCGGCGAACTCGCCGCGCCCCGTCACCGGCTGGAGGAAGGCGAGCCCGTGCCGCCGTCCGGCCGCGTAGTCGTCGGCGCCGAACGCCGGCGCCATGTGCACGATGCCGCTCCCGTCCTCCGCGCTCACGAACGACTCGACCACGATCAGCTCGTGCTCGCCGCCGCCCTCGTCGAACGGCACCCAGTCGAGCGGCCGGCGGTAGCGCCTGCCGGCGAGCGAGGCGCCGCCGAGCGTCGCCACGCTCTCCCACCTGTCGCGGTAATCCTCTCCCAGCACGGCGGCGGCGCGCGCCTCCGCCAGGATGATCGTCTCGTTGGTCTTGCCGCCGCGCTTCCGCAGCTCCACGTACTCGATCGAGGGGCTCACCGCCAGCGCTACGTTCGACACCAGCGTCCACGGCGTCGTCGTCCACACCAGCAGGCGGCGCCGCGGCGCGCCGGCCGCGGCTGCGTCGTCGACGAGATCGAGCGCGACGTACACGCTGGGATCGCTGACGTCCTTGTAGCCCTGCGCCACCTCGTGGCTCGACAACGACGTGCCGCAGCGCGGGCAGTACGGCAGGATCTTGTGGCCGAGGTACAGCAGCTTGCGCTCGTGCAGCGTCTTCAGCGCCCACCAGACGCTCTCGATGTAATCGTTGGTATAGCTCGCGTAGGCGTCATCGTAATCCAGCCAGTACGCGATCCGCTCGCTCATGCGCTGCCAGTCCTCGCGATACCGGAACACGCTCTCGCGGCACAGCTGGTTGAACTTCTCCACGCCGATGCGCTCGATGTCCTGCTTGCCGCTGATGCCGAGCTGCTTCTCTACCTCGATCTCCACCGGCAGGCCGTGCGTGTCCCAGCCCGCCTTGCGCGCGACGTGAAAGCCGCGCATGGCGCGGTGGCGGCAGAACAGGTCCTTCATCGTCCGGGCGAACACGTGATGGATCCCCGGGCGGCCGTTCGCGGTGGGCGGTCCCTCGAAGAAGACGAACTCCGGCCGTCCCTCGCTCGCGGCGAGAGTCCGCTGGAACAGCTTCTCCTCCGCCCAGCGCGCGAGCAGCTCGCGCTCGAGGTCGTCGGGCGCGAGGTCGGCCGGAAGCTGGCGGTACCGCAATGCCGGACCGCGTCCGACCGGAGCCGGACGCTCGTCAGCGCCTGCCTGGCTCACTCTTGGGCTGTGCCGGTGTTGCGGGAAGCGGACCCGTGCGCGGGCGAGTCGGCCGCGTCGATCTCCGACATCTGCCGCGCGATCAACCCGCGCATCTGCGAGATGAACGCGCGCTGCGACCTGGTGAGCGCTTCCATCTCGCCCTCGAGCTTCTTCAGCTCGGCCCTGCCCCCTTCGAGGAGCTTGTCCGCGTCCTGCTGCGCCTCGCGCACGATGAGCTGCGCCTCGCGCTCGGCCTGCTCGCGCATCTCCGCGCGCAGCTGCTGCGCCGACACGAGCGCGTCGTTCAAAGCCTTGTCGCGCTCGCGGAAAGAGCGGAGCTGCTCGTGAAAGCTTCTCGCCTTGGCGTCGAGGTCCTGGTTGATGCGGGCGAGCCGCTCCATCTCTTCGGCGACCTGGTCGCGGAACTGATCGACCCGCGCGGGATCGTAGCCGCGGAACGCGCGGCCGAAATCGTAGCGACGTACGTCGAGCGGCGTCAGATGGAAGCTTTCGTCGATCATCGTGTCTCCCGTGCTCCGAACAGAATGGTGCCGAGGCGCACCAAGGTAGCGCCTTCCTCGACCGCGATCTCGTAATCCTGCGACATCCCCATCGAAATCTCGCCGGCCGGATGACCGGCCGCCGACAAAACGTCCCTCGCCGCGCGGGCGCGGGCGAACGACGCGCGCAGCTCCGGCTCGCCCGCGCCGAGCGCCGCCATCGTCATCGATCCCGTGACGCGCAGTCCGGCCATCGACTTCAAGCGCTCCGCGACGCGCGGCACTTCGTCCGTCCCGAAGCCGCCCTTCGACGCCTCGCCCGACGCGTTCACCTGCACCAGCACGTCGAACGTCCGACCGGCCCGCAACGCTTCGCGATCCAGCGCTTCGGCGAGACGCTCGCTGTCGACCGAATGTATCAGCGCGAAGCGTCCGGCCTCGCGCACCTTGTTGCGCTGCAAATGCCCAATCAGATGCCAGCGGACCGCGACGTCGACTTCGCTCATTTTCGCGATCGCTTCCTGCACGCGGTTCTCCCCGACGTCGCCGATGCCCGCGCGTACCGCCGCGGCCACCGCTTCCGGCCCGTGCGTCTTCGTCACGGCGACGATCCGAACGTCCTGCCCCCGGCCGCCGCGCGAGCGCGCCTCGTCTATGCGCTGCCGGATCTCGGCGAGCGCCGCCGGCAGCGCGGCGTAGCCGGATTCCGCGCCCCCGCCGGCCGCGCGCGGGCCGCCCGCCCTGGCCTGTGACGAGCCGGAAAGTGGCATAGCACATCAAGTTAAGTGGTCCTGGGCCGCCCGTACAGTTGAATCTTTCGACAGTTCGGCGCCCTGTTGTGGAAAACCGTTTCGATGGGTTGACCCCGAGAGCGCGAGCATGTAATCTTCCATCCGGATATACGGATGATATCAGATTTCGCGATTCTCGACTGCATGACTGCGCTGGCCGACTCCACCCGGAGCCGGCTGTTGCTCGTCCTCGAGCGGCACGAATGCACCGTGACGGAGCTGTGCACCGTGCTGCAGCTCCCGCAATCCACCGTCAGCCGGCACTTGAAGGTGCTGGCCGACGAAGGGCTGGTTGGATCGCGGCAGGAAGGAACCAGCCGGTACTACCGGATGTCGCGCGACCGCGTGGATCCGGGCGCGCAGCGGCTCTGGCGGATCGTGCGCGAGCAGATCTCGGAGAGCGCGGCGGCCGATCAGGACGCGCACCGGCTCGACTCCGTGCTGCTTCGCCGGCGCGAGCGGAGCCACGAGTTCTTTTCCGGCGCCGCCGCCGAATGGGACCGCCTTCGCACCGAGCTGTTCGGCCGCCGCTCCGACCTCGTTGGACTGATGGGGTTGGTGGACGACCGCTGGACCGTGGGCGATCTCGGCTGCGGCACCGGCCAGCTCACCGAAGCCATCGCGCCGTTCGTCGAGCGCGTGGTCGCGATCGATTCGTCGGAGGCGATGCTCGGCTCAGCGAAAAAGCGGCTGGCGGGAGTGCGCAACGTGCACCTCCGCCGCGGCGAGCTGGAGAATCTTCCGGTGGCCGACGACTCGCTCGACGCCGCGCTGCTCTTCCTCGTGCTGCACTACCTGCCCGAGCCGGCGCTGGCGATCGCGGAGGCCGCGCGCGTCGTGCGCCCCGGCGGACGCATCCTCGTGGTGGACATGATGCCGCACGACCACGCGGAATACCGCCAGACCATGGGCCACGTGTGGCAGGGCTTCAGCGAGGACACTGTGACAGAGTGGTTCACCGCCGAGCAGCTCGAGGGCGCGCGCTATCACGCGCTGCCCGCCGACGCCGAGGCGAAGGGCCCCGCGCTGTTCTCCGCGTCCGCGCGCGTGCCGGAAGCCGCTCCGCTCGCGGGCTACGCCGCCCGCATGACGGTCGCCGCGGCGGACGGCGATGCCGCGATACCGTTTCCGAAGACGGCGTGAGGGAGCTATTGGCTGTTGGCTATTGGCTGTTAGCCAAAAGCTCCCGCAGTTCCACCTGGTCGTTCCGCTTCAAGCCAACAGCCAACAGCTAATAGCCAATAGCAGTTTCAACTTTCCACCAGGATATTTGACCGTGACAGCTCTAGCAGAACCTACGACCTCCGTGAATTTCAAAGTCCGCGACCTCTCCCTCGCCGAATTCGGCCGCAAGGAGATCCGCCTCGCCGAGCAGGAGATGCCCGGCCTGATGTCCATCCGCGAGGAGTTCGCCGCCGCGCAGCCGCTCGCGGGCGCGCGCATCATGGGCTCGCTGCACATGACCGTGCAGACCGCCGTCCTCATCGAGACGCTCTCGGCGCTCGGCGCCGACGTGCGCTGGGTGTCGTGCAACATCTTCTCGACGCAGGATCACGCGGCCGCCGCGGCCGTCGTCGGGCCCGACGGCACGCCCGACGATCCGCGGGGGATTCCCGTGTTCGCCTGGAAGGGCGAGACGCTCGAGGAGTACTGGTGGTGCACCGAGCAGGCGCTGATGTGGCCCGACGGCGCCGGCCCGAACCTGATCCTGGACGACGGCGGCGACGCCACGCTGCTCGTGCACAGGGGCAACGAGTTCGAGCTCGCCGGCAAAGTGCCGGAGTTCGATCCGAAGAACGATCCGGAAGAGTACGGCGTCATCCTGGATCTCATCCGCGACCAGATCGCGAAGAATCCCGGCCGCTGGACACGCACCGCCGAGGGGATCCGCGGCGCGTCCGAGGAGACGACCACCGGCGTGCACCGGCTCTACCAGATGATGGAAGCGGGCACGCTTCTCTTCCCCGCGATCAACGTCAACGACTCGGTGACGAAGAGCAAGTTCGACAACATCTACGGCTGCCGCCACTCGGTGATCGACGGGCTCAACCGCGCGAGCGACGTTATGATCAGCGGCAAGATCGCGGTCGTGTTCGGCTACGGCGAGGTCGGCAAGGGCTGCGCGCAGGCGCTGCGCGGCCAGGGCGCGCGCGTCGTCATCACGGAGATCGATCCGATCTGCGCGCTGCAGGCGGCGATGGAAGGCTACCAGGTCACGACCGTCGAGGATGTGCTCTCGACCGCGGACATCTTCATCACGGCCACGGGCAACAAGGACGTGATCACGGTGGACGACATGTCGAAGATGAAGGACAAGGCGATCGTGGCGAACATCGGCCACTTCGACAACGAGATCGACATGGCGGGCCTCAAGAACTTCAAGGGGATCAAGCGGATCAACATCAAGCCGCAGTACGACGAGTGGGTGTTCCCCGACGGCCACAGCGTGATGATTCTGGCGGAAGGCCGCCTGATGAACCTCGGCTGCGCGACGGGACACCCGAGCTTCGTGATGTCGGCGAGCTTCACCAACCAGGTAATGGCGCAGATGGAGCTGCACGCCAACGCGGACAAGTACGAGAAGAAGGTGTACACGCTGCCGAAGGCGCTGGACGAGAAGGTGGCGCGGCTGCATTTGGACAAGCTCGGCGTGAAGCTGACGCAGATGACGCCAGCGCAGGCGGCGTATCTGGGAGTGCCGATGACCGGCCCGTACAAGCCGGAGCATTACCGCTATTAACAACGTGACTAGTGACTCGTGACTAGTGACTAGTAACTGCAAAAAAGCCCCGCCACAGCTCGGCGGGGCTTTTTGCTTAGGCGATGGCGCCGGCTCCTAGCGTATGCCGAGCTTCCACTTCGACCAGATGACGACGACGCGGCAGTTATTGAAGTTGTCTCTGAACTCGGCGGGCGCGAAAGCCTGCGAGTAAACCTCGATCGCGGCGACTTCGTCCGGCGACATGAATTCATCGACGTTGCCGCGCCACCGCATCCCGTCCACCCAATAGGAAGTGCAAGCCCGTCCGAACGCCCCGCGCCGCGGCGGCGGGAAATGGCGGAGAAAGTCGGATACGTTAAAGGCGTATCGCTTCGCGAGATCGACCGGAGAAAGATATCGGCCCAGTCCCGATCGCTGGCGAGCCGTGAAGCCCACACGCTCCAGCCCAAGACTTCGCCTCGCCTCGATAAAGACCGCCTCGAGCACCGGCACATAGGTGTCGAGCCGCACAACTACTTCGCGCGGGGCTCGCCGCGTGAGATGCACGACCAGCTCCGCGGGCAGATAGCCAAGACGACGCACCACCAGCATCTGCGAGCCGAACACCAGGCCGCTCAGCGCGAACCTGCCCGTGGAGTCCGTGACCGCGGCGCCGGAGCCGAGCCGAACGTGTGCCCCTGCAAGGGGGAGCCCGGCCGAATCCACAACCAGCCCCTGCAAAGAAGCGCCCGGTGCGGAGCCTGCGGCGCCGGCGGCCGCCCCTGGCGCTACTGCGGCGACTTGAGCGGAATCGGAAGTCGGCAGAAAGAGGGCGACGACGACGAGCATCGCTGCCTCATAGCCGACTGGAATCCTCCCCGTGTTGTCGCGGCCTCGCTCCGCGGAGATGTCCGCGGTGAGCTCATTCGGCAGGCCGCAAAACTTGTAGCGCCCGGCAGCGTCGGTGAGCACAGCATGTTGACGCGGCTCCTCGCGGATACCGAATTCGCGGCCGACTGAGAGCTCCGTCCACGACAGCCGGACGTTGACGCCGGTGAGCGCATCGTCGGTGTCCGCCGAGAGGACCATGCCCATTATCGCTCCCTGATCCGGGGCGGACGAACCGCATTTCGCCCGCACCATCGTCAGCCCCGAAGGGATACCGAGCACCAGCGACACGACCGAATCCGCTCCGAACACGAGCGGCTCGGTGCGAACGCGGACACCAAGCGTATCAAGCAGCTCGTGGAAAAGCTCGACAGAATGCGATCCGGCCGGCACGCTGTCAATGCGAAATCGTCCGAGAGAATCGGTAACGCCCATGCGCGCCGTGCCGATCACTCGCAATCCCGCGCCGCGGAGGACGCCCCCGCGCAGGCTGTCGACGGCTATCCCGTGCAGCACCGCATGCCCGTCCTGCTGAACGTTCTGCGCGGCGACGGGCAATGCCACCACGAAGAGCAACACGCACAAGGCTTTCATCAGGCTCCAGTCAACCACAGCCGTGGCGTTTCCAACGCGTGCCGCCGGTCGCCACCTACCGCACGCCGAGCTTCCATTTCGTCCAGATGACAACCACGCGGCAGGTGCCTTCGAAGCTCTGGAACTGAGGAGGCACGGCGGCGCCGTCGTACACCTCGATGGCAGCCACCTCCTGCGGCGTCATGAAGTCGTCGGGGGTGGCCTCGCGCCAGCGGCTCCCGTCCACCCAGTAGTGCGTGCACGCGCCGCTGAATCCGGTCTCGCGCGGCGGGGGCAGATGGCGCAGAAAATCCGACACTTCGATGGCAAGGCGCTTGTTGAGATCGTCCTGAGTCATGAACCGGCCGAGTCCCATGCGCTGCCTTTCCGTGAAGCCGGCCCGCTCCAGCGCCGCGCTCCGGCGCGCCTGCACCAGCACCGCCTCGAGCACGGGCACGAAGGCACCGAGCCGCACGGTCACCTCGCGCGGCTCGCGGCGGGTGAGATTGAGGATTATCTCGGCCGGCTCGAACCCGAGCTTGCGCGCGACGAGAGCCTGCGTTCCCGACGGCTGTCCGCTCAGCACGAATGCGCCGGCCGAGTCGGTGACGGCGGCATCGGGGCGTGTGGCGAGCGCGACGCGCGCGCCGGGGAGCGGGTCTCCCGCGCCATCGACGACCACTCCCCTCACCTCCGCGCCGCCCGTCGCGGTCGTCCCGGCCTGCGCGCCGGCCGCGCCCGCGTCGGACGTCCCCAGGTACAGCGTCGCCATTCCCAACCCGGGCGCGCCGTACGTGATGGGAAGCGTGATCGTGCTGTCGCTACCGCTCGCGGCATGGATGTTCGCGGAAAGCTCGGTCGGCAGCCCGCACAGCTTGTACCGGCCGCTCTCGTCGGTCGTCGCCACGCGCTGATGCGGCTCATTCCGCATCCCGACCCGCTCGCCCACGGTCACTTCGATCCACCAGAGGCGGACCTCGGCCCCGGCGACCGGCTCCTCGCTGTCGGCGTTCAATACCAGCCCGATCAACGCGCCCGAGCCGGCGGCGGACCCGGAGCACTTCGCCCGCATGACGGTGCGCGCCGACGGAATGGCGAGCGCCAGCGACACGGTTGAATCCGCCGCGAACGCCATGGGCGGCGTGAGCACTCTCACGCCGATGGTGTCCAGCGCCGGGTGAAACAGCTCGATTTGATGCTCGCCCGCGGGAATGCTGTCGATGCGAAAACGCCCCACCGAGTCGGTAACGGCGAATCGCATCGTGCCGCCGACAGTCACGGACGCGCCGTTGGCGAAGCCGCCGTGAAGGCTGTCCTGGACCGTTCCTTCCAGTATCGCGAATGCCGCCGGACGCGGCTCCTGCGCGGCCGCCGGCGCGCCGAGCGCCGCGAACGATGCGAGCGATGCGAGCGATGCGAGCGCAAGGATGAGCTTCATCGGGAAATCATCTCACGACGAGTGAATGTGCGGCAGAGGATCCCGAAGGGCACCCCTCCGCCCGGACGCGCCGTTACAGCCGCAGCTTCCACCTGGTCCACACGGCTACGGTAGCGCAGCGATCGTACGTCTGGAACTCGATGGGGGTGAAGCTCCGCGTGTAAACCTCGATCGCTTCCACTTCATCCGGCATGACGAACTCGTCCAACGGCGTCGTCATACCGCCGCCGCTGCCGGACGAGCCGCCGCGCCACTCGACTCCGTCGACCCAGTATTTCGTGCAGGTCCCGCCGAATCCGTCGCCGGGGCGCCGAAGCGCGGGAATGCTCTCCAGCAAATTCCCCAGCCGGTACGCGTTCCGATTCAGGATGTAATCCCGCTCGATGAAGTGGCCGGTGCCCCGCGCCTTCCGCGAGTTGAAGCCGATGCGGTCCAGCGCTGCCTCGCGCCGCGCGCCGATGACTACTGCCGCGAGCACGGGCACGTACTGCTGCAGCACCACGTCGATCTCGTTCTTCCTCAAAGGCGTGAGGTTCACCGCCAGCTCGACTGGCATGTACCCCAGGCGCCGCACGACGAGCGCGCGCGTTCCGGTGGGCTGCCCGGTAAGAGTGAAGGAACCGGTGGAATCCGTCGTCGCCGCGCTCGTGGCGCCCGTAATGGAGACGTGCGCGTTGTCGATCGGCTTGCCCTCGCCATCCACCACCGTTCCGGAGAGCGTCGCGGTGCTGCTCGCGCCGGGGCGCGGAACCGTGTCGCCCGCCGCCGCTACGGCGCCGCCGCCCGGCAGCAGGAACGTCGCCAGACCCAGCAGAGCGTCACCGAACACGATCTGCACTTTGCCGGTGCTGTCGGCGCCGTGCTGGACAAAGGCTTCGGCGGTCAGTTCGGCCGGAAGCCCGCAGATCCTGTAGTAGCCACGCGCGTCCGACTGCGTCTGCCTGCGGCGGGGTTCGCTGCGAACACCGGTGGTCTCGCTGATCGTGATGTCGCTCCAGTTCAGCGTGACCTGCGCTCCGGCGACCGGTTGCTCGGTCGCGGCGTCGATGATCTGGCCGAAGAGAGCGCGATCGTCCTCCCCGCGCGGAGCTCCGCACTTCGCCGTCACGATCGCAAGCTGGGAGGGGATGGCCAGAATCAGCTCCACCGTATCGCCGGCGACGAACCGCATGGGCGGAGAGACGACTCCGAGCGACAGCGTGTCGAGCAGCGGATCGAACAGCGCGACCTGATATTCACCCGGCGGAATGCTGTCGATGCGGAACCGGCCGAGCGAATCGGTGAACGTCATCTTCGACGGACCGAGCACGCCCACCGTCGCGCCGCGCAGGAAGCCGCCGCGGACGCTGTCGACCGCGACGCCCTGCAACACAGCATATCCCGCCGGCGCGGGATTTTGCGCGACGAGCTCGGCGCACGGGATCAGGGAGAACGCAACAACGGCGATTCGACGCAGCATCTATTGATTGTGATTGATCTCAGCTTCAGGTGAGGAGGACGTCAGACAGCTCGCGGGCAATGTACGGGCGGCCGCACCCGGCGCCACCATGATCGGGCGTCCGCGCTCGTGCGCCGACGAGCACACTTCCGCCAACGTGGCGCTCAGTCCGCGCCAGGTGTCGGCGTCCGCGGAATCGACCAGCGAGTGCCGGCGTGCCAGCTCGCGCCGGTACCAGGCGGTTCCCAGCAGCGGCACCGTGACAACGGTGACGTCGCCGCGGACTTTCTCGACCTCCTGTGCGTACCAGAGCGGATACGTGTCGTTGTCGCCGGCGGCGAGCAGCACCCCGGATGGAGGCACGCGGCCGAGGAGCTCGCGCGCGGTGTCACGCGCGGCGGTCGCGTGCGCGGCGGCGCGCCGATCGACGGCCTTCCAGTTCAGGGCAACGGGCGAAGCCACGACAGCGATACCCGCGAGCTGCAGGATGGTTCTCGCGGACGGACTCGCCAGCCGCGCTCCCAGGACGCGCACCGCCCGCACCGCCCCGAAGCCGGCCCACAGGCCCCACACCACGAACGACGTCGCGAAGAAATAGTCGCGCTCCCGCGCCTCGCGGGGCGCGCCGGCCGGAAGCAGTCCTTCTCCGAACGATGGGCCGGCCTTGAGGTTGAGGTACAGGATCACTCCCAGCGACGCGGTCGCGAACAGCAGCAGGAGCGCGCCCCAGCCGCGCCGGTCGAGGTTGCGGTGAGCCCGGCTCCCATACAACCCGAGTGCGACGAAGACAGCCGTGACGGACGTCCGCGCGAGCGAGGGGGGCGGTGACGGCTGCAGGCCGAGCGCGAATTGCCAGTCGGCGTACTCGAACCAGTTGCCTATCTGGAGATAGAGCGGCGCCTGGCGCGGCCAGAAGCCCGGATCGGTGTACTGCTCGCGTCCCAGTACGTCGATCAGCGCGGCCCACGTCGCGGGGTTTCCCTGGTTGACCGGGGGATCGTGCTGCGCGCGCACCAGTAGATATAGCACGGCCGATATGCCCAACGCGCCCACGAACGCGATCTGCGTGATGCGCGCGCCTGTGAGCCGCGGGCGCGCCGGCGCGATCAGCAGTACCGCGGCGGGCGCCGCGACCAGCGCGGCGAGGTGCAGCGAGTACGACAACCCGACGACGTACCCGCACAGTAGAATCCACGGCCACGGCGAGCGCGCATCGCTCGAGCCGGCTCGATCCGCGCTCCACAGGATGAGCGCGGCGCCGAGCAGCGCGAGCGCGTACACCTCGGCCTCGGTCGCGTTGCGCCACACGCTCGACGTGGCGCCCGCGCATATGGCGGCCGCGACCGCGGCGACGTTGTCCCGCGTCCAGCGCGCGAGCATGGAGCCGAGAATCCCCACCGCCGCGGCGGTCGCGACCGCGGAGAGAAGGTTTATCCGAACCGCATAGTCGAGCGGCCAGGTGAGCATCGCCCACACGTTCGCCGCGATCACGTACAGCGCCGTGCCCGGGGGATGCGGGATGCCGAGCGAGTGCACGGCGGCGATCAGCTCGCCGGAGTCCCACCAGGTTACGGAGGGGGCGAGGGTGGCGGAGTAGATGGTTATAAGCACGGCAAAAACGGACCAGCCGACTGTGCGAGTGCGCGGCATCAGATAAGTGCGCTGCGTGCTGCTGCACTACGCTGCGTGCTGCGCAGTTCCAACTGATCACTGATCACTGATCACTGAGCACTGAGCACTGAGCACTCCCCACGCCGCGTCCAGCGCCTGCCGGTGCATCCGTACGTCGTGCACCCGAAACACCCGCGCTCCCCTCATCAGCGCCACGATCGCGACGCCCACGCTCCCGGCATCCCTCTCCGCCGCGACAGCGACCCCGGTCAGCTCGCCTATCATCCGCTTGCGCGACAACCCCACCATCACCGGGAATCCGAGCTCGCAGACGCGGTCAAGCTCCCGCAGCACCGCCAGCGAATGCGCGGACGTCTTCGAAAATCCGAATCCTGGATCTACTACGATGCTCGACCGGTCGACCCCCGCCGCGACAGCGCGCTCCACGCCGTCGGCGAGCTCCCTAACAATGTCACCGACGATGTCATCCCCGTACCGCGCCACCGCGTACGACGCCATCTCGGCCACGCTCCCCCGTGAGTGCATCAGCACCACGCCGCACTCCGCGCGCGCGCACACTCCCGGCATCGCGCCGTCCAGGCGGAATCCGGAGACGTCGTTCACGATCACGGCGCCGGCATCCAACGCGCGCTGCGCTACCCCGGCCTTCACCGTATCGATGGATATCAGCGCGTCCGGCTTCGCGGCGAGCACTCCCTCGATCACCGGAATTACGCGCCGCAGCTCTTCCTCGAGACTCACCGGCGCCGCGCCCGGCCGCGTCGATTCGCCCCCGACGTCCACGACGTCCGCGCCCTGCTCGATCAGCTCGAGCCCGCGAGCGACCGCCCGATCGGGGGAAAAAGAAACACCCCCGTCGCTGAAGCTGTCGGGGGTGACGTTCACGATCCCCAGGAGGACCGGCTTTTCGATTTCGATTGTTCTCCCGCCGACTGTCCAGCGAGAACGCGTGCTGGCGCCGGCCGCGGCCGACGAGGTCACGCCGGTGCCGGCTCCGGTCCAGCCAGAAGCGGCTTCTTGGCGGTCTTCGCCTGCGTCGCGACCGCCGCTATCACGGCCGGCGGCTGCACCGGCGGCTCCGGCGCGCGCGGCGGCAGCTGCTCGCCCCGGGCCAGCGCCAGCACCTCGTCGCCAGTCAGCGTCTCGCGCTCCAGCAGCGAGCCCGCGACCGAATGCAGCAGGTCGAGGTTCGCGCTGAGCGTGTCCAGCGCGCGCGTGTACGCTTCGCGGATCACCCTCTCCACCTCGGAATCCACCAGCTGCGACGTGCGCTCCGACACCTCGCGCCGGTGCCCCAGCTCGCGGCCGAGGAAGACTTCCTGCTCGTTGTCGCCCACGAGGATCGGCCCGATCTTGTCGGACAGTCCCCACTGCGACACGTACCTGCGCGCGATTGCGGTGGCCTGCTGGATGTCGCTCGCGGCGCCTGTGGTGACCCGGTCGCGGCCGAACACCAGCTCCTCTGCTGTGCGTCCGCCGTACGCCATCGCGAGCCGCGCCTCGATCTGCCTGCGGGTCACCGACACGCGGTCGTCCTCCGGCAGCGTGAACGCGAGACCGAGCGCCCGCCCGCGCGGAACGATCGTGACCTTGTGCAGCGGATCGTTGCCCTCAACCTTGATCGCGCAGATGGCGTGACCGGCCTCGTGGTACGCCGTCAAGCGCTTCTCCTCGTCCTTCATCACCATCGACTTCCGCTCGGCGCCGAGCATCACCTTGTCCTTGGCGTCCTCGAAGTCGACCATGTACACCTTGTCGTGGTTCCGCCGCGCCGCGAGCAGCGCCGCTTCGTTCACCAGATTCGCGAGGTCGGCGCCCGCCATCCCCGGCGTGCCGCGCGCGAGCGTCGTGATGTCCACGTCTTCCGCGACCGGCTTGTTGCGGACGTGCACCTTGAGAATCCCCTCGCGGCCGCGCAGGTCGGGAGCGTCCACGATGATCTGCCTGTCGAAGCGGCCCGGGCGCAGCAGCGCCGGATCGAGAACGTCGGGCCGGTTGGTAGCCGCAACCAGGATTACGCCCTCGTTCGATTCGAAGCCGTCCATCTCGACGAGCAGCTGATTCAGCGTCTGCTCGCGCTCATCGTGCCCGCCGCCAAGACCAGCGCCCCGGTGCCGGCCGACCGCGTCGATCTCGTCGATGAAGATGATGCACGGCGCGTGCGCCTTGCCCTGCTCGAACAGGTCGCGCACGCGGCTGGCGCCGACACCAACGAACATCTCGACGAAGTCCGAGCCAGACATGGAGAAAAACGGCCGCCCTGCTTCACCTGCGATGGCGCGGGCGAGCAGCGTCTTGCCCGTTCCCGGAGGGCCGACCAGGAGCGCACCCTTGGGCAGCCGTCCGCCGAGCTTGGTGAATTTCTGGGGATCCTTCAGAAACTCGATGATCTCCTCGAGCTCGACCTTGGCTTCTTCCACGCCTGCCACGTCGGCGAAGGTGACCTTGGGCGTGTCGCCCGTGAGCAGCTTGGCCTTCGACTTCCCGAACGAGAACGCCTTCGCGCCGCCGGCCTGCATCTGCCGGAAGAGGAAGATCCAGAACGCGACGATCAGGAGGATCGGGAGGTAGGCGAGCAGGTGCGCGCCGAACGACGCCCGGGCAGCCTGCGCCTGGATCTCGACGTTGTTCGCCCGCAGGCGCGCTACCTCGTCCTCGGACTGCTCCACCGGCAGTCGCACGTTGAACTTGGAGACCTCGCGGCGGTTGACGAGGACCTTCTTCTTGAAATCGCCCGTGATCGCGGCGCCGGCCTCAATGTTGACCTTGGCGACGTTGCCCGCCGTCAGCTCGCGGTCGTACTGCGTGTACGAGATCTCGGGCGCCTGCTCCGCGCCCTTCCCGGAAAACTGGATGAAGGCGACCGGGATCAGGATCACCAGGATCCAGAACGAGATCGTCTTGGAGACGCTGCCCCAGTTGGGGGGCTTTCTCGGCGGCTTGGGGACGGGCGGTTGTGGAGGCATATCTATAAAAGAAAGCTATTAGCTGTTGGCTCTTGGCTGTTAGTAAAACCGAAAAAAATCGCGTTAGTGCCGTTAGCTAACAGCCAATAGCCAATAGCCAACAGCGCTACTCCAGGCTCGCGATGTACGGCAGGTGGCGGAAATCCTCCGCATGGTCCAGGCCGTATCCCACGAGAAACTCCTTCGGCGCGTCGAATCCAACGAACCTCACGTCGTGCTTCATACCGTCGGCGATGCGCTTGTGCAGCAGAGCGCAGATCTCCAGCGATTTCGGATCGCGCTCCCTCATTATCTCCAGCATGCGGCCGAGCGTCCGGCCGGAATCCACGATGTCTTCGACGAGCAGGATGTGCTTCCCGGCCAGCTCCGTCTCCGGATCGTACAACAGCCGCACGTTCCCGCTCGAGACCATCGCGTCGCCATAGCTCGACGCCACGAGGAAGTCGACCTGCAGCGGCCGCGTGATCTTGCGCACCAGGTCGCTCAGGAAGATGAAGCTCCCCTTGAGCAGGCCGAGCACGAGCAGATCTCCATCCGGATACGCCGCGCTGATCTCCGCGCCGAGCTGCTCGACGCGCTCGGCTATCTCACCCTCGTCGAAAGCGATCCGGCGGACCGGCCTGCCAAGCAGCCGCGGGTCGGCGACCAGCGCGTCCTTCACGGGACCTTCCGTCGTAAGACGAAGTGCTCGCGAGTTCTCACGACTTCATTTCCCCCGGAAAGTTGGATGGAGCCGCCGGTAGCCCCCTCAATAGTAAACGCGGCTACCCGGCGGGTTCCGCGTCTGTCCATGGTCACGTCCGCGCGCGCCGCGATCTCCGGCCAGAGGATGGCGAGCTCCCGTTGATCATACGACCCCAGAACGCGCCGGGCAACGAACAGCGACCCGTCCGAGTGCCGTTCGATGCCGAACCCGTCCACCGCGGCGGCTACCGTCCGGCGCCAGTCCGCGGCGCGCCGCGCCAGGTCCAGCAGCTCGTCGGCGAACGACGGCCGAGCGGCGAGAACCGCGGGCAGCAGATCGAGCCGAACCCGGTTGCGCAGGTGGCGCCGCGAGAAATTGGACGGATCGTCCACGTACTCGAGCGAGTGCGCGCGCGCGTACGCCTCCAGCGCAGCTCTCCGCGTCCGCAGCAGCGGGCGCAGCACGTCGGTTCGCGCATATAGCCCCGCGAGGCCGCGCGGGCCGGCGTCACGCAGAATGCGGATGAACACGGTCTCGATCTGATCGTCCAGCGTGTGCGCGGTGGCGATCGCGGCGTCGTGGTCGCGCGCGACCTCGCGCAGAAAGCTCCAGCGCTGCTCCCGCCAGCCCGCTTCCGTTCGCGCTTTGACGTCCGCGCGTCCGGTGAAGCACTCGAGGCCCAGCTCCTTGCACCGCCGGCGCACCAGCCGCGCGGCGTCGGTCGCGGCGCGACCGGTGCCGTGGTCGAAGGTGGCGACGATCAGCCGGGACCGGGCGCCCCGCGCCGCGTGCAGCAGCGCCATTGAGTCGAGCCCCCCGGAAACGGCGAGCACGACGCGGTCGTGACTCGACAGCGCCCGCGAGACTTCGTCGCCAATTGTCGTGCTCGTCCGGGTCATGCGCGGCGTGGATGGTAGAGCATAACTCTACACGACCCGACTCTACTCGGGGTGGCTCGCCCCCGAAGTTATCCGCTTGCCCGAAGCCGGATCGAAGAAGTGCGCCTTCTCCATGTCGATCGCGAGCGTTATCGGAGAGCCTAGCGGCGGCATCGGCTGCGGCGACACGCGAGCTACGATGTCCTGCTCTCCGGCGCGCGCGTACACGAAGACCTCGTTACCGAGCGACTCGGCCAGGTCGAGCCGCGCTTCGATGGTGGCGCCGTTCCGCGCATCCGGCACGACCGACACGTCCTCCGGGCGGACGCCCATGATCACGGTCCCGCCGCTCACGGATCCCAGCCGGGAGGCGAGGTGACGCGGGAGCGCCGTCTGCCACGCCCCGCCTTCGGCGATGAAGCGCGGCTCGTCCCCGCCAGCGACCGTCCCGGTCGTGAAGTTCATCGCCGGATTTCCGATGAAGCCCGCGACGAAGCGGTTGTCGGGCCTCTCGTACAGATTCAGCGGCGTATCGATCTGCATCACGTGCCCCTTGTCCATCACGACGATCCGGTCTCCCAGCGTCATCGCCTCGACCTGATCGTGCGTAACGTAGATCATCGTGACCGCCAGCTCCTGATGGAGCCGCGCGATTTCACGCCGCATCGAGACGCGCATCTGCGCGTCGAGGTTCGACAGCGGCTCGTCGAACAGGAAGACCTTGGGCTGCCGCACGATCGCTCTGCCGAGCGCGACCCGCTGTCGCTGGCCGCCGGAAAGCTGGCGCGGTCGCCTGTCGAGATACTCCTCCAGACCCAGCGTCGCCGCCGCGGCGGAGACGCGCTCGTCGATCTCCGCGCGCGGCATGTTTCGCAGCTTCAGCGCGAAGCCCAGATTCTCCCGAACCGTCATGTGCGGGTAGAGCGCGTAGCTCTGGAACACCATCGCTATGTCCCGCAGCTTCGGCGGCACGTGATTCACCACGCGCCCGTCGATCTTCACGGTCCCGGCGCTGATGGACTCCAGTCCGGCGATCATCCGCAGCGTGGTGCTCTTGCCGCACCCCGACGGTCCGACCAGGACGACGAACTCGCCGTCGGCGACCTCGAGGTCCACGCCCGCGACCGCGACGTGCTCGCCACCATCGTGGTAGATTTTGCGCACACCTTCGAGCGTTACGCTCGCCATGATCCGCCCCTCGCGTGCATCGCGCCTCCGGCAATTCCTGAATGAGTGATTCCTACCGGTTCCCCGCTGGCTTCCTCTGGGGAGCGGCGACCTCCGCGTATCAGATCGAGGGATCGCCCACCGCCGACGGCGCGGGCCGCAGCATCTGGCACCGCTTCTCCCACACGCCCGGGAAAACTTGGCTCGATCAGACGGGCGACGTCGCCTGCGATCATTACCGGCGCTACGCGGAAGACGTCGCGCTGATGAAGGAGCTCGGACTCAACGCGTACCGGTTCAGCATCGCGTGGGGCCGCGTGTACCCCGCGGGTACCGGAGCCGTAAACCGGAAGGGCCTCGACTTCTACTCGCGCCTCGTGGACGAGCTGCTGCGCAGCGACGTCATGCCCAACGTCACGCTGTATCACTGGGATCTCCCCGAAGCGCTCGACGACCGCGGCGGCTGGCTCAATCCCGACATCGCCGGCTGGTTCGGCGACTACGCGGGGACGATGTTCGACGCGCTCGGCGACCGCGTGAAGATGTGGTCCACTCTCAACGAGCCGTGGGTCGTGACCGACGGCGGCTATCTCCACGGCGGGCTCGCGCCGGGCCACGCCAACCTGTTCGAGGCCCCGATCGCGACGCACAACCTGCTGCGCGCGCACGGCACCGCGGTGCAGCGGTTCCGCGCGAGCAGCGCGGCAAAGGACGGCAGGATCGGCATCGTCGTGAACCTGGAGCCGAAGCACCCAGCATCCGAGTCGCCCGAAGACGTGGCAGCGACGAAGCGCTCCGACGCGTACATGAACCGGCAATACCTGGATCCGGTATTTCGCGGGCGTTACCCGGCGGAGATGAAAGAGATCTTCGCCGAGGCCTGGCCCGACTGGCCCGATGCCGACATGCGGCTCATCCGGCAGCCGATCGACTTCCTGGGGGTCAACTACTACACGAGGAAGGTCGAACGTCATGCCTACGATCGTCTGCCGCTGCGCACGAAGCCCGTGCCGCAGGAACATGCCTGGACCACGCAGACCGACTGGGAAGTGTATCCTCGCGCGCTCACGCAACTGCTGCGCGGCGTGAAGGAGAGCTACGGCGACGTTCCGTTGTACATCTGCGAGAACGGCGCGGCGTTCGACGACCCGCCGCAGGCGATCGACGGCAAGGTCGAGGATCCGCAGCGGGTGGAGTACTACCGGCGGCATCTCCGCGCCGCGCACGATGCCATCCGCGGCGGAGTAGACCTCCGCGGCTACTTCGCCTGGTCGCTGCTGGACAACTACGAGTGGTCGGGCGGCTACTCCAAGCGGTTCGGGATCGTGCACGTGGACTACGAGACGCAGCGGCGCACGATCAAGTCGAGCGGACGGTACTACGCGTCCGTCATCGCCAGCAACGGAGAAATCCTCTCGGATTAGCGCGTACGCGGCGCTCATCTCCCGTACCTGAAAACGATCGTCGCCGGCAGGGCGCGCACGGTCACTTCGGAGCCGGTACCCGGCCTCAGCACTCCGTTGACCGCGACGGACGTGAACGACTGGTCCAGCGGCGACCGGACCACGATTCCGCCGGCGGGGATGCGCAATCCCGCGCGGAGACTCACCGTCACGGCGCCGCTGTCGCCGCGCATGTCATAGGTGATAGGTCCGTAGTGCGTCGAGAGACTGGCCACGCGTACACCGGGATGCTCCCTGACCCAATCCTCCTTCACGCCCGCGGCGACGACCAGCGAGCTGTCGCTCTCCCGCTCGAACGCGAACATGTCGAGGAAGCTCCGGATGTAGTCGCTCCCCACCCACGTGTGCGGCATGTCGCCGATGAATGCCGGCTTGTTCCTGTCGTTGAACACGACTTCCGCCCACATGTACCAGCCCGGCGGCCGCTGGTGGCGGAAGAAGAAGGAGAGCAGCTCGTGCGCCCGCTCCTTCTGGCCGAGCTGGACGAACGTGCCGACGGTGCGCAGCTCGTACGGCGTGTAGGCTTCCCACGGCTTCGCGCCGGTCGCGCGCTCGCGGGCCTCGGTGAAATACCTGTCGAACGTTCGCGCCAGGAGATCGGCGGGAAGCCTGTGCGCCTCGCCGCCCGGTGAGACACCTACAGTGGTTGACGTGGCGTCGAAATCGGCCAGCTCCGCGGAGCCCGGGATGAAGTCGATACCGTGCTTGCTCGTCACGAACCGGATCGACGCGTAAAAATCCTCGCGGAAGCGGTCGCGCAGGCGCTCGAACGCCGCGCTTTCCTCTCTGCCCAGCTCGCGCGCCATGAAGGCAGCGTCCTTGAATCCGCGCAGCGCGAAGAAGTCGTCCCAATAGCTGTGCATGGGTTTCGCGCTGTAGCCTTCGTGGCTGATGGACTCGGGCATCAGCCCGCAGAAGGCGCGGTTGTCGCCGGACCGGTATCGCTCCGTCATTCGCGACTGCCGCAGCGAATCCATGTACGACACCGCTTTCGCCACGTGCGGCCACATCCTGCCGAGGAGCGTGGTGTCACCCGTATGCCGGTAGTACTCGGCGACCAGGTAGATGAACTGGCCGTGACTGTCGTTCTCGGGGACGGGCGTAGCGCCCTGCTCGTCCACGCAGCACGGGATCTTGCCGTTGGGGTACTGCTGCGTGGCGTACCACTCCACGAACTCCTTCACGACGGGCGCGTGTCCCATGCGAAGCAGCGCGGTGGAAGTCAGCGAGCCGTCGCGGATCCAGGAGCGGGAGTACGAGCGGGAACCAGGCTGGATCGCGGGGCCGTCTCGGTTGATGAGGATGTACGCGAGGTTGGCGCGCAGCGTCCGCACGTGGGGTTGGCCGCTCGCCGGCAGATCTATTTGGACCCGGTCCAGCTTCTCGCGCCACACCTCGCGCGCGGCCCGCTCGCGGGCCGCGAACGATATCTCGCTCGGGTAACCGTGCGTCCCGGTGAGAGGTATCGCGATCTCGACCGAGTCGGCGACGGTGCCCGGCTCCATTGCGACGCCGTACACGATGTCGTATCGCATGGCGGCGGAGGCGAGACCGAACGGATCCACGACCTCCTTCGCCGACGGAATCTCTCCCGCATGCAGCCAGCTGATGATGCGCCCTTCGTCGAACGACACCGCCCCAAAATTATTCGGGAAAGTCACCGAGTGCACCGCGTTCCTGCCGTTGACGCTTATGTCGCGTCCGCGAATCTGCACGGAGTCGACTCTCGCGATCCCACCAACCTGACTCAGAAACTGCCACGGCGGATTCACCTGGAGCGGCCGAACCGCGAGAAACAGCATTACCATCTGGCCGTAGTCGGTGAGATCGGTTACGCGGTAGCGAACGTGCAGCGCCGACGAATCGGGCGGTCCGGTGGGGACCGCCGATATCAATAGCTCCAGGTCGCCCCGCCGCGTTTTTACTATCCATCTCACCTGCGGAAACGGCAGCGCCCCGGAGTCGGGGAGCACGGTGATCTCTGCGTCATGCCAGGTGAAGAGTTTGTCATCGGCGTAGAGAAAGGGCTCGATCGAGAAGCGTCCACGGCCCACCTCGATCATCCCTTCTTCGTTGATGAGCGCTTCTTCCTCGGCGCCGTCCACGCCTATCACGGTCCAATACGACTGCTCGCCCGAGAGATACCGGGGATAGCTTCCGCGCCGCGCGTCTTCCGCGATGACGCGCATGAGATCGTTCTTCGTCGGAGCCCATTCGAGCGGCTTCACGCTCAGCTCGCGGATTCCGTAGCCGCTCGCGCCCTCCGGCTCGTTGAGCACGATGCGGAGATGGCGCGCGTCGCTCTCCGGCACGTGGACGTAATCGCGCGGGTCGAGCGTGGAGGCGGGCACCGGCGACGTTCTGTTCACCGAATACAGCTTCTGCCAGGCAACTCCGTCCACGGATCCGAGAACGTCGTATGATCTCGCGCGGCGGCCGGGCGACCAATCGACCACCATGCCGCCAAACTCCCGGCGCTTGTGAAAGTCGATTTCTATCATTGCCGGAGCGGCCCCACTGTAGCGCCACGACGTCTCGGGATCGCCGTCCGTCGCCCGACCGATATCGAATCCGGGCGCTGAAGCGGTCGCGGTCACCCCGGGAACGAGCGTGTACGGAGCTTCGGGCTCCAGCGGCGCCAGCACGAGGTCGTCGATCCACACGCTGCCCTTCCCGCCCGAGCCGGCCGTGATCGCGAACTCGATCGCGAACACCCGGCGCAGCTCGCGATCCGACGTCGGCCCCCAGGCGAACGAGATGTGCCGCTTCTTGCGAATTATCGTGCGCCATTCGCGCGGGAACACGAAGCCCGGCGTGTTCGACCACCAGACGTTCTCCCCCGTCGAGTCGGCGAGCTTGAACTCGAGCGTGTTCACCGGCGCAGAGCCGCGGATCGCGAAGGAGAACTCGTAGTTGGCCGGCAGCGGCAGATTCACGGCCCGGCGGACCACCGCGTACCCGCCATGCCCGTGAAAGTCGAAGTCGAGCCGCATCGAGCGGCCGCGCACGCCCCTGTCCGGATGGATGGTGATCTCGACGCCGTCGGCGGGAATCGCGGTCCACTGGCTCACCGACTCGAACGCGTCGATGACGACCGGCGCCGGCTGCTGCGCGCCGCCGGCGGCCGCACACACGCACGCAAGCGCAGCCGCGACGAAGCGCGCGCTCATCCCTTCACGCTCCCGGCCATGATCCCCTGGATGTAGTACCGCTGCAGGAAGAGGAACACGGCCAGCACCGGCAGCACCGTGAGCACCGAGCCGGCCATCATCAGCTCGGTGTCCTGCACGTGCTCGCCCGAGAGGTTCGCCAGCGCCACCGGCAACGTGTAGTGCGACGCGTCGCTCAGCACGATCAGCGGCCACATGAAGTCGTTCCACGTCGCGAGAAAAGTCCAGATCGCGAGCGTCGCCAGAATCGGCAGGATCCCCGGCACCACTACCTTCCAGTAGATCGTCAGCTCGGACGCGCCGTCGATGCGCGCGGCGTCGAGCATGTCGTCCGGGATGGACAGCGCGTACTGCCGGATCAGAAAGATCCCGAAGATGCTCGCCATTCCCGGGATGATCACGCCCCAGTACGTGTTCACCAGACCCAGCTGCTTCATCAGCAGGAACAGCGGCAGCATCGCCACCTGCACCGGCAGCACGAGCCCCAGCGACAGCAGGCGGAACGTGCGGTCGCGCCCGCGGAAGCGCAGCTTGGCGAACGCGTAGCCGGCCATGGAATTGATCACGAGCGACGTCGCCGTGACGGTGAAAGCCAGGAACGCGCTGTTGAACAGATACCGCCCCAGATCCAGCCGCGTGAACAGCTGCTCGTAGTGCTCGAGCGTCACGCGGCTCGGAAGAAACCGCGGCGGGTACGCGGTCGCTTCGCCCGTCGGCATGAGCGACGCCGACAGCATCCACGCCATCGGCATGAGCGCGACGATCGCGCCGAGCACCAGCACGGTGTGCAGAACGATCGAGACGACCAGCTCCCGCCGCGGCCCCGTCACGCGCGCTCCCTCTGCAGCCGGAACTGGATCAGCGTGGCGATCAGAATCACCAGGAAGAGCACGAACGCGATGGCCGCCGCGTAGCCCATCCGCCACCAGCGGAAACCTTCCTCGTACATCAGCAGCACCACGCTGGTCGTCGCGCGCAGCGGTCCGCCCATGGTCATGACGTACGGCTCGGCGAACAGCTGGAAGTAGCCGATCATCGTCACCACGCCCACGAACAGCAGCGTGGGTCCGAGCAGCGGCAGCGTCACGTTGAAGAAGCGCCGCACCGGACCGGCGCCGTCGATCTCCGCGGCGTCGTACAGCTCGGACGGGATCGACTGCAGCCCGGCGATGAAGATCAGCATGTTGTAGCCGAAGTTCTTCCACACCGCCAGCAGGATGATCGCCGGCATCGCCCAACGCGGATCGCCCAGCCAGTCGATCGGCTCGACGCCAAGGTAGCCGAGCCCGTAGTTGAGCAGCCCGTAGCGCGTGTGGTACAGGTAGCGCCACACGATCGACACCGCGACGAGCGTGGTGACGAACGGAATGAAGTAGATCGTGCGGAAAACCGTCTTGAACCGCGTGAGCTTCGCGTTGAGCAGCAGGGCGGCAGCGAGCGAGAGCGCGATCGTCAGCGGCCCGCCTGCGAGCGCGAAATACAGGGTGTTGCGCAGCGCCTGCCAGAACTCCGGCGTCTGCAGGAGCCGGCCGTAGTTCCTGAGGCCCACGAACCTGGTCGCAGACGGGTCGGCGATCGCGTAGATGTCGAAGTCCGTGAGGCTGAGCAGCAGCGACGCGAGCACCGGCAGGAAGAAGAAGATGAAGATGAGGCTCAGCGCCGGCGCGAGAAACAGCCACGCCGCCCTGCCGGTTCCCGGCGGCAGCTGCGCGGCCGGCATTCTCGCCGGAATCGCGGGCGCGGTCATTCGGGCTTGCCGCTCCGCGCCAGGAGATAGCGCCGCTTCTCCAGCATCGCGTTGACGTCGCGGTCCAGCGCGGCCAGCGTCTGATCCACCGTCGCCGCGCCGCGCACCGCCCGCTCGCCCCGCTCGTAGATCGCCGTGGCGATCTCCTCCCACTCCGGCACCTGCGGCAGCGGCACCACGCGGTCGAGCTGATCGCGGAACGCGCGCGCGCGCACGTTGTTGGTGAGCAGCGTGTCCTGCCATGACGCCTTCCGTGGCGGCAGATCGCCCGTGAGCTTGTAGAACTCGAGCTGCGTGGCGGGGCGCGAGAGATACTCGATCAGCAGCCACGCTTCCCGCTTGTGCCGCGACCCCTCGAAGATGGCGAGGCTCGCGCCCGCGGCCATGGACGCGCCCGGACCGTCCTTGCCCGGCATCGGCGCGGTCGTCCACTTGTCCTGCACGCTGTCGGCGAGGCGGTTGCGGAACTCGCCGATGTACCACGGCCCGGAGATGTACATCGCGATGTTGCCGCGCTCGAACTCCTGGAAGAGGTTCGAGATCTGCGAGCTGCTCACGGGCGGCGCGAGACCTTCGCGGAAGAAGCTCAGGTAGAACTCGAACGCTTCCCGGAACCGCGGCTCCTGGAACGCGCCGAAGCGGCCGCCCTGCGACAGGATTGGCGAGCCGGTCTCGAGCGCGAACCCGACGAGCTGGGGCCACTCGTTGGTGGGCATCAGCATCGGATACTGCGACGGGCCCATCTGCGACTTGATCTTCCGCATGGCGGCCATCCATCCCGCCCACGTTTGCGGCAGGTCGCTGTAGCCCGCCCGCGCGAGGATGTCGGACCGGTAGTACACGAGCCGCGTGTCCACGTACCACGGGATGCCGTACGTCTTGCCGTCCACGACGTTGGTCCGCCAGATCCCGTCGAAGAAATCGCGCGGGTCGATTCCGTCCGACGCGGCGATCAGCTCGTCCAGCGGCGCGAGCGCGCCGAGCGCGACGAACTCCGGCAGCCAGGTATTGCCGAGCATCGCGATGTCGGGGGTGGCTTCGCCGACGAACGCGGTGAGCAGTTTCTCGTGCGCCGCGGTCCACGGGATCTGCTGCACTTCCACCCTGATTCCCGGGTGCTCGCGCTCGAACGCCGGCATCAACTCCGAGACTACCTCGCCCTCCCGCCCCATCGCCCACAGCCGCAGCGTCACCGCGTCGCTCGCCGGCGACTCCGCGCAGGCGCCGAGCGCGAGCGCCGCGCCGGCGATCGCCCGCGCGATCAGCGCGCGTGAATCCATTTTCGCGCCGGCTTCATGGTCAATCGGCCGCCGGATGTCGCCGGCGCTCGCGCAGCCGCATCGAGCCAGCCGCCGGTGAATCCTGCCTTCTTCAGCCCCGCGATGATGTACGGATTCCTTCGCATCGTCCGCCAGATCAGGTCCGACCGGTAGTTCTCGATCATGATGATGATGGGACCCTGGTCGATGCCGAGGTAATCGCCGTCGAACCAGCCGACGCCGGGCACTACTCGTCCATGCCGCAGCGGCAGATTCACGTCCAGCGTCGGATTGAACGAATCGAGAAACCCGTAGCTCGTGAACAGGTGCTCGCCGTACCTCTCGCGCATCGCGACCAGCGCGGGGATGGCGATCTCCGGCGCGAACGGCACCGAGCCGCCCGCCGCGGTCGGTCCGATGGTTCCGTCGTCCATGATCTCATTCGCCGCGGCTCCGCGCGCGCGATAGGTGAAGAACGACCGCTGCCGGCCGTCGAGAGTAATGGCAGTGTCGATCGGCCCGTCCACCGCGGTCAGCCCCCAGATCGTCGGGCCGTAATCTTCCCAGTCGTTGGGATTCGCGATCGCGTACGCGCGCTGCGCCAGCGTCGCGCGGCGGGAGTTCTCGAAGTAGTCGATCCCTTTTCCGCGCATGTACTCGTCCTGGACGCCGCGGAAGTCGATCCACATGTGCGAGTACTGGTGCCCGAACAGCGGCGGAAAGTTCACGTGCTCGTAACCATGGAACGAAGCCCACTTGTAGTTGGCCGTCCACGCGCTCCACGCCGCGGGATCGATCGGGTGCGTGGGCGACGCGAACGCCAGCACGTACACGATCATCGCCTCGTTGTACCCCTCCCAGTGGTAGTTGATGAACCCGCGCTCCGGCCGCCACCCCATGCTCACGACGGGCGGCTTGGTGATCGCCCACGACCAGTCCACGCGCCGGTACATCGAATCGGCGTACGCGCGGATCGCCACCTCGGCGGCATCCGGGCGATCGAAATACGACTGGCAGAAGAGCGCGCCCGCGAGCAGCAGCGCAGTGTCGATGGTGGACAGCTCGACGTCCCGGAAGCGGTGGCCCGTCTCCATGTCGAGAAAGTGATAGTAGAATCCGCGGTAGCCGGTCACACCGGCGCTGTCGGGCCCCTGCGGCGCGCGATACAGGTAGCGCAGCGTGGTGAGCGTTCGCTCGGCCGCCTGCGCGCGGGTCACGTATCCCCGCTCGACACCGACCGGGTAAGCTGTCAGCGCGAATCCGATCGCGGCTACGCTCGAGAAGCTCTTGGTCGGCCAGCGGTCCGGCGTGAGCCCCGTGCGGGCATCGGTGCGCTCCCAGAACCAGTCGAACGTGCGCCGCTGCAGCGTGTCGAGAAACGCCGTCTGCCTGGGGGTGATTGCCGCCGGCACGGTCGGCGTCGCCGGCAGGCGGTCGCCCGGCGGCCTCGGCGCCGCGCAAGCGAGCCCGAACAGGAGCGTGAGCAAAACCGCTGTGTTCAGTCGGGCGTGGCGCATTGGATTCTCATTGCTGGAGGATGCAGGAACAAGAACACGTTGGCCGGTGACGTAACGCTCCGCAACCACGCGGTATCGCGGCACCACCGGCGGAACGACACGGCGCTGGCCGCGAACTGCGCGACCAGCGCCGGTTTCGACCTATGCCCTGTGCAAGGGCACACGTTCGGGCTGGACTAGAAGTCCAGCTCTGCGCCCAATTGATACCTCCGCGCGTCCGTCACCACGCAACCCGGCGTGCCGAACTCCCCGGCAGCGCGATCCCCGGTCCGGTAACAGCCGAAGTTGTCGCGGTTGAACGCGTTGAACAGATCGACGGTGATCCCGAAATTGACCGGCGTGCGGCCGAACGTCGGGAAGTCCTTGCGGAACCGCATGTCGACGTTCCGATAGGGGAACGTTCCGGGAACGGTGAACCCGCCGCGCTCGTACGCGTTTCCGGTAGTGCCTTCACCGCAGAAGCGGCCCGGGCAGCCGACGTCCTGCTTGTACTTCCCGCCCAGCGTGGCGAGCCCGGAGAACTGAATGCCGAACAGATACGGCATGTCGGTGATCCAGTTGGCCACGATCCTATGCTTCTCGTCGTTCGACGGGTGCCGCGGAATGAAGCGGGCAGCCGGAAAAGCGAAGTCGTCGTTCAATCCGTCCACACCTTCCAGCTCGCGCGTGGAGTACGCGTACGCCAGACCCGCTCCCCATCCGAATGAGCTGAGGGAGGCGCGCCGATACGGGCGATCCAGCTGAACCTGGATAGCCTCGTACCACGTCTTCTTCTCGTTGCTGGAGTAAATGAAGTTGCTGAAGCCGTGCGGGGCGAGGTCGAAGCTGCTGCAGCACCGGCCATCGGCGTTGACGCCGAAGTTCGCCCAGTTCAGCACCATCTGATCTTCGCCGATCACGTTCGCGTACGTCAGCGACGCGGCGAAGTCGCCGAACAGCTGGCGCACCCCGACGTTCCACTGCTTGGACTTCGGCACCTTCGCCTCGTTGTCGATCAACCAGGCTTCCGGTCTGCCGGACGTCGCGACGAGCGCGTCGAGCACGTCCCGGTCCGCGGTGAGGTATGCATCGTCCCACGCCACCTGTCCCGGCCCCGGCGCAACGCCCCGCGGCGCGAACCGAACCGTGTAGAACGGGTGGTTGATCTTCATTTGCGGCTCGACCGCGTACAGGTCGAAGGGAATCCGGTCGTAGTACAAACCCCATCCGCCGAAGACCGTGGTTCTGCCGGCCTGATCGATCGCGTAGGAGAATCCGAGCCGCGGCTGGATCGCTCCCATGAACGGCTTGCTGTTGTCGCCGGTGCTGATGTACCGGTCCAGATCCAGCGGAGTGATGAGCTGGTCGTTGTACCGGGTCAGCGTGTCTGCGACCATCTGCGGCGTCACGTAGTCGTGGTCGAGCATGCGCGACTCGTAATCCCAGCGGACACCGAGATTGAGCGTGAGTCGCGGGATCGGGCTCCAGTCATCCTGCACGTAGAGGCCGACCTGCTTGTTGTCCGTCTTCAGGTCCGATTGGCCGGTGCCGTACTCCACCTCGAACGGCGTGGCGTAGTTGTACGTCTGGCCGCCGTCGACGTCCCGGTACCTGAACTCGGGCGTGCCCCTGTTGTCCTTGTAAATGTCGTACGTCACGAAGTCGATGCTCGCGCCGCCCTTCACGATGTGCTCGCCGAACATGCGGAAGCCCGAGTACGTGAGGTCGTCACGCAAACCGATCCTGCGCTGGAGAAAGTCCTGCGTGCTCAGGTTGCTGCCGATCCTGGCTTCTCCTCCGGGATAGAAGAAGGCGCGCTGGGGCAATCCGGGCGAATTCGGCTCCGGATGCCGGCGGAAGCTCGAATAGTCGACCTTGGCCTCGTTGAGCAGAGGGCCCCTGTAAAAATTGTACTTCACCTGGCCGATGCCGACGTTCTGGCCGAAGTCGACGGCTCCCTGGAACGCGGTCGCCCCTCCGAAATCCCGAATGTCCGACTCGTTCCGATTGCTGAAGCTCACTTCCGCGGTGGAATTGTCGTTGACCACGTAGTTCAGCTTCCCGAAGAGCAGCGTCTCGCGAAACGGTGAGATGAACTGGCCCTCGTACTGCGCCAGGTTGACGGTATCGAGCGCCGCGAACCCGGTCGGCCGGGCAGCGAAGCTGACGCGGTTCGCGCGGTCCTGATAGTTGCCCTCGTACGATCCGAAGAAGTGCAGCCGGTCGCGGATGATCGGTCCGCCGGCGCTGAGCGCGGCCAGCGTGCGCGAATAGTCCGGTCTGATGAAGTTCGGATCCGCTCGCTGGAAGGTGTCGCGCGCGATCATGCCTTTTGTCTGCCGGGCGTACATCGCGTTGCCGCTCCACTCGTTGGTGCCAGACTTCGTCGTCGCCGTGATGATGGCGCTGGACGACTTCTGATATTCCGCCTTGAAGTTCTGCGAGATGACGCGGTATTCCTGGATCGCGTTCCGCGGGAACGGGTTGCCGCGGCTGGCATCCTGCCCCGCGACGCCGCCGGCCGTGAGATCGTTCTTCAAGCTCGAGCCGTCGACGAACAGGTTCACGGAGCTCGCCGTCTGCCCGCCCGCGGAGAACGTCCGGAACTGGCCGTTGACGCGGTCCTCCGTGACGGTGATCCCCGGAGACAGCACGGCGAGGTCGAGGAAGTTGCGGCTCGCCGTCGGGAGCTTCTCGATCTGCGCCTCGGTCACGTTCGTGGCGACCTCGGACGTCCGCGTCTCGATGATGGGCGCCGCGGTCACGGAGACCGTTGCCAGCTGCGTAATGGCCGGATTGAGCGCGAAATCGCGGATGGTCGTGGCGCCGATCTGGACCACCACGGTCCGCGTCTTCGGCTCGCTGCCGATGCGGCGCACCGTCAATTCGTACGTCGCCGGCGGGAGGCCGACGAGCGTGTAGGAGCCGTCCGCGCGGCTCACTGTGCCGCGCTGCACTCCCGTCGCCGGGTTTCTGGCGATGATCTGCGCGTCCGCGACCGGTGTCGTGCCGTCTTCGGCCGTGATGACGCCACGGATCGTTCCCGTCGTCGTCTGCGCCTGCGCGGCGTGCGCGAATGCCGACAGCATTCCCGCGACCGCCAGTAGCGTGACGAGGAGGAACCGTGAAACGCTGAACCGGATCGTAGTCATTCTCAACTCCTGGGTTGTAGTCGATCGTGTGATGAACCGGGACGAGCCTTGCGGGACTGCTGGTCGTGCCATCTCAGGCGGGTAGTGCCGGCGGCGGCGGGCGCTCCGTCAGTGCGGCGCCGCTGGAACGGCGGATCACGATCTCCGTGGACACGCGCTCGCGCCGCCGCGCGTGATCGTTCTTGTGCTCCACGCCGTGCAGCAGCAGCTCCACCGCCCGCGCACCGAGCTCGTAGGTGGGAACCCGCACCGTGGACAGCGGCGGGTCCATGTACCGCGCGAGCGGTATGTCGTCGAACCCCGCGACGGCGACATCCTCCGGCACCCGCACGCCCGACTCGCGCAGCGCGCTCAGCGCGCCGATCGCCATCGAATCGTTGGCGGCGAAGATCGCCGTGGGCCGCGGCTCCACCTTCAGCAGCTCGAGCGCGGCCGCGTACCCGCCCGCCTCGGTGAACCCTCCCTCCGCCGCGAGCGAAGGGTCGGGCGTGATCCCGGCCGCCCGCAGCGCGAGCCGGTATCCCCGCATCCGCTCGGCGGCGTCGTAGTTCCGCGCCGCGCCCTTGATGATGGCGATGCGTGTGTGGCCGAGCCCGACCAGGTGGCCGACGATCGCCTTCGATCCGCCCTGATTGTCGATCGTGAGCAGATCCGCCCCGTCGCCGCGCGGCGCCGAGCAGAGGAGGACGATCGGCAACAGCGCGGGCACGTCAAGCGGCGCATCCGCGCCGAGGTCCGGCGACATGGCTACCACGCCATCCACCCGGCCGCGCATCGCGCGCATCGCCGTCTCGATGCCCTGCCTGTCGGCGTGCGCCCGGCTGATGAGCAGGTGAAAACCGTGGCGCTGGGCGGTGTCGTCCATGCCGCGGATCACTTCGGAGAAGAACTCGCCGTAGAGGTCGGGGAGAAGGACGCCGAGCGTCTGGGTCTTCCGGGTGATGAGGCTGCGCGCGCCGCCGTGCGGAACGTACCGGAGGCGGCCCGCGACTTCGCGAATCCGCTGGCCGGTCTGCTCGCTCACGGGGCCGCTCCCGTTGAGCACACGGGACACGGTGGCTACCGACACTCCGGCTTCACGGGCGACGTCCTTGATCGTGACCATTCTCCTCGGGAGAGGGTTCACAGCCCCCGGATCTACCTGGTACGAGGGCGAATGTAATCGTTTACACCGGAGCCGCCAGAGGAATTTTCCGGGCTCCGCTTTGCCCCTTTCCGCGGTGGGCCGGAGGTGCAAAAAAAACCGGGACCCCCGCCTGAGGGCCCCGGCTCCTTCCACAAGCGACGTGGCCTCTCAGGACCGCCTGAGCCGCACGCTGCCGTTCACGGTGCTGATCGAGATCGTCTCGCCACCACCGTTGATCGTCCCGCGCGCGTTCTTGGGACCCCAGCGGCCGGTGACCGTTATCGGAAACTCCGTGTTGATGCTGCCGTTCACGGTCGAGATGTCGAGATCCGCGGCAGTCTGGCCGGGAAGCGATATCTCCACCGAGCCGTTCACGGTCCGGAAGCGCATCGCCTCGCGCGTCGCGGTACCGATCTCGGCGCGCACCGAGCCGTTCACCGTCGTGGCCGACACGGGTCCGCCCGAAGTGGCAACGGTCACGCCGCCATTGACCGTGCTGGCCTTGATCTCACCGCTCACGCCGCCGACCTGCACCCCTCCGTTCACGGTGTTGGCGCTCACGTGAACGCCGCGCGGCACCTGGATCGTGAGGTCGGCGCGCGCATCATTGTCGTAGTTGCGCTGCCTGCGCGAATCGATCCCGTCTTCCTTACAGGTATCGATCTGGTGCCGCAGCACGCACACCGTCAGACCGGTCGCCGTCCGGACGAGCGCGAACGAGATGTCCTCCGGGTCTCCCCGTCGGCCCCATTTCTTCTCCGCGCGGATGTGAATCTGATCGTCCGGACTCAGCTCGTACTTCACCGCGCCGTTGATGGAATGTGCTCTGGCCCACTGTCCCGCCACGAGCGGCCCGCTCCACGTCCAGACTTCCTGGTCGCGGCCGAGTCCTGCCTGCGACTGCAGCGCCGCCGCCGGAGCGAGCAGAGCCAGAGCCAGTGCCGCAAAGATCATCTTCTTCATAAAGTTGCCCCCGTTATTCGCGGTTCTGCCCGCGGATGATGAGAATGCTGCCGCTGAACGTCTGCGCTTCGATTCGCGCGTTGCCGCTCCCGATTCGGCGCAGCGTGGGCGACGGAGTCGTGCTCAGCCGTGCCTGACTCTCAAGACAATACGGCCGGTTGTGCCCCGGGGTGTCATTCAGAGCCGCGTGC
Organism: Gemmatimonadaceae bacterium; assembly: GCA_040882285.1. NCBI lineage: Bacteria > Pseudomonadati > Gemmatimonadota > Gemmatimonadia > Gemmatimonadales > Gemmatimonadaceae > Gemmatimonadaceae bacterium. Next base: position 57,021 of record JBBEBQ010000026.1, read on the forward strand.
TGCAAAAAGTGACTAGTGACTTGTGACTAGTGACTAGTAACGGCGGAAGCTGGGAACGGAGGATTTGTTGTCGTTCACTAGTGGACTGTAACTGAAGTTCGTTTTGCAGCGATCCGATTCTTTGGATTGCT
>JBBEBQ010000027.1 GCA_040882285.1 Gemmatimonadaceae bacterium
AGCAATCCAAAGAATCGGATCGCTGCAAAACGAACTTCAGTTACAGTCCACTAGTAACGACTGGTTGGTTGCTGGCTAACCTGATCATGGAAATATCCCGTTTATCGCTGACTGAAAGATGTTGCCTTTCACTAGTCACTAGTCACTAGTCACTAGTCACCAACTTGAACCCCCACCGCCGCCGCCGAACCCTCCGCCCCCGCCAAAGCCGCCGAAGCCGCCACCGCCGCCGAAGCCGCCGCCGAAACCCCCGCCGCTCCCCCAGCGGCCGCGGCCGGTGGGCAGAAAGATCGGCACCGGCAGGAAAGTCCGGCCTCTGCGTCCGCCGCGGCCGCCGCGGCCGCCTCTGGCCATGCGGCTGATCAGCATGATCAGCACCAGCATGAAGATGATCTGGCCCATGGGAAACGGCTCGTCCCGCGGCGCGCGCCTGGCGACGACGGCGGAAGACGCGAGCGCCGTGTCCACCGTAAACCCGAACTCGGCGGCGAAGCGCTCGGCCACGGCGAACGTGACCAGCTCGATGCCGCCGCCGTAATCCCTCGCGGCGAAGAGCGGCGTCGCACTCCGGCAGATCTCACCGGCCGTCGCATCGGTGATGAAACCCTCCGCGCCGGTGCCGGTCTCGATCCGGCACCGGCCGCGTCCGTCGGCGCTCGCCTCCTTCGGCACGATGAGGATCACGACTCCCGCGTTCCGCGTCGGATCACCCGGGTCGCCGATCCTGCCCACGCGCCACTCGCGACCGATCCGCAGCGCGATCTCGGTGACGTCGCGGTCGCCGATGTTCGGCAGCGTGACCACCGCGATCTCTCCGCGCGATTTGGTCCGCACGTCTTCCGCGATCCGCGCGATTCTCTGCTCCTGCGGCGCGGGAATGACGTTGGCGAAATCGTTGACGAGCCCCGTCGGCGCCGGGATCTGAACGGCTTGGAGCAGGGCGAAGGCGAAGGAGAGCAGAAGCAAAGGGAGCTGTTGGCTGTTGGCTGTTGGCTATTGGGTGCTGGTCATGCGGAAGTTAGGCAAATGCATGGGCAAGGAAGAACAGCTTTCGTGCGTGAGCGTATCGCCGGGCGCCACGCGGCTCCGAACTGCGCGACAGGCGGAATCCAGGCCGTGAGCGCTGAGCGATCAGCAATCAGCCGTCAGCAACTGCGATTGGGACGTGCAAGGGATTCTGCCGGCGAACGCAACGGTACGTCCAAATGTCAGTTGCCTGAAAGCTCATTGCTAACAGCTCAGAGCTAACGGCCTGGATTCCGGTTGCCCTCACTCGGACTCTCAATCACGATGCCCACTTGCCCGGCGCGGGGCTCTCCCCAACGTTTACCCGGGTGAAGACACGACTCGAACTTTCCCTGACGCTGGGTGCCGCTTTTCTCCTCGCCGCCTGCAGCCGCCCTCCCGAGCCGCCGCGCAATAGCGCCGTCGCGCCGAGCATCGTCTCACGCGACGACACGCTCCGGATGCTCGCGGATCGCAGCCGGATCGAGGGCGATTCGGCGGCGCCGCTGTGGGTCATCGACATCAGCGATTTCCAGTGCCCCTACTGCGCGGAATGGCAGCGCAACACTCACGAGGCTCTCCGCGCCGAGTACGTTCGCACCGGCAAGGTGAAGCTCGCGTTCGTGAACTTCCCGCTGGAGCAGCACCGGCACGCAATGTCCGCCTCGCGCGCGGCAATGTGCGCCGGAGCGCAGGGGCGGTTCTGGCCGGTGCACGACGCGATCTTCGAGACGCAGGAGCGCTGGGCGGCGGCTCCCGACGCGGCCCCCCTTTTCGAATCGATCGCCCGCACCGCGGGAGTGCGGATCGAGGAATGGCGCGGCTGCTTCACGTCGGACGTGATGGATCCGCTCATCGAAGCCGATCGCGACCGCGCGCTGGGCGCGGGCGTGAATTCGACGCCGACCTTCATCATCGACCGGCAGATCATGCGCGGCGCCGCGCCCATCGAGGAATTCCGTCGCCTCATCGACTCGGCCCTGGCCCCTCAGCCGTAACGCGATGAACCGCGCGGCGCGGCTGCTCTACGGTGCCGTGGGACAGCTGAGCCGCGTCGCTCCACTCCTCGCTCCGCCGGGAAAGTCCCGGACTCTCACCGCCCTGCGCGCGCGCCGGAGGCTCACGGAAAGGTACGTCGCCTGGGCGCGGGACTCCCGCGACCGGTCCCGTCCGCTGGTGTGGGTGCACGCCGCGTCGGTCGGCGAAGGGCTGCAGGCCAAGCCGGTTCTGTCGCTGCTGCGCGCGAGACGGCCCGACGCGCAGATCGCGTACACGTACTTCTCCCCGAGCGGCAGGCAGCTCGCGGGTACGATCGACGCGGACTTCGCCGATTATCTACCGTTCGACAACGCCGCCGACATGGACGCCGCGCTCGACGCGCTCCGGCCGACGCTGCTGGTGTTCAGCAAGCTCGACGTGTGGCCTGTCCTGGTGGAGCGCGCCAGGCTGAGAGGAGTCGCGCTGGCGCTCATCAGTGGAACTCTTTCTCCCCACTCGCGGCGCCTCTCGGGCATCGGCGGAGCGCTCGCGCGGGACGCTTATCTCGCGCTCGACGCCATCGGAGCCGCCTCGGCGGACGACGCCGAGCGGTTCGCCGCCGCGGGGATCCCGCGCGCGCGAATCGAAGTCACGGGCGACACGAGCTACGACCAGGTGATCGCGCGCGCCGCGGCCGCGCGGGGATCGCGCGTCGTCGAGGGGCTCGCGTCAACCCGGTTCACGCTCGTCGCGGGATCCACCTGGCCGGCGGACAACCGCGTGCTCTTCCCCGCATGGGAGCGAATCAGGCAGCGCGACTCGAAGGCGCGGCTCATCATCGCGCCGCACGATCTGTCGGACCGGCAGCTCGGCGCCATCGAGGCGTGGGCCCGGCCGTCCTACAAGCTCGCGCGGCTCAGCGAGGCCGGCGCCACCAGCGCGGAGGTGATCATCGTGGACCGATACGGAGTGCTGGGCGACATCTACGCCGTCGCCGACGTCGCGTACGTCGGAGGCGGGCTGCACCGCGCCGGCCTCCACTCCGTGATCGAGCCTGCGGCGTTCGGCGTTCCGGTGATCTACGGCGCGACGCACGCGCGCCGGCGCGACGCGGACCTCCTGCTCGCGGCGGGCGGCGCCGCGGCCATCGACGGCGCGGCTTCGCTGGAGCGCGCGGTCACCGCGTGGCTGCCGGAAGCAAAAAGAAAAACCGCGGGCGCCGGGGCGCTCGCGGTCGTCAGAGGTGAAGCCGGCGCTTCGGAGCGGACCTACGCGCTCCTGACCGCCCTCATGGCCGCGCCGCCCTTGCCGGGTTGAGTCGCCCCGGATCCCGGCGGCATGCCCGGCACGGGTTGATGCTCCACCGTATGGCGCGGAGCGCCCGCGGGGTGCAGAAAGAATCCCTGCACCAGATGCACGCCGAGTGATTTCAGGATCGCCAGCTCCGCCGCCGTCTCCACGCCCTCAGCTATGACCTGCGCGCCCTGATCGTTCGCGAACCTGATCATCGTCTCGACCAGGTTCTGCTTGATGAAGTTCTCGTCGATGCCGTTGATCAGCGAGATGTCGAGCTTGATGAAGTCGGGCTCGAGGTTGGCGATGGACCCCAGTCCGGCGTAGCCGCTGCCGGCGTCGTCCACCGCGAAGCGGAAGCCCGCATCGCGGAAGGCCTGCAGCCGGTTGCGAAACTTGGGATAGTCCTTGATCGCGGTGCGCTCGGTGATCTCGATCACGACGCGCTTGGGATCGGGTGCGTTCAGCTGCTCCGGGGTGAACGTCGGATCGGCGAAGTCTCCGGGATCCACGTTGAGGAAGAGCAGCTCGCCCTGGTCGAAGCGGTGGTGCATCCCTTCGATCGCGCGCGCGCGGCAGATGCGGCTCAGCTCCCAGAGCAGATCGCCCCGCGCGGCGACCTCGAACATCACCTCGGGGCTGCGCATGCTGCGCATCACCCCGCGGGCGAGCGCCTCGTAGCCGAATATCTCGCCGGTTTCGGCCACCACGATGGGGTGATAGTCCACGTACACGCCCCGCGTCCGGATGCTCTCACGGAGATCCTCCAGCTTCTTGACCGTTTCCCGCGCTTCGACGCTGTGCGAGGAGAGCACCGCCTGGCGCACGCCGCGGTATATCTGCCGCTCCAGGCGGAACTTGGGATTGACCATGACGTGCGCGCGGCCCGCGTATATGTCGAAGAGTGACGCGATCTCCTCGCCGTGGACCGCTTCTATTCTCTCGGAGACGTGCTTCTGCAGCCCGCTGATGATCTCCGTCATCTGTTCGTCGCTCGCCGCCTCGAAGCCGGGCTCGGGGATGTGGAAGAACACGAAGTCGTCGTCGTTGGTGAACCTGACCATGACGCGGGAAGAGCGGAGTGGGCTGTCGTGCAGGTACGCCCGCATCGCGGCCGCCGTGGTCGCGAGGACCGCGTCGAGCTTCTCCCAGCCGTAGATCTCCTCGATCTTGGAGTAACGGGTGAAGTTGAAGTACAGGATCAACAGCTCGCCGCGCTCGACGATCGCGCGCCGCATGCTCTCGACGGCCGCCTGGAGAGTGGGGAGGCCGGTTACGCCGTCGTAGAGTAGGTGCTCGGTCTCCATTTACCGGCCCGGCGACAGCATCCGCGCATTGCGCTCCACCGTGTTCGCGAGCTTGGAGAGCTCGAAAGGTTTCTCGACGAAATCGTCGGCGCCCGTCTGAATGGCCTGCCGCTTGTTGGTCCAGTCGTGCAGCGCCGTGACCATGATCACGCGCACCGGGTGCGCGGCGTCGTTATTCTGCTTCATCTCCCGGCAGACCTCCCACCCGTCGCGCCCGGGCATCATCACGTCGAGCAGGACGATGGACGGGTGCTCACGCTCGAAGATCTCGAGCGCTTCTTCCCCGCCATAGGCGACGCTTATGGGGTAACCGCGTGCCTTCAGGTAGTCGCGAATGATGTTCGCGTTGTCGTGATTGTCGTCCACGACAAGAACGTGGGGAAACTGCGTATTGGTCATTGGATGGGTGCACCCCTGCACAGGGGGCGGGGCAAGATGCAAGCCATGGGGGCCGTCATTGGCCAGCAGCTAGCAGCTAGCAGCTAGCAGCTAGTAGCTAACGGCTAACAGCCAACAGCCAACAGCTAATTGCCGCCACCTTGGCCTGGCCGGTCCTCTTGCCGGCACAAAGTCCGGACTGCAACGTAGTAAAGCCTTATACATTTGTATTTAGCCTTCTCCGGAGTCCTCCCAAATGCACCGGTTTTTCCCGTCGTTCCGGCGGGCGATCCTTGGACCGCTCGCGCTCTCCCTCATCGCCGTTTTCCCGCTGGAGTCGCTGGCGCAAGCGCGGCCTGCTGCCGCCCGGGCGCAGGCGCAGCCGGCGAGCGCGACCCTCGTCACGACGGTCGAAGGGATCTCCGAGTATTCGCTGCCAAACGGGCTCCGGATCCTGCTCGTTCCCGACCAGTCCAAACCGACGGTGACGGTCAACATCACCTACCTCGTCGGCTCGCGGCACGAAGGCTACGGCGAGTCCGGCATGGCGCACCTGCTCGAGCACCTCGTGTTCAAGGGGACGTCGCGGCACCCGAACATTCCGCAGGAGCTGACCGAGCACGGCTCGCGGCCCAACGGGACGACCTGGTACGACCGCACCAACTACTTCGAGACGGTCCCCGCGACCGACGTGAACCTGGATTGGGCGCTGGATCTCGAAGCCGACCGGATGGTCAACAGCTTCATCGCCAAGAAGGACCTGGAGAGCGAGTTCACCGTCGTGCGGAACGAGTTCGAGGGCGGCGAGAACAGCCCGTTCAACGCCACGCTCCAGCGCACGATGTCCACCGCCTTCGTCTGGCATGGCTACGGCCGCTCCACGATCGGCAACAGGGCCGACATCGAGAACGTGCCGATAGAGCGGCTGCAGGCCTTCTACAGGAAGTACTACCAGCCCGACAACGCGATTCTGGTGGTGGCCGGGAAGTTCGAGCCGGACAAGACGCTGCGTCTGATCGAGCAGAAGTTCGGCGTTATCCGCAGGCCGGTGCGGTCGCTCGAGAACGCGAATCTGCTTTACCCGACGTACACCGCGGAGCCGGTGCAGGATGGCGAGCGTGAGGCGGTGGTGCGCCGCGTAGGCGACTTGCAGCTGCTGCTCGCCGCGTACCACGTTCCCGCAGGATCGCATCCCGATTTCGCCGCGGTGGAGGTCCTCAGCTCGGTGCTCGGCGACAACCCGTCCGGCCGGCTGTACAAGGCGTTGGTGGACACGAAGCTCGCGGCCAACGCGGGCGCGTTCGCGTTTCAGCTGAAGGAGCCGGGGCTGCTGTTCAACTTCGCCCAGCTCCGCACGGACCAGGGAATCGATACCGCGCGAAGGGTTCTTACCTCGACGCTCGACAACCTTCGCTCGGCGGAGTTCACGGCCGCGGAAGTTGACCGCGCCAAGACCGATCTGCTCCGGAACGTCGAGCTGCTGTTGAACAACTCCGAGCGCGTCGGATTCGAGCTGACCGAATGGGCGGCGATGGGCGATTGGCGGTTGATGTTCCTGCACCGCGATCGCGTGGAGAAGGTCACGCCGGCCGACGTGCAGCGCGTGGCCGCGGCTTACCTGAAGCCCGCGAACCGGACGATCGGGATGTTCCAGCCGACGCCGAGCCCCGACCGCGCGGAGATCCCGCCCGTGCCGGACGTAGCCGCGCTGGTTGCGAACTACACGGGCCGGGCCGCGGTAGCGGAGGGAGAAATGTTCGATCCGTCGCCGAGCAACATCGACGCGCGGGTCACGCGCGTCGACCTGTCCAATGGCGCCGTGGTGACGCTGCTCCCGAAGGACACGCGCGGCGATCGTGTAGTCGCGACGATGTACCTGCGCCAGGGAACCGAGCAGTCGCTGATGAACAAGTCCACGATCTCGTCGCTCATGGTGGCGATGCTCTCCCGCGGCACGACCAGCCTGACGCGCGAGCAGGTGCAGGACTCGCTCAGCAAGCTGAAGGCGAACGTCAGCATCATCGGCGGCGGGAACAACGTCATCACGCGCATCGAGACGACGCGGCCGAATCTGCTCCCGACGCTCGATCTCGTGGCGCAGCAGCTTCGCTCGCCGCGGTTCGACGCGGACGAGTTCGCCAAGCTCAAGCAGGAGAGGCTGGCGAGCGTCGAGGCCGGGAAGTCCGAGCCGCAGGTGCTCGCATCGATCGCGCTCCAGCGGGCCCTCTACCCGGTAGCAACGGGCCATCTGCTGTATGCGGCTTCACCGGATGAAAACGTGGCGTACATCAACGCCGTCACGCTCGACGACGTTCGCCGCTTCCACGCGGAGTATCTGGGCGCAAGTCACGCTGATCTGGCGGTCGTCGGTGATTTCGACGCCGACGAGACGCGCGCCGCTCTGACCCGCCTGTTCGGCGACTGGAACAGCCCGCAGCCGTTCAGCAGGCTCGTGCGCGTGTACGCGCCGACGGACTCGGCGATGACGAGCATTCTCACCCCCGACAAGGCGCAGGCGATCTACCTGTCGGCGCAGACGATCAAGCTCAGCGACGCGCACGCGGATTATCCGGCGATGCTGCTGGCGAACTACATGCTCGGCGGCGGGTTCCTGAACTCGCGGCTCGCCACGCGGCTGCGGCAGCGGGACGGACTCAGCTACGGCGTCGGCTCGGGCTTTTCCGCGCAGTCGCTGGACGAGTACGCGATCTTCCAGGGCTTCGCCATCTACGCGCCGCAGAACGCGGACCGGGTAGTGACGGCGTTCCGGGAGGAGCTGGACCGCGCGGTGCGGGAAGGATTCACCCCAGCGGAAGTGGACGCGGCCAAGACCGGCTACGTCCAGTCGCGGTCGCAGGCCCGGGCCAACGACTCCGAGCTGATGGGAATTCTCGTGGACCGCAGGTTCACGGGACGGACGATGGCCTACGACGCCAAGCTCGACGCCGATCTCGCGGCGCTGACCGCGGAGCAGGTGAACGCGGTGCTGCGGAAGTACCTCGATCCGGGCAAAATGATCGTGGTTCGCGCTGGAGACTGGAACAAGGCCGCGACGCCGTAGCCGGGGATTGCGGATGGAGGACCCTTGCGGCCTCAGGACTCACGGCCACTGAGGATCGGCGATTAAGTGAGGACCGAGGATGCGCGGAACACAGGGGACAGCGTGTCCAGGGCCCGTCTCCTCAATCCTCACTTAATCGCCGATCCTCAGTGGACGCGGCCAAGGCGGGCTACGTGCAGTCGCGGTCGCAGGCCCGGGCCCGCGATGCGGAGCTGGTCGGCATTCTCGTGGACCGCAGGTTCACGGGCAGGACTATGGCCTATGACGCCAAGCTCGACGCCGATCTCGCGGCGCTGACTGCGGAGCAGGTGAACGCAGCGATTCGGAAGTACCTCGACCCGAGCCGCATGATCGTGGTTCGCGCTGGAGACTGGAACAAGCCAGCCGCGCCGTGATGTTGCGATAATCCCGCTCGGGAATAATGAAGCAGGGGTGGATTGCTGGGGCTACGCTTCGCTAAGACGCCCCTGCAAACCATCCCTGCTTCGTTTTTCTCGCCGGCATCCGTTCGATTTCCAGGCGGCTGCTTTCTTACGCATCCGCGCTCGCTTCGCGCGTCAAGGGCAGGCGCTTCCACGCGCGGCCTCGGTTCGCGCGCGTCCAGACAACCTCGGGGTCAAAGAAGTAGAACGCTAGTGACTCCCCAAGTCGGCAGTGAAAAGCTTTGCTCGACCATCCGGCTCTGCGTGTCAACTACGATCACAGACCCGCGCTGAACTCCGAAGAGCGGGCCACGAGGCCCGGTGCCTGTCCCGATGTACACACGCGAGCCACCGCTGCTCACGGCGATGCTGTTGAGTTGAGGAGAAATGCCGTTTCTGGACGCACTATTGAGGTCAATAGCACGGGCTTCAGTCAAACCAGCATCAGCCACGTACATGAATCCAGATCCGGGATAGTCACGTGTGTAGGTACCGTCGATCACGTACACCCAAGCCCCATCTGGAGAGAGCGCCAAGGGTCCATACACGCCGATCCTCAAAGTTCCTACGTACGCGCGGGTGGTAAGGTCGAACTTGTGAAGCTTGCCGTTATACGTTGTGAAGTAAGCGTACTTACCCGCACGATCCACAATCATTTCGGCCACACCACCGGCCGCGGAATCGCTCGCCGAAAGGAACTTGATGGAATCCTGAATCGCCAACGGTTTACCGCTCAGCAAATACAGCTGACCCCGCCGACGCTCGGCGTCGTCGCCGTACGTCACCGGCAGCGTAGTGCCGAGAGCCAGCACACCGCCATCAGGAAGAACCGATCCGGGGTGAATCGTGAACATCATTCGCGCGCGTAGGCGCGATACGAACCCGGTCGCGGTTCGTGAATTCACGTCGATAACTGCGACCCCCAAGACGCCGCCATAGTAGGAGTCCGCAGCTAAGAGCGTTGTTTCGTCTGGGGTGAGGGCGATCGAGGACGCCGCAGAAATGTTCTGCCCGCCCCACCGCGGGTCCTGACTCCCAAAAAGCTTGTCTATCCAGGCAACCTCACGACTGCTTAGATCGAAGCTGACAAGTTTTCCGGCCCACGAGTAATACAAGGTCGGCGAACGGGAGGCCAACGCCCGCGCATCTTCACCTAAAGCGCCGCTCGTCGGTTGTTCAACCACGGCGCCGGACCTCAGATCCATAATCGTGAGGAGGCCGTCGCTATTAATCGTGGTTAGTAGCGCAAATGCCGGCTCCAGCGAGGGATCTGTCGGACCAAGACAACCCACGACCGCTGCCGCAGCCATCGCTGCGGCCGATCTCATCAACCTCCGTACCGCTACGCGCACCATCCTGGGTCCTCAAGGACTTATTAAATTGTTCACCTGCTTGGTCTCCTGCCCGATTTCGATCCCTGAGACGGCAGTCACGCGAAGGTCAATGGTCCAGCCACTGTTGCTGTCGATGTACTCGCCATAGCTGCTCCCGGAGCCAACCCAGGAGTAAGGGCTCCCGTCGACACTCCTTTCCCAAGTGTACGTGTAGCTACCGTTTCCGCCAGTCGCCGAAGCCGACCAACTATACCAGCCCTCCGTTTTTATCGTGGTTGGGCCCGTGATTGTCACCACAACATTTGTCACACTCGCGAGGGCGTCCAACTTTCCCGCGCCATACTGCGAAGCTTGGCCCCAGTAAACGGCGCCCTGGTAAACCCTGTTTTTTTACTGCAGTAGATGTCAGATCGGGGTCTCGGGAAATCACGAGCGCGGCCACGGCAGCCACTTGTGGTGCGGCGGCAGACGTACCTGAGAAACTTGTCGAGTAAATGTTGTCGCCGTTGGGTCCGTCGTTGCAGCCCGTCCCGTCAGTCAAGTCTGTGGTCGTGACGTCGCCAATGCACCGGCCTGTGAAGTGCCCACTTGGCGCCACGATGTCCAGCTCTGAACCCTCGGGGCTGTAGTCGGTCAGATATCCATTTCGGTTGATCGCTCCTACGGCGATCACTTCAGGTAGTGTCGCTGGATACTCGACAGGACCCACGTAGCCTGCGCTTCGCTGCGAGGAGTTTCCGGCTGCAAAAACGACTACCGTGCCCCGACCACCACGACCTTGGGAGTTCGCCGCGACGATAGCGTTCGTGATTGCATTGCTTGGAGCCCCACCGCCCCAGCTGTTGTTGATTACGTGAGCAGTGTTCCACTGCCACGTGAAATTTATTGCGTCAGCAATTCCCTGATCACTAGCAACTTGTTCCCCGCGAAAAATCCGGGCCGTCACCATATACACACCTGGTGCTATGCCAGCGACGCCACCATTGTTGTGGTGGGCGACAATGAGTCCCGCGACAAGTGTCTCGTGGTTGTCGCCACGGTACGGCTTAGTCTCATTGTCTGGGCAAGGCTGGTCACATGGCGCCGCATCGTAACCGCCCATGACTCGGCCGTCGAAATCCGGGTGCGCTGCATCGACTCCGTCTCCAATCACGCCGACCCGCAACCCTCCGCTGGTAGGCGACCACTCGCCGATTGTTAGATCCCAAGCGCTCTCGACGTTGTCATCAACGGTTACGCCGTTCCTGATGACGGTATTTTTGAGGTGCCATTGCCACGAGTAGTAGGGATCAGTCGGAACGTAGTGTGGTTTCCTGTTGCTGATTTTGTCCGGATCCGCCCAGGCAACCAATGGGTGCCGGTCAAGCAGAGCCGCGACTCGTAGCGACGACACCGAGTCTCTCGGGTACTCGAGAACGTGGTAAGTGAATCCGGAGTCGGGCCTGGGTGGTCTGACGAGCCGCATGCCGAACACAGCGATAAGGCTGTCGGCCCGGACGTCCGGAACGCCTTGCCTGAACTTCACCACCACGCGATTCAAAGGAATCACGTCATCCCCGCCATGACGGGTCTTGTAAACGTTGCTGACAAACCGATATCTCCGATCGCCCTTCAGCAATGTGCTGCCTGCCACCGCTTGCTCAGCGGTCGTTGCGGCTGACAGGCGAAAGAGCCAATGGTCAGGGGCTTGGAGAAGTCGTTCGGATTCCCCGCTAGTTATCCCGATAGCCCGCAGCGCATCTGCAACCGGATACGGCGCAGGTGAGACAACGACAAGCCGGGTCGGGTCAAGGTCGAGATAAACCTTTTCGCCCTGATGGTAGTAGTACTCGCCCGCAGTATCCGCAGCGAGGTTCATGCTTCCTTTCTGCGGTGGGCTTACTGGGTTAGTCGGAGAATCGTGACACGCGATCGTAACTGCTAGAATTGAGAGAGCGAAACGAAAAGCGCTGCGCGTGCGCGCTGCATTGGGAGCCATAAGTGTCTCCCGTTGCATGCGACTGACCGGCCGGTTCGACATGAGAAGTCTCGCCAAGATGTGGGAGAAGTTCACTCCGCAAGAATCGTGCAGATTGTCTCTTCTGGGTCCCCCTGTTTGTGGTCAACTCAGGCCACGCCCGGGTACGATTCCCGCAGTACGCACGGAGTCCAGATGCCCGCGCCAGTGCTGCCACGGCTCCGCGCGCAGTTCTCCGACGCACCGGGGCCAAGATGTCTGGGGCGCTCACGGTTCACCACGCCGAGCGGCCATAGCGTGGTTTTGCGGCGAGATCCTATCCACATGCGAAGATGCGAAGCCTGAGCGGCTTGCAATCGCACATCCGAGCCACGAGTCTAGCGCTACTCTACGGGCGAAAGGACCTCGCAGGTCACCGGGATCACATCACCTATCCCCAGCACGAGATCAAACAGCGCGGGCCCTCTCCGTGACCACGCGAACGTTGTTGTCCTCGACCTGAAGAAAGCCGCCGTCGACAGTGAACCGCTTGCCGCCCGCACTCGCGCCTTCGAGGCGCAGCTCGCCGTTGCCGAGTAGAGTCACCATCGGTGCGTGGCCCGTGAGAATGCCGAGCGAGCCGTCGAAGGCGGGGGCGATGACCGAAGTCGCCTCGCCCTCGAAGAGCAATGCTTCTGGAGAGATGAGCGAGACTTTTAACATTGCTATTGGCTATTGGCTATTGGCTATTGGCTATATTGGCTATTGGCTATTGGCTATTGGCTTGAGGCGGAAACGCCGGGAAAGACGGGGTTGTTGCTAAGAGCTAAGAGCCAATAGCTAATAGCCAACAGCCTCGTTCCTACGCCTTGGCCATCTGGTTCGCCTTCTCGATCACGTCCTCGATCCCGCCGGCCATGAAGAAGGCCTGCTCGGGATACTGATCGAACTCGCCGGCGACGAGCCGCTCGAACGAGGAGATCGTCTCCTCCAGCTTCACGTAGCGGCCCGTAATGCCGGTGAACTGCTCGGCGACCGCGAACGGCTGCGACATGAAGCGCTGCAGGCGGCGCGCGCGGCCGACGATCTTCTTGTCGTCCTCCGACAGCTCGTCCATCCCGAGAATCGCGATGATGTCCTGCAGCTCCTTATAGCGCTGCAGAATGCGCTGCACTTCCGTCGCGACCTTGTAGTGCCGGTCGCCGATGTACTGCGCGTCCAGAATTCGCGAGGAGGACGCCAGCGGGTCGACGGCGGGGTAGATGCCGAGCTCGGTGATCGCGCGCGACAGAACCACGGTCGCGTCCAGATGCGCGAACGCCGTGGCCGGCGCGGGATCGGTGATGTCGTCGGCCGGAACGTAGATGGCCTGTACCGACGTGATCGAGCCCGACTTGGTCGAAGTGATGCGCTCCTGGAGGTCGCCCATCTCGCTGGCGAGCGTCGGCTGGTAGCCGACGGCGCTCGGCATCCGGCCAAGCAGCGCGGACACTTCCGAGCCGGCCTGCGTGAAGCGGAAGATGTTGTCGATGAACACGAGCACGTCGGCGTTCTCGACGTCGCGGAAATACTCGGCGACGGTGAGACCAGACAGCCCGACGCGGAGCCGCGCGCCCGGCGGCTCGTTCATCTGCCCGTAGATCAGCGCGGTCGAGGCAAGCACGCCCGACTCCTGCATCTCCAGGTACAGGTCGTTGCCCTCGCGCGTACGCTCGCCCACGCCGCAGAACACGGACTTGCCGCCGTGTCCCTTCTGCACGTTGGCGATCAGCTCCATGATGATGACGGTCTTGCCGACGCCGGCGCCGCCGAACAATCCGATCTTTCCGCCTTTCACGAACGGCGCAATCAGGTCGATGACCTTGATGCCCGTCTCGAATATCTCGGTCTTCGGCTCGAGCGCGGAGAACTTCGGGGCCGCGCGGTGAATCGGCCAGCGCTCCACGTCGGCCGGAATCGGCGGGCCGTTGTCCACCGGGTTGCCGAGCACGTTGAGGATGCGGCCGAGCGCCGCGGAGCCGACCGGGATCGTGATCGCCTGACCCGTGTCCACGACCTCCATTCCGCGGACGACGGAGTCGGTCGACGACATCGCCACGGCGCGGACCTGGTTGCGGCCGATGTGCTGCTGCACCTCGGAGGTGACGTCGATCACCTGGCCGTAGTCGGTCGTGGCCTGGATCCGCAGAGCGTTGTACAGCTCCGGCAGATTCTCGGGCTCGAACTCCACGTCCAGGACCGGACCGATGACCTGGACGACGCGTCCGACGTTCTTCTCTGTCTTCACGGCAGTAGCCATTTCTTATCCCTGTAAACCGGCGGCACCGCCGACGATCTCGGCGATTTCCTGGGTGATCTGCGCCTGACGGGCGCGGTTGAATGTCCTGCGAAGTCCGTTGATCATCTCGCTCGCGTTCTCGGTTGCGTTCTTCATCGCCGTCCGGCGCGCGCCCTGCTCGCCGGCGTTCGATTCCGCCAGCGCGCGGTACACCGTGTTGCGCACGTACAGCGGGAGCAGCTCGCCGAGGATCGCGTCCGCGGAGGGATACAGCAGGTAGTCGCGCTGCAGTCCCTGCTTCCCCTCCTCACGCGCCGGCGGCTGCACCGGCAGCACCTGCTCCGACACTGGCGGCGTGGACAGGGCCGAGTTGAACTTGGCGTACACGACGTACACGGCGTCGAGCCGGCCGGCCGCAAAATCGTCCATCAGCACGTCGGACAGCGACGCGGCATCGGCCGAAGTTGGCTTGTCGGTGATGTCGGTGCGGCTCGTCTTCACCTCGCGCCCGATGTACTTGAAATAGCCGACTCCCTTGCGGCCGACGATGTGCAGCTCCGTCTCGGTGCCCGCGGCTTCGAGGCGAGCGATGAGGTTGCGCGCTTCCTTGATCAGGTTGGCGTTGAAGCCGCCCGCCAGTCCGCGGTTGGACGTGATGAGCAGGATCGCCGCGCGTCGCACGCTCTCCGGTTGCCGCAGCAGCGGAAACCCGTCGGCCACGTCCGGCGAGTACACGCTCGAGATGACCTCGCGCAGCACCAGCGCGTACGGCCGCGCGGCGTGCACGCGGTCCTGCGCGCGCTTCATCTTGGAAGTGGCGACCATCTCCATCGTGCGCGTGATCTTGCGCGTGTTCTCGACGGACTTGATGCGGCCCTTGAGCTCGCGGCCTTTAGCCATTGAACGGCAGCCGTTGGCTGTTGGCTGTTAGCTGTTGGCCAAAAGCCAAGAGCCAATAGCCAATAGCGCAGTTCGAGTTACACAGCGGCATTCGCCGGCGTCCGCGAAGAATTGAACGCCTCGATCGCGGCTTTGAGCGCGGCCTCGGTGTCCTTCGACATGACCTTCTCGTTCCGGATCTTGTCGAGGACGTCGCCGTGCTGGCTGGCCATCACCTCGAGGAAGTCGCGCTCCCACGCGCGCACCTCGGAGACCTCGATCTGATCCAGGTAGCCGTTCGTCACCGCGTAGATGATCACGACCTGCTGCTCGACCGGCATCGGCTGGTACTGCGGCTGCTTGAGGATCTCGACCGTGCGCGCGCCGCGCTCGAGCTGCCGCTTGGTCGCGGCGTCGAGATCGGAGGCGAACGAGGAGAACGCTTCCAGCTCGCGGTACTGCGCGAGGTCCAGGCGGAGCCGGCCGGCGACGGACTTCATCGCCTTGATCTGCGCCGCGCCGCCGACGCGCGACACCGAGATGCCGACGTTGACCGCGGGGCGAACGCCGGCGAAGAAGAGATCCGACTCGAGAAAGATCTGCCCGTCGGTGATCGAGATCACGTTGGTCGGGATGTACGCGGACACGTCACCGGCCTGCGTCTCGATGATCGGCAGCGCGGTGAGCGATCCACCCGGCTTCAGGATGTTCTTGTCGACGACGCCCGGATCCTCGCGCAGCTTCGCCGCGCGCTCGAGCAGCCGCGAGTGCAGATAGAACACGTCGCCGGGGTACGCTTCGCGCCCCGGCGGGCGGCGCAGAACCAGCGAGATCTGCCGGTACGCGGCGGCCTGCTTGGACAGATCGTCGTACACGCACAGCGTCGGCTTCCCTTCGTTGTACATGAAGTATTCGGCCATCGCGCAGCCGGAGTAGGGAGCGATGTATTGCATCGGCGCCGGGTCGGACGCGCCGGCCACGACGACGATCGTGAACTCCATCGCGCCCGCCTGCCGCAGCTTTTCGACGACCGCCGCGACGGTCGACTTCTTCTGGCCGATCGCGACGTACACGCAGATGACGCCGGTGCCCTTCTGATTGATGATGGTGTCCACCGCGATCGCCGTCTTGCCCGTGCCGCGGTCGCCGATGATCAGCTCGCGCTGGCCGCGGCCGATCGGGATCATGGAGTCGATCGCCTTGAGTCCCGTCTGGATCGGCTCGCGGACCGGCTGCCGCACGATGATGCCCGGCGCCTCCGACTCGACCTTGCGCGTGTGCGTCGTGCCGATGGGACCGCGATCGTCCACGGGATTCCCGAGCGCGTCCACGACGCGGCCGATCATCTCGGGTCCGACCGGCACCTCGAGCACACGGCCGGTGCGGCGGACTTCGTCGCCTTCCTTGAGCTGGAGGTAGTCGCCGAGAATGACCGCGCCGATGTTGTCCTCTTCGAGGTTCAGCGCCAGTCCGACGATCTTCGCTCCGGTCTCCGACGAGGTCGCCTCGAGCATCTCGCCGGCCATCGCTTTAGCGAGGCCATAGATGCGGGCGATGCCGTCCCGGACCTCGAGGACGGTGCCGACTTCCTCTACGTCGAGCTCGTGGAGGTCGGCGGCCTCGATCTCACGGAGGAGGATGTCCTTGATCTCCCCGGGGCGAAGTGTCGTTTCAGCGGGCATGACGGTTGTGTTCTGAGTGGTAAGAGCCGGGCCATTTTTGGGCTGCCGGCGGGGCCCTGGAGGGCTTGTGAAAAATATCACAAGCCCAGGGGCGATTCAAGCTAACTGGAAGGACGCGTTTTTCAGTTATCCAAAAGACCATTAGGCTTGCCGAGTCGGCATCTCTTTGCCCCGGCTAGCGTAGTGCGTTTCCCGTTTTTCCGTCGTTTCGTTTTCCCGTTTACATGTCCTGACTACGGCCTGACGCTCCACGCAACGACGGGCCACGCATTACGCTAGCCGCGGCAAGAGAGACAGCAGGCACGGGTGGAGCAAACCCGAGACCTTCAGTACGCCCGGATGAGCTCGATCCCTGTGTAATAGTGCTGCAAAATCTCCGGGTACTGCTTTCCGGCCCGCGCCATCAGCACGGCTCCCACCTGCGCCATTCCGGTCCCGTGGCCGAACCCTCCGCCGTACACGCGAAACGATCCCGGCACTGCCGCTCCGTTCTGCTCCACCGGCTCGATGAAGAACAGCGTGCTCGGCAGATTGCTCAGCCCTCCCGTCGCGTTCACGTATTTCAGCGCTGCGCGGATCGTCCCCATTGAAGCCGGGAACGACCCGGAATCGGTCACGATCTCCAGGAAGATGATCCGGCCCGATGGACCGCGCTGAATGACCTTGAGCTCCCGCACGAGCCCCACGTTGCGCTGCGCGAACGTCGAGACGATCGAGCTCAGCTCGGTTGGCGACCACTCTACGACCCAGCGGTGGTACCGCGGACGGTCGGGATCGAAGGGCGCCGCCGGCTTTCTGAAATCGGTGCTGTACGGCGCCGACTTGAACGCCTCGAGGCTCGCGACGAACGTCGGTCCGGCGGTCGGCGGCATGTCGGGCACGCCCCGCATGTACGGGATCGGATTCTCCGCGAACGACTCTTCGTTGTTCGCGGTGTGCCCGCCGGACGTGGACGAGTAGCGCGCGAGGATGAGCTGGCCGCCGTGGCGCATGACGATTCCGCGCGTCGCGTCGACGGCGGCGGTGGACACGGGATGCTCCGCGGAGCGTCCGCCGTACACCTGATCGTCCACGGTGGCGCGCAGGTCGTAGCCGTCCGCCGCCCGGCGGCCGAAATACGCCACGGTGTAGGTGCGCGCGGCGATCGCCTGAACCTTCTGCGCTTCGATCTCGGGAAAAACGTTCGGGCCGAGCTCGCGCGGGACGACGCCGTACAGGTACTGCTCGACCGGCACTTCGTTGACCCCCGCCAGCGTCCCCGCGGAGTTGACGCCGACTTCCGCGCTCCCGCGGTACTGCTGACCGTTGATCGTCACGCCGGCCGCGGAAGTCACGCGCACGGGATTGGCGGATTCCGCCGTGGCGTTGCCGAGCCTGACCAGATATCCCGCTCCCCCTCCGGCGCGCGTCACGGTCGCGGCCGCGTTCGAGCCCGACGCCAGCACGCGGTTGGTGCCGCGCTCCGTTACCGTGAAAGCCCCGGTGCTTCCCACCATGACGCTGTCCGCCGCCTGCACGACTCCGATCCGGACGTCCCGTTCGACCTCCGGCAGGCGCGGAGTGGGCTCCGGCAGCGGCGCGACGGGGCCGCGCGCGGAGCAGGCGAGAGATCCAAGAGCGAGGGAGAGACCGATCCAGCCGGGATAGCGAGCCATCAGGTGCACCTCGTTGTGGCGGCGGGAAACACTCGCCGGCGGTTTTTCGATGCCGCATACGGCACGGTCCGTACCGACCCTGGGGGATGGCGACGGGCGTAAAGGATCTCAAGCTGTGGCAGGAGGCCGTCGCGCTCGGCGGCGAGACGCTGCGCGTCGCCCGGCAGCACGGCCGCAGGGAGTGCTCCTGGTTCGTGGAAGCGCTCGTCCAAAGCGCCACGATGCTCGCCACGGGGATCGCCGACGGGTACGGCCGCGGCGACGCGCTCGATCAGCAGCGCGTGTTCGAGCAGGCGCGCCGCTCGCTCACGACTTTCGAGACTCAGCTCGCCATCGCGCGGCATTCCGCCGCGCTCCCGCAGGACTCGCTGGCCGCGCTCGCGACACGCGCCGCGACCGTGACGCGTCTGCTGGCCGGCTTTCTCACGTTCATCGAGCGGCAGAAGGCCGCCGAGGTTGAGGAGGGCGCCCGCCGGATCTCACCGGCGACTTCGTCCTCGCCCCTGCGAAAAGCGCTCGACGAGATCTACTGTGCGTAAGCGGGACAACGACGCGGGCCGCGAGCCCACGATCCGCTGCGAGGTGCTCGACAGGTGCGACGACGACGCGAAGCCGAGCACCGCGGCGACGTCGCGCACGTCGTAGCCGGGGTTCTTCGCCAGCTCCGCGGCGGCTATCAGCCGCACGAGATCGATCACGCGCTTGAGGTTGGGCGCGCCGGCGCTCGCGAACACCCGGCTCAAATGCTCGCGGCTGAGCCCCATCGCGTCGGCTATTGCTCCGGTGCGCACGGGACGTCCCGCCTGCCCCACGATGATCCGCCAGACGGCGTGCTGGCGCTCGTCGGTGAGTCCAACGGACGGCGGCGGATTCGACAGAGCCCCGGCGAACCGCGCCGTGAACGTCCGGGGATACACGAGCTCGCGTGCCACCGGGTCGTCCACGCCCTCGACCAGCACGTCCGCGAACTCGAGCGCCGCCGCGCGCGCGAGCGCGGGCCCGTCGGCCGATCGCAGCGGCAGCATGCCGAAGAAAGGCGCGCTCGGGTACTCGAGCGAGAGTCCGGCCACCTTCCACGAGTCTTCCGTGCCCGATCCGAGATCCACGAGCGCGGCGTCGACGAGGTTCTGGCGGAAGGCGCTCTCCATCTCGCCCGGCGTGCGCACGACGATCGCGTGCGTGCGCCTTTTCGGAAACGCCGACCGTACCAGCGCGCGGGCCCGGTCGCGCACGGCGTACACGACGATCGTCGGTGCAAGGACCGCGGGAGGAAGCATTAGACGCCGAGCTGCGCCGCGTCGGGAGCCGGCCTGCCCTCGATGAACTGCCGAACGATCGGATCGGTGCTCTGCTGTATCTCCTCGACGGTGCCGACCTGCCGGATCCGTCCCTGGTGCAGCAGCGCGATGCGCGAGCCGACGGCGTAGGCGCTCTTCATGTCGTGCGTGATGACGAGGCTCGTGACGGCCAGCCGCTCGCGCAGCCGGATCATGAGCTGATCGATCACGGACGCCGTCACGGGATCGAGGCCCGTGGTCGGCTCGTCGTACAGCATGTATTTCGGCTTTCGCGCGATGGCGCGCGCGATTCCCACGCGCTTCCGCATCCCCCCGCTCAGCTCGGCGGGGTACCGGTCCTCGATGTCGGGCAGGTCCACGAGCGCGAGCGCCTCGCTCACGCGGCCGCTGACCTCTCCGGGATTGAGGTGCCGGAGCTGCTTCAGCCCCATGGCGACGTTCTGCGCGACGGTCAGCGAGTCGAACAACGCCGCGAACTGGAAGACGTAGCCGATGTGCGCTCGCAGCTCGTACACCTCGTTGCGGGAGAGCTCCGGCACCTCCTGGCCGTCGACGAAGACCGTCCCCTCATCGGGATCGAGCAGGCCGACGATGTGCTTGATGGCGACCGACTTCCCGGTGCCCGACCCACCGATGACCACCATGGTCTCGCCCTCGGAGACGTCGAGCGAGAAGCCGCGCAGGACGTGCTTGGTGCCGAAGGATTTGTGGACGTCGACGAGACGGATCAAGGCGGTGACTTAGAAGCGGTGACTAGTGACTAGTGACTGGTGACTGGTGAACTACAACTACTATCACAAAACTGGCTTCGGGGCGGTAGGGTGGCTACCTCTCGCTGGCGTAAAAAAAGAAGGGGCGAGCATTTCGGCTCGCCCCTTCGATTCCAGCAGTTAGCAGTGACTAGTCACTAGCCACTAGTCACTAGTCACTAGTCACCCGCTCAGGCAGCAAAGCTGCCGAGCGCCCGCCCGACCTCACCCTCGCGCAGCCGCTTCAGCGCGCGATCCCGCAGCTGCCGCACGCGCTCGCGCGTAACGCCCAGCATCGAGCCGATCTCCTCGAGCGTGTGCTCGCGTCCGCCTTCCAGGCCGAAGTAGAGCCGCAGCACCTTCGCGTCCCGCGGGGGGAGCGTGGAGAGCGCCGTCTCGATCTCGTCGTTCAGGAAGCGGCTCATCGCCTCTTCCTCGGTGTCCGGCATCTCGTCGGCGACGAACCGCTCGATGAGCGAGCGATCGCCTTCCGGGTCCATAGGCGCGTCGAGCCGGACGTCGCCCGTGTTGAGCGCGGCGAGCGACTGGACCACGTCCACCGACAGGCCGGTGAGCTGCGCCAGCTCGTTGGGCGTGGGCTCGCGGCGCATCTTCTGCCGGAGGATCTCCGACGCCTTGATGATGCGCGACAGGTCCGCCGTGCGGTTGAGCGGCACGCGCACCGTCCGTCCCTGGCGCGCCAGCGACGACAGGATGGCCTGCCGGATCCACCACACCGCGTACGAGATGAACTTGACGCCCTGGTCGGGATCGAACTTCCGGGCGGCCGTGAGCAGCCCGACGTTCCCTTCACCGATCAGGTCGATGAGCGGAAGGCCGCGATTCTGGTACTTCTTCGCCACGGAGATGACGAAGCGCAGGTTGCGCTTGACCAGCTCCTGGAGGGCGTCCTGATCCCCCGCGCGGATCAGGCGCGCGAGATCGAGCTCCTCCGTCCCCTTGAGAAGGGGATAAGTGCTCACTTCGTATAGATACTGGTCGAGGATGTCCCTGTCCGGCTCGGTGGTCCCGATCCCTGCCGGTGTGGTAGTCCTGCGCCGCCGCTTCACTTCCGCCATTTCGAATATTTCCTCGGATAGACTGCTCGGAGAGGGATTTCCCGCCCCGCGATTGAATCTGCGAAACCCGACGCTCGGCCGTAATACTCCCTCGCGCTGCCGCAACTACTGCACCTGATCAGCGCGCGAAGCAGGACCGCCTCATTTCGGGCATTACCAAACGGCTGCAAAATACCTGCCGGATGGAATCCCGCTAGACCCAATTCGTTGACTTCCTTACTACGTCTGAATATCCTTCAAGGTTCCCAAACGGACGTGTGTTAACGACTTACGGTGGGTGCCGCTGTCGGGGGGCGTAGCTCAGTTGGGAGAGCGCTTGAATGGCATTCAAGAGGTCAGGGGTTCGATTCCCCTCGCCTCCATTTTTTTGGGCAGCGGCCGCTGATATGTTACGAGTTCGTTGGTGCGACGCGGGAATAGCTCAGTTGGTAGAGCACAACCTTGCCAAGGTTGGGGTCGCGGGTTCGAGTCCCGTTTCCCGCTCTGAAGGGCGGTGGCTAGTGACTAGTGACTGGTGATTAGTAACTGCGGAAGGGGAAACGGCCGCCGCGGGCGGCCGTTTCTGTCGATGGATGTAGGGCGGTTAGCTCAGTTGGTTAGAGCGCCACGTTGACATCGTGGAGGTCACAAGTTCGAGTCTTGTACCGCCCATCGAGTGACTAGCCACTAGTCACTAGTCACTAGTCACGGTTTTTCTCAGCGCCCGTAGCTCAATTGGATAGAGCATCTGACTACGGATCAGAAGGTTAGGGGTTCGAGTCCCTTCGGGCGCGTTTGATTCCTCGTTTCCTGCTGCAGCCCGCGCGCATTCTCCCGGTCGTGCCTCTCACCGCGCTCGTCTGGCTTTTCCGGAAATGAGCGTGCGACCGATCGCCCGCTCGCTTGCTCTCGCCGTCAGCTGCCTCCTTCCGGGCGCGTGCGCTTCGGCGACCGCCGGACGCCCCGCGCAGCCCGCGGACGCGGTGGTTCGCTCCACCGTCTCGCTGCTGCCGGACTCGGCGATCGCGGCGATCCTGCGGCAACGAGTCGAATCCGGAAAAACGCCGGGCATCGTCGTCGGAGTTCTGGATGCAGCCGGCACGCGCTTCGTCAGCCACGGCACGGGATTGCCGGGAGCGACCGAGGTCGACAGCGCGACGTTGTTCGAGATCGGCTCGATCACGAAGACCTTCACCAGCGCCATCCTCGCCGACATGGTTGTGCGCGGTGAAGTCGCGCTGGACGACCCCGTCGCGAAGTACCTGCCCGCGGGCACACGCGTGCCCGCGAGCGGCGATCGCCAGATCACTCTGGTCGATCTCGCGACGCACTTCTCCGGACTCCCGCGCCTGCCGAGCAACCTCTCGCCGCGCGACATCGCCAACCCGTACGTCGATTACACGGCCGACAAGCTGTACGCGTTTCTCGCGGCGCACGAGCTCAGGCGGGCGCCCGGCGATCGCTTCGAGTATTCGAATCTCGGCGCGGGCCTGCTGGGCCACGCGCTTACGCTCCGCGCGGGAACGGACTACGAGACGCTGGTGCGGACCCGGGTGCTCGGCCCGCTCGGGATGACGGACACCAGGATCACGCTGACGCCGGCGGACAGCGCGCGGCTCGCCGCCGGACACAACGCGGGCGGGCAAGTGATGCCTGTTTGGGATCTCGCGTCGCTGCAGGGCGCGGGCGCGCTGCGATCGACCGCGGGGGACATGCTCCGATATCTGACGGCCAACATCGCCGCGGACGTGGACTCCGCGTCGAAGCGGCCGCTCGCGGCGGCGCTGCGGCTGGCGCACGAGCCCAGGCGCGAGGTGGGCGCGGGAGCCGACGCCGGACTCGCCTGGATACGGGCCACGATCACGGGCGGGGCGAAGATGTTCTTTCACGACGGTGGCACGGGTGGGCACCGCTCTTACGCCGCGTTCGATCCCGTACGGCGGGTGGCGGTGATCGTGCTGTCCGCTTCGGCGGCCGACGTCACCGATATCGGGCGGCATCTGCTGGACGACGCGTATCCGGTGGTCCGCGAGCGGGTGGCGGTGACGCTCCCCGAGACCTCACTCGAGGGACTGGTGGGCGAATACGCCCTCACGCCCGAGTTCCACATCACCATCACGCGCGAAGGCTCGCAGATGTATCTCCAGGCCACCGGTCAGCCGCGATTCCCGCTGTACGCCGAATCGGAGGACAGCTTCTTTCTGCGAGTGGTGGAGGCGCAGGTCGCCTTCACGCGCGGCCCGGATGGGAGGGCAACGACGCTCACCCTCCATCAGGGCGGCGCCAGCACACCGGCACCGCGGGTGAGATAGACACCGATCGCCTACGGCGACGGCGCCACGCGCTTAGCCCGCAGGAGGAGGTTGGGGGACGTAACCGAACGCGGCCAGGCGCTGGCCGGATGCCTCATAAGCTGCAGCCGGCATGTCGCTCACGCCGGTCGCGTCGATCCACTTGTTGTAGAAGTTGAACAGAGAGCACACGGTGATCGCATCGTACACTGCTTCCTCGGTCCACCCCGCCGCCACCACCGCCTGCACGTCCTCCTTCTCAAGGCGACTGGATTCCCGATTCATCTTCTCCAGAAAAGCGAACATAGCCTTCTCCCGCGCGCTTATCGGCGCGGTCCGGAAATCATCGAGCACGGCCTCCACCATCGCGCGATCCTCGAGCAGCGTCGCCGCGACCGCGGCATGTGAGCCGATTCAGAAGAGGCAATCGTTCCGGCGCGAGGTGAATGCCGCGATCAGCTCCCTAAATCCCGGTGCGAGAGGAGAGGGACCGCGCATCACGCCTTGAGTAAACGCGGAAAGATGTTCCGTGCGGTCCGGCTTGAACGCAAACAGGTGCATGATCTGCGGCACGGGGAGACCTGCCGCCCGCATTTCAGCGATCGTGCCGGAGTAAGCGCCCTTCGGCTCCGCCTGCTCGACTTCAGTAAGGAACATCGGCTTCATCAGTTGGGTCCGGTGTGATAGTGGGTGGCAAAAAGATGCTGCGCGGAGCGCGAAGCGACCACAAGCCGACCGGCGGCACGCTTCACGACGTCGATCCTCCCGAAACAGTGATAACGCGTCGTTCGGCTGCGGAGCGCCGGGCTGCCTCTATTATCTCCAGTCCGGCAACCGCGTCAGCAGGATCCACCGGCGGCGGCCCGCCGTCGCGGAGTGACGCGACAACTCCCTCATAGAACCGGTGATACGCTCCTGTCTCGGTCGGGATCGTAACGACCGCATCGCCGCTTCCCAACTGTCCGCTGCTGTCGCGGAGCTCCTGCGTCGACCCGGTGGGATCAAACCGCCAATCCCTTCGGAGCATGGCTTCCTGAACGTCGAGCCCATGCTTGACGTATGCCGCCCGGCTGCCGAGGAGGCGAATGCGCGGGCCGCCTTGAGCGGCAACGGCGCTCATGAACAGATGAGAGCGCACACCAGAGGCGTGGGTCAGCGCCACGAAGCTGTCGTCGTCGACTTCGACCGATGATCGGCGGCGATCCAACTCGGCATAGACATGACTCCCGGGGCCGAAGAGAACGAGTGCCTGGTCGATGAGGTGGCAGCCTAAATCGTAGAGGAGCCCCCCCGCTTCCTCCGGCGCGCCGAGCTCGCGCCACCCCGGTTTGGGAACGGAACGCCAGCGCTCGAACCGCGACTCGAACCGGAGGGGCTCGCCGAGCGCGCCTTCGCGCAGCAGCCGGCGTAGTGTGAGGAAGTCGCCGTCCCACCGCCGGTTATGAAATACGGTGAGCATGAGTCGCTGCTCGCGAGCTTCATTGGTGAGCCGCCGGCCTTCGGCGGCCGTCGGAGCGAGCGGCTTGTCGACGACGACGTGCAGTCCGGCGGCGAGCGCGGCCAGCGCCAGGGGCACGTGCGTACGATTCGGCGAGGCGACGACGACCAGGTCGAGGTCCGCGGCATGCTCCCAAAGTTGTGCCGGAGTGCCGAAGAGGCCGGCCCCCGGGTGCGAGCGCCGCGCTGCTTCCCGCCGTTCGGCATTCCCGGTCACCACTGCGGCGAGGCGCAGTCCCTGGGTCGCCGCGATCAACGGAGCATGAAAGACGGCGCCCGCGAGCCCGTACCCGATCAGGCCAACGCGAATCGATCCGCGCTGATCCGAAGAATCAAATTGCTGAGGCGTCAGGGAGCGGTGTCGGCCGCCGGCTCACCGAGCCGCCGGATGCGGATGTTGCGGTACCACACGCGGTCGCCGTGATCCTGCAGCGCGATGTGCCCGCGCAGCTGCCGCCCATACTCCGGCATCGTGGCGAACTTGCTCTGGCGCACCCGCTCCTGCCACTCCGGGCTTCCCTGCTCGTACTCGAGGAGCTCCCGGCCGTTGAGCCAGTGCTCCACGTGCGGCCCGCGCGCGACGATGCGGGCTTCGTTCCACTCGCCTGGCGGCCTGGTCACGTCCACCGTGGGCGCGTACAGCCCATAGTTGGCGCCGGCCGATGTCAGCGGACTGCGGCCATCCACGTGACGCGCGTTGTCCAGCACCTGCATCTCGGGACCCGTCTCCCACACGTTGTCACGTTGTTCGGCAGCCCGGTAAAATATTCCGCTGTTGCCGCCTTCCGAGATGCGCCACTCAAGTGTGAGCTCGAAGTCACCGTACTGGTCGCGTGACACTATGTCGCCGCCGTCCGCGCCCGGAACGAAAGCGAGCACGCTGTCCTCCACACGCCAGCCCGACGGCAGGTCCTCGCGGTGGTATCCGCGCCAGTGATCGAGGCCGCTGCCATCGAACAAGGCCGTCCACCCGTCGCTCATCTGATCCGATTCAGGTTGCGACGGGGTGCAGCCCGCACCGACGATCACGCCGCACAGCGCCAGGAGCGCGGTGAAAGCGCCCCGCCCGCGTCCGCAGGGAAAGGCGCGGGCCGTCAGCGTAGGATCCGCCTGAGATGTTCGTAGCTCGCTCTGACGCTCGCGAGGGAATCGGCCGGGTTGTCGTGCTCGACGAAGAAATGTTTGAGCCCGGCCCGCTCACCGGCCGCGAACAACCGCCCGAAATCGATGTCGCCTTGACCGACGCTCACCATCTCCCGCGCGCCGGCGACGTCACGCATGTCCTTCACGTGCCAGAGCGGGAAGCGCCCCGGATGGTGCTCGAAGTACCAGAGTGGATCGCGCCCGCCGCGCGTGATCCAGAACAGATCGAGCTCCATGGTCACGAGCTCGGGATCGGTCTCGGCGAGCAGCACGTCGTACGGCGTCGTTCCGGGGAAGACCCCGGGGTCAAACTCGAAGTCGTGGTTGTGATACCCCAACTGGAACCCGCGATCACGGCACGCCCTCCCGATTCGGTCGAGGTCCGCGGCCAGGCGCCGGTAGCCGTCGGCCGTGCGCTCCGACTCGGCGAGCCACGGGCAGACGATGTAGCGGTGCTCGATGATTTCGGCCGCCGCAAGCACGGCATCGAGGGTGTTCCGCAGCGCATCGAGCGGTTGGTGCACGCCAGGCGCCGCCAATCCGAGCCGGGCGAGAAGCGCCCGTAGCTGCGCCGGCTCCTGTCCGAAGTACCCGGCGAACTCCACCTCGGTGTACCCGATCGCGGCCAGGGCCGCCAGAGTGCCGGGGAGATCGCGCGCCATCAGGTCGCGCACCGTGTAGAGCTGCACGCCGATCGCACGCGTGCCCGCCGGCAGCAGTGCGGTGCCGCCGGCTTCCGCCTCGCGGCGGGCGCACTTCGCGCCCGCCGTCAGGCCACCGGCGGCCAGCGCGGCAGCGGCACGCAGGAGTGCGCCGACGAACGCGCGGCGCGTGTCCGGCCCGGAAGGGATACCTGGGGAGTTCATCACGGGACCCGTGGAAATGTAGCCGTCGAACGCGCCGCGCGACATATTCGAATTCAGGCCGCTACGCAGCTTCCGTTGCACGCGAGCAAGGTGGCGCGTGCGCAAATTCGCAACCGCCAGCGAGGACACGATGCAGGATACCAGCTACGATGCGATCGTCGTCGGATCCGGGATCTCCGGCGGATGGGCGGCCAAGGAGCTCACGGAAAAGGGACTCCGCGTGCTGCTGCTCGAGCGCGGCCGCAACGTGGAGCACATCAAGGACTACGTCAACGCGACCAAGGCGCCGTGGCAGTACCCGCATCGCGGCGGCCGCACCCGCGCGATGGAAGAGGCGTACCCGGTCCTCAAGCGCGACTACCCGCTGAACGAGAAGAACCTCGAGTTCTGGGCATCGGACAAGGACAACCCGTACACGGAAGTGAAGCGGTTCGACTGGTTCCGCGGGTACCAGGTCGGCGGTAGGTCACTCATGTGGGGGCGGCAGAGCTACCGGTGGAGTGAATTCGATTTTGAGGCCAACGCGAGGGACGGAATCGCGACCGACTGGCCGATCCGGTACGCCGACCTCGCCCCCTGGTACGATCACATCGAGCCGCACGCCGGGATCTCGGGGTCGCTCGAAGGGCTCCCGCAGCTCCCCGATGGCAAGTTCCAACCGGCGATGCCGCTGAATTGCGGCGAGGAGCTGGTCGCCGGGCGGCTGAGCAAACTGTACGACGGACGGCGACGCATCATCCCTGGCCGCGTCGCGAACCTCACGCGAGAGCTTACCGGCCGCTCAGCCTGCCAGTACCGGGATGCCTGCTGGCTCGGCTGCCCGTATGGGGCCTACTTCAGCACGCAGTCATCCACGCTGCCCGCGGCCGCGAAAACCGGACGCCTCACGCTCAAGCCGTTCGCGATCGTCACCGAGGTGCTGTACGACCGCGATCGCAAGCGCGCGACCGGCGTCCGCGTCCTCGACGCGGTAAGCGACCAGACTACGGACCATTCGGCCCGCGTGATCTTCCTCTGCGCCTCGACGCTCAACTCCACCTGGCTGCTGATGCGCTCGGCGACCGACGTTTGGCCCGGCGGGCTCGGTAGCAGCTCCGGTGAGCTGGGCCACAATCTCATGGACCACCACTTCCGCGTCGGCGCGGGCGGGAAGCTCGAGGGGATGGAGGACCGGTATTACAACGGCAGGCGACCCACCGGTTTCTATATCCCGCGCTACCGGAACCTGTTCGGCGACAAGCGCGCATATCTCCGCGGCTTCGGTTACCAGGGAAGCGCCGGACGCCAGGGGTGGTCGAGAGCGGTCGCCGAGCTGGGTGTCGGCGCCGCCTTCAAGGATTCGCTGTCGCAGCCGGGAGACTGGTCAATCGGTGCCACCGCCTTCGGCGAGATGCTCCCGAATCACGCAAACCGGATCTCACTCGACGAGACGAAGCGCGACAAATGGGGTCTGCCGGTCCTGAAGATCGACTGCGCTACGGGCGAGAACGAGCGGTCGATGCGCAAGGACATGATGACGGATATGGCGGACATGCTCGAGCAGTGCGGCGCGAAGGGAGTATACACGTACGACAACGAGTACTTCCCCGGCATGGGAATCCACGAGATGGGGACGGCGCGCATGGGGCGCGATCCGAAGACCTCGGTGCTCAACGCGCACAACCAGGTGTGGGACGCGCCCAACGTCTTCGTTACGGACGGTTCCTGCATGGCGTCTGCCGCGTGCCAGAATCCGTCGCTCACCTATATGGCGCTCACCGCGCGCGCGGCCGATTTCGCGGTGCGCGAGCTGAATCGCCGCAACATTTGACCGGAGAGTCGCCGATGGCCGCACACGAAAACGCGGGTGACCTCACTCCCGGGATGATCGACCGCCGCGAGGCGATCCTGCGCGTAACCGCGCTGCTCGGCGGGGTTGCGCTGGTCGGCGGCAGCGCGCTGCTCACCGGTTGCCGGGACGAAGACCGTGGCGTCACCGGCGCGCTGTTCACACCCGAGGACATCGCGTTCCTCGACGAGGTCGCGGAAACGATTCTTCCCGCCACGAGCACGCCCGGCGCGAAAGCCGCGAAGACGGGCGCGTTCATGGCGCTCATGGTGACGGACAGCTACAGCCCGCGCGATCAGGCTGTCTTCCGTGAGGGCATGCGCAAGCTCGACGAAGCGAGCCGCAAGGCGCACACCGTCTCGTTCATGACCGCGACGCCGCGGCAGCGGCTCGCCCTGCTCGAGGCGGTCGATCGCGAGCAGAAGGCCGAGAGCGACGCCCGCAGGGATGAGAAGGAAGAGCGGCAGCGAGCCGAGGCGGCTCTGAGCGACCAGCGCCAGGAGGCGGCACCGGGCGCCGACGTCGGCGCGGCCGCCGCGATAACCGAGGACCCCCCACCGCACTACTTTCGGATGATGAAGGAGCTCGCGCTGCTCGGCTATTTCACGTCGGAGATCGGCTACACGCAGGCGCTGCGCTACGAGGAATCGCCCGGCCGCTTCGATCCGTGCGTGCCGTATCGGCCCGGCGAGAAGGCTTGGGCTCCGCACGCCTGAGCTGTGGTGCAACAAAGGACTGAAATGATGGCGACCTTCGTCGCATGGTTCACCGTTTCCGCGTGCGCCGTTGCGGCTCCATCGCCGAGCCCTGTGTGGCACGACGAATTCGACGGACCCGCGGGCGCGTCTTTTGATCGGTCGAGGTGGGTCGCTGACACGGGCGGACACGGCTTCGGCAACCAGGAGCGGCAGTTCTACACGACGCGCGGCGAGAACATCGCCCTGGACGGTGAAGGCCATCTGGTGATCACCGCCCGCGCCGAGCCGGCGGAGTCCGGGTACGCATGCTGGTACGGACGCTGTCTCTACACGTCGACGCGGCTCAAGACCAAGGGGCTGTTCGCGCAGACGTACGGCCGCTTCGAGGCGCGGATCCGCGTTCCACGCGGACAGGGACTCTGGCCCGCCTTCTGGATGCTCGGCGCGGACATCGATTCCGTCGGATGGCCCCGGAGCGGCGAGATCGATATCATGGAGCACATCGGGCGCGAGCCGGCCGTAGCGTACGGCACGTTGCACGGCCCGGGCTATTCGGGCGCTGGCGGCATCAGCCGGGCCGACACGCTGTCTCGAGGGGGCTACGCGGACGACTTCCACGTCTTCGCGGTCGCATGGCGGCCGGGCGAGGTCCGCTGGTACGTCGACGGGCGCCCCTACCATCGACTGACGCCGGCGGACCTGCCGGCGGGTACGAAGTGGGTGTTCGATCATCCTTTCTTCTTGCTGCTCAACGTCGCGGTGGGCGGAGGTTGGCCAGGGGATCCCGACACGTCGACGACGTTCCCGCAGCAAATGGTGGTGGACTATGTGCGCGCGTATCGCGATCCGTAAGAAGGTCGATGTGCGGGAGACTGGGAGACCGGCGGAATTGACCCGAATGCTGGTCTTCCTCGGTGCCATTGCCACGCTCGGTTGCTCGGTCAATCAGGTCGCCTCCACGCAGGCAGCCCTGACGGCGGCGCCGGGCGAGGATCGGCGAGAGCGCCTTTTCGTGGATTCTGTGCTCGCGGGGATGACGCTGGAAGAAAAGGTCGGCCAGCTCAACCAGCTCTCGGGCTTGGGAGCGCCCACCGGACCCGGCGGAGCTCCGGCGGGAATCGAACAGATCAGGCGGGGCGAGGTGGGCTCTTTCCTCAACGTCGTGGGAAGAGACACGGTCGTGCGATTGCAGCGGATCGCCGTGGAGCAGTCGCGGACGCACATCCCGCTGCTCTTCGCGCTCGACGTCATTCACGGGTTCCGCACGACGTTTCCCGTCCCGCTCGCCGAAGCCAGCAGCTGGGATCCTGCCGCTGTCCAGCGCTCGGCTCGGATCGCCGCGGCGGAAGCAGCCGCGCAAGGCATCAGCTGGACCTTCGCGCCGATGGTAGACATCGCGCGGGATCCTCGTTGGGGACGCATCGTCGAGGGCTCGGGAGAGGACCCGTACCTGGGCGCGATAATGGCCGCCGCACGAGTGCGGGGCTTTCAGGGCAGCAGCCTCCGCAACCCCGGCACCATTGCCGCGACAGCCAAGCACTTCGCCGCGTACGGAGCAGCCGAGGGTGGGCGCGATTACAACATCGCGGACGTACCGGAGCGGACGCTGCGCGACGTCTACCTGCCGCCTTTCCAGGCGGCGGTGTGCGCCGGCGCCCAGACTCTGATGGCGGCGTTCAATGAGATCGACGGCGTTCCGGCGCACGCGCACAAGCGACTGCTGACCGACATCCTGCGCGGCGAATGGGGATTCGACGGCGCGGTAGTAAGCGATTGGACCGGCATCGGCGAGCTGCTCAATCACGGCATCGGCGGCGACAGCGCCAGCGTCGGAACCCTCGCTCTGAACGCGGGCGTCGACATCGACATGGTGAGCGAGATCTTCCGCAAGCAGCTGCCGTCGCTCGTGCGCGCCGGGAGCGTGGCGCCGCAGACTTTGGACGAAGCGGTGCGCCGCGTGCTCCGGCTCAAGTACCGGCTCGGCCTCTTTCAGAACCCGTATCGCGTGGGGGACTCCGCCCACGTGCAGGGAGTCGGACTTTCCGCCGAGAATCGCGAGGCCGCGCGGGAAGTGGCGCGCGCGTCGATCGTACTGCTGAAGAACGATCGCAACACCCTGCCCCTCTCGAAAGACCTTGGCACGCTGGCTGTGATCGGTGAGCTGGCCGCCGACAGCGGTGCCGCCATCGGCAATTGGTCGGCGCTTGGCCGCGGAGCGGACGCGGTATCGGTCCTCACCGGCATCCGGCGCGCGGTCTCGCCGCGGACGCGCGTGGTGCACGAGCGGGGGGCATCTCCCATGGACGACGACAGCACGGGAATCGCCGGCGCCGTGCGCGTCGCAAGGCAGGCTGACGCGATCGTGCTGGTGCTCGGCGAGTCGCCGTTGCAGAGCGCGGAGGCGGCGAGTCGCGCCAGCGTCGAGCTTCCGGGGGCGCAGCTGCGGCTCGCGCAAGCGATTGCCGCGACCGGAAAACCCGTCGTAGTGGTGCTGATGAACGGCCGGCCACTCGCGCTTCAATGGCTGCACGACAACGTGCCGGCAATCGTGGAGACGTGGTTTTTGGGAGTGGAGCACGGGACCGCGACGGCGGACGTGCTGTTCGGCGATTACAACCCCGGCGGCAAGCTGGCCGCGACCTTCCCGCGAGTGACGGGCCAGGTGCCGATCTACTACAGCCACCGCAACACGGGCCGCCCCCCGACCAACGAGAAATACACGTCGAAATACATCGACGTGCCGTGGACTCCGTTGTACCCGTTCGGTCACGGCTTGAGCTACACCAGTTTTCGCCATGGCACTCCGCGGGCCAGCGCGACGACGATGCGGCCCGCAGACACGCTACGCGTCGAGGTGGACGTCACGAACGCGGGCAGGGTCGCAGGCGACGAGGTCGTGCAGCTCTACATTCGCGACGACGTCGGGAGCGTCACGCGTCCCGTACGAGAACTGCGCGGATTCCGCCGGGTGCGACTGGCCCCGGGCGAGACCCGCACAATTGTGTTCGCGATCCACGTCCAGGATCTCGCGTTCCACGATGCCGCTTTGGCTCGCGTAGCGGAGCCGGGAACCTTTACCGTGTTCGTCGGGGGCAGCTCGGCAAGCACGAACCAGCTTCGATTCCGGCTCGAGACGGCGGATGGGCATCCGGTTCGAGTACCGGGAACATGCGCGGGGGTCCGCGAAACCGTTCTTGACATCTCCAATCCGGGGCAGTAATAGAGGGGATCTTCCGGACCGGCCACGCGGTTGCCTGGCCCGGATTACGAGGGTCGAAATAGGCAGAGTTACCTGACTTCCTCTTTCGGAAGGGAGGGTCGTACGCTCCTGCTTCGTGCGTTTGTTTTACTGCTGTGTAGCTCGCTGTTGTCCGCCTCGCCGACCCGTGTTGCCGCTCGGGCCGACACGCCGATCCA
Organism: Gemmatimonadaceae bacterium; assembly: GCA_040882285.1. Lineage (NCBI taxonomy): Bacteria > Pseudomonadati > Gemmatimonadota > Gemmatimonadia > Gemmatimonadales > Gemmatimonadaceae > Gemmatimonadaceae bacterium. Next base: position 33,054 of record JBBEBQ010000027.1, read on the forward strand.
TCCCGGTGCTTCCGACCCGGTCTATCTGATTATCCGCAGTGACGATGCCGGAATGAGCCACAGCGTGAACCTGGCTCTCGAGCGGCTCATCGCGACCGGCCTGCCGGTTTCCGTGTCGGTCATGTTCCCCACTCCGTGGTACCAGGAAACGGTGGAGATCCTGCAGCGAAACCCCGCGGTCGCGGTGGGAATTCACTTGACGCTCAACTCGGAGTGGAAGAACTACCGTTGGGGACCCGTGGCGGGCCGCAGTGCGGTTCCCACGCTCGTGGATGCCGACGGGTACTTCTTTCCGGACGGCGCCGCGCTGTATCGCAACCACCCTGACCCAAGGGAAGTCGAGCTGGAGCTGCGCGCGCAAATCCAACGGGCGCAGCGGTCGGGTCTGAAGATCGACTACATGGATTACCACATGGGCACGGCGGTTCGCTACCCCGAGTTTCGCGAGATCACGGAGCGGCTAGCGGGTGAGTTTGGTCTTGGCATGTCGGGATACTTTGGGGAGACCAGACACGATCCCCAGTACCGGGCGGCCCCGGAGAACAAGATCGACAGCCTGGTGGCGCTGATCGGTCGCCTCCCGGAGCGGCTCAACATGGTGGTGACTCACGTGGGGATAGACGACGCCGAGCTGGGCGCGCTGCTGGATATGAACACCGGCCAACCTCTCGCCAAGATGAGCAAGAATCGCCAGGGAGAGCTTGATGCGCTCACGTCACGGACGTTCAGCGAAGCGGTCCAGGCTCGCAACGTCCGGCTCATTACGTACCGCCAGCTGATCGACATGCAGGGCTTGCAGTCCATGCGCAGACCAGGAGGATGACACCGAATGCGTGCTACTTGGAGGGTAATCATGGAGAAGATTCAGTCGGGTAGGAGCTCATTCCGGAACAGCCACCTTCACCGGCTTGGCGCGGTGGGGATGGCCATTCTGCTCACACTGGCATTCGGCGGAACTGCGCTGGCCCAGCGGATACCGATCTCCGGAACCGTCACTTCCGCGGGCGGCACCCCCCTTCAGGGAGTGAGAGTGCGGTTACAGGGGACGGATGTCGTCGCGATTACGGGCGCGAACGGGAGATACTCCATAGCGGCTCCCTCGAATGGAACCCTGAGCTTTACTCTCGTGGGCCAGCGCGCCGTCGAGACACCGATCGCCGGACGGACGACCGTCGACGTCACGATGGAGGCCATTTCCTATCTGGAGCAGGTCGTGGTTACCGCCTACACGGAACAGCGGCGGGCAGATATCACCGGTGCGGTCTCAAGCGTCAACGTTGAAAGCGCTTCCCGACAGACGGGCGCGAGTGTGCTCCAGCGGCTGGACGCCGCCGTACCCGGCATAACGGTTGTTGCGAGCGGTTCGCCCGGCGCACGCAGCACCGTCAGAATCCGCGGCATCAGTTCCTTCCAGAACAACGATCCTCTTTATGTCATTGATGGAACTCCGGTTCAGGAATCCTATCTCAATTTTCTGAACCCCAATGACATCACGTCGATCCAGGTCCTGAAGGATGCGTCGTCGGCCTCGATTTTCGGTGCGCGCGCCAGTAACGGTGTGATTCTCATCGAGACCACGAAGAAGGGCGTCGCCGGACCACCCCAGGTCACATTTCGGGCGAGAACCGGGATGGCGACTCCGGTACGCGGCTATGACGACATACTCATTACCAACTCGCTGGACTACTTCCAGGTAATGAAGGCAAGCTACGAGAACGCCGGAGAGGCGGTCCCGACCAACATCTACGGGGACCCCAACAACCCGTCGGTCCCTGCTTTCATCTGGCCGAACAACTGCCCTGCGACGTCCGCCTGCACGGGCGTCGTCACCTCGTTCGACGCGTTTGGACGGCCGACCGCCGTGAATCAGGCTGCGTATTCCTATCCCAATACGTTGATCATGCCCGGCAGCCAGGGCACCAACTGGTGGGACGCCGTCTTCGGTTCGGCGATGGTGTCGGATTACAACCTGGATGTCGCGGGGGGCGGTGAGGACAACGCATACCGTGTCTCCTTCAATTACTTCGATCAGGGCGGCACCGCGAAGTTCAATCACTTCAAGCGGGGGAGCGTCCGCGTCAACACCATATTCACCCGCGGCAAGCTGAACTTCGGTGAGAACATCTCGCTCGCTCTCGAGCGACATGTTGGCGGGCTGCCGAACGATCCGGGTGGCTACGCCGAAGACGGCATCCTCGGCAAGAACATTCTGCAGCAGCCCGTCATCCCGATATACGACATAAACGGCAATTTCGCCGGCGGAAAGGCCAAAACCCTGGGCAACCAGGGCAATCCCCTCAAGTTTGCGTCGGCTGCAAGGAACAACACAACCAAAAACAACCAGGTCTTCGGCAACGTGTTCGCCGGCCTGGACGTAAGCCCACAGTTCTCATTCAAGAGCAGGCTCGGATTCAACGTGGCACAGAGAACCAGCCTCACCTTCACTCCGGCCTCTCCCGAGGTCGCCGAGGCGACGTTCGGCAATGGCGCGGGCGAGAACAGGAACGACTTCAACGATTGGACCTGGACCAATACGCTGAGGTATGTCAAGGCGCTTTCCCGGCACAACTTCGATCTGTTGGTCGGACAGGAAGCGAATAGAGGCAACAACCGGTACATCGAGGCATCAATTGGCAACCTCCTGAACACCAGCCCGGATTCCAGATACATCCAGGACGCGCTGGGCCAGGCCAGCACCAAGAACGTCTTCACGACCGGTGGCCGGAATGCCTTGTTGTCCGTTTTTGGAAAGGCCGACTACAACTTCGCCGACAAATACGTCGCGAGCTTTACGCTGCGGAGAGACGGCTCCTCCCGGCTGGCGCCCGGCAACCAGTGGGGAACTTTCCCGGCAGCGGGCCTGGGTTGGAGAATATCCAACGAGCCCTTCCTGGCGAACAGCAGAATCTTCTCGGACGTCATGTTGCGGTTTGGCTGGGGCGTCACCGGAAACCAGCTCATACCCTCCGGACGTATCGTCGCTCAATTCGGCGGCAGCCGGGGAGATACCTACTACGACGTGGCAGGATCAAACAGCACGATCGTAGGGGGATTCCGCCAAACGTCGTTGGGCAATCCCAATCTGAAGTGGGAAGAGAACAAGTCCACGAACGTGGGCGCCGACATGGTCCTTTTCGAAGGCAAGGTCAATTTCATCGTCGACGTGTATCGGCGGGCGACCAGCAACCTGCTGTTCGACCCGCGACTCCCGGCGACGGCCGGCGTCGCCGCTCCCCCGATCGTCAATATCGGGGAGATGAAAAACACGGGCGTCGACTTCTCCATCGGACATCAGGCCGCGTCATGGAGCGTCTCCTTCAACGGCAGCCACTACAAGAACGAGATCGTCTCGATCGACGGAGTCCAGGACTTCTTCTACGGTCCGATATCGACGCGCTTCGGCAATCAGGTCATCAACCAGGTCGGTCATCCGATCGGCTCGTTCTATGGCCTCGTGACGGACGGCTATTTCCAGACCCAGGCCGAGGCGGACGCCCACACCGCGGATCCGGTCACCCTGGTATGCGCGACTCCTCCCTGTCAGGACGGGGCCGCTCCCGGCCGGTTCAAGTTCAAGGATGTAAACGGCGACGGGATCGTGAATGCGGCGGACCGAACCATTATCGGGAATCCCCATCCGGATTTCACGGCCGGCCTGGATCTGGGGCTGCGACGGGGAAATTGGGACCTGAACGCGACTCTCTTCGGGACGTTCGGGAGCGACATCTTCGAGAATCAGAAGGAATTCTACGTGTTCCGCGAGTTCGAGACGAATGTCCGAAAGGACCTGCTCAAGAATTCGTGGACGCCCGAAAACCCGAACGCCAAGTATCCCCGCATCGACCGGAACGACTCCTTCAGCTCCGCGATCAGCGATTTCTACGTTGCGGACGGGTCGTACGTCAGGCTGCGCAACGTGCAGCTCGGGTACACGGTTCCCTCGTCGTTCGCGCGCTGGTTACCGGCGGGCTCCCGGGTTTATCTCCAGGGAGAGAACCTGTTCACCTTTACCGGTTACGAGGGCCTCGATCCGGCGCTCCCCACGGCGAACGTCTTCGGGGCCGCCGGCGACGTTCGTGATCAGTATCGGGGCGTCGATCGTGGATCGTATCCCAGCAACAGAGTTTTCAGCATTGGCGTCGTCACCACGTTCTAGCCACCCGCCTCTTTCAAGGGATGCATAGACGATGAAAATCGTATCGAAACACCCACTCCTCGTCGGAATGGCGCTTCTGGCTCTCGCGACCGGCACCATCTACGGTTGCAGCGACTTCTTGACTGATAGCGCCACTCCGCAAGGGACTTTGGATGAAGGGACGCTCGCTAATCGAGCGGGAGTTGAAGGCACGCTCATTGGAGCGTATCGACCTCTGGACTGCACGAATACCAGTGGTGCCTGGGGATGCGCCGCCAGCAACTGGGTCTGGTCTACTGTTGCCAGCGACGAGTCCTACAAAGGGTCCACCGGGAGCGATCAGCCACCCATCAATGACATCGAGGGTTACCACTGGGGATCGGCCAAAGCCGAGGACTACCTGAATCAAAAGTGGTCGCACCTCTATGAAGGAGTGGTCCGAAGCAACGCGGCGCTACGCCTCGTCAAGAGTGTGGTAGCCTCGAGTCCGGGAGAGTTTACCGCCGCGGAGGCTAGCAGCATCGAGGGAGAGGCCTTGTTCCTCAGAGCCCATTACCACTTCGAGGCATACCGGATGTGGGGGAACATCCCGTACTACCACGAAGATGATACGGATTTTCGCAAGGCGAATGAGACGAGCGACCAGGTCGTTGCAGACCTCCTGGCGGACCTCGATGCAGCCATCGAGCTGCTGCCGCCGACCCCGCGCAACGGGGAGAAGGGACGGGCGACCTCATGGGCCGCCAAAGCCTACAAAGGGCGGGTTCAGGTCTATGCGGGCCAATTTGCCGCGGCCGTGACGACGCTGAAGGACGTCAGAGACACCGGACCTTATGCGCTCGAGCAGAGCTATGACCGTGTCTGGACCGGCTTTTCGGATTTCGCCAATGGGCGGGAGACGATACTTGCCTACCAGGCGTCAGCGAATGACGGTGAGCCCGACGGGAATAATGCCAACTTTGGAGAACGGCTGAATTTTCCGAACGGTGGCCACTTCGGTTGCTGCGGTTTCAACCAGCCGACGCAGAACCTGGTCAACTTTTTCCGGGTTGATGCCGGCGGGCTTCCCTTGGCGTTGTCGGATCCGGACAACTGGAACGCGAACGATGCGAATTTCACGTCGGCGAACACTGCCCCGGTGGATCCGCGTCTGGACTGGACAGTCGGTCGGGAGGGCGTGCCACTCAAGGATTGGGGACTCTACACGGTGGCAGCTTATGCCAGGGACGTGGCAAACGGTGGTCCCTACGCTGCCAAGAAAAACATCCATGAAAATACCAGCGGCGCTGAGCAGCTAGCCGGGGGTTGGGCGCCGACGCAGCAGAATTCAGTGAACATTCACCTTTTCCGTTATGCCGACATGCTGTTGCTCCTGGCGGATGCGATGGTTGAAACCGGCGATCTCTCCGGCGCCACGGCGATGGTCAATCTCGTGAGAGCACGGGCTGGGCAGACGGCTCAGGGCCCTGGCACAGATCGCGCGACCATAGCGGTGCCGATCAATTCGCCATCGATCACCTGGGCAGTTTATCGAGTCAACCAGTATCCCACGACGTTTCCGAGTCAGGCCTACGGCCGTGAGGCGGTTCGAGCAGAACGCAGGCTCGAGCTGGCGATGGAAGGGCAACGGCTCTTTGATCTGCGCCGCTGGGGGATCGCCGCTACTGCGCTCAACGGATACCTCACGGGCATGGGCGGGGGCCGCGAAGACACCCGCAGGCTCTACCTTGCAAACGCCGAAGCTTTTACGGCCCGCCACGCTTTGTATCCGATTCCCAACATTCAGATCGAACTGAGCAAGGTCGGGAGTGAGAACAGGCTAACCCAAAATCCGGGTTGGTAAGCGGACTCGGGTAACCGAACGCACGGAAAAAAAAACGGGGCGACATTCAGTCGCCCCGTTTTTTTGCTGCTTCCCTGTCAGCGTTTCCTGATCGTAAAAGCCTGCAGCGAATCGCCAGTGTTCGCTACGAGCACCGCCTTGCCGGTCGCCGTGCCGATGAGACGCAGCTGTGCGACGTTGAGAGGAGCCAGAAAGCCGCTTTCGCTCGCGGGCACGGGAATGAAGCGACCCCGGCCGTCACCCCTCAGCCAGAGTCCGTTGCCCGCATCGGCTCTCGGCGTATTTGGCTCGGCGTCGTACAGGTTCCCCGCCAGGAGCAGGTCGAGGTGCCCGTCACCGTCGACATCGTGCGCGATCATCGCCTTGATCGGTGCGATTTGCGCCAGATTGGGTAACGCCGACGAGCTGAACCTTCCGCCGCCCTCGTTGCGCAAATAGATGCTGGCAAACGTATCAGCCTCGTAGTGCAGCGACTGCTGCAACTGGTCGGCGCTGAACAGGTCACGAATCGACGCTCGCGCGAACGATCCATACGTCGGGAATCTCACGGCGGTCGAATAGACCTCCCTGCCAAGCGGAGCCATGCCGGCGTAAGGGTACTCCGTCCCGTCCACCTGCTGCGTGAGAACGATATCCGTGGTTTGGTTGCCGGTGAAACTGCTCGCGTACACCCCGAATTTGCCGTCGTTCGAAGTCGTGTAGCTGTAGTTCAGCCCCAGATTGCCGGCTACGAGGTCGGAACGGCCGTCGTTGTCGAAGTCTCCAACCGCCAGGCTATACCACCAGCCGCGCAGCGACGGCAGTCGCGTTTGCCGCGTCACCTCGCGCAGCAGTCTTCCGTCGTTGCGATAGAAGTGGATCGGCATCCACTCGCCCACGGTGACCAGATCGAGGCGCCTGTCGCCGTCGAAATCGATCCAGACGGCATCGGTGATCATTCCCCCGGGATGCGCGAGCTCAGGCGCGACGTCTTCGGTGACATCGGTGAAATGATCACCGTCATTGCGCAGCACATAGCTTCTGGTGGGATAGGGATACTTTCTCGGTGTCAGCCGCCCACCGACGAATAGATCGGGCCGGCCATCCCCATTGAAATCACCGGCTCGCACTGTCGCAGTGCTCGTGAACATCGGTGGCAGTGCTCCATCGTTTGGCGCAAACCGGCCGCTTCCGTCGTTGATGTAGAGGCGATCCTGCAACGACGGGGAGCCGGGCGCGGCGTGATAGCCGCCGCTTGCCACGTACAAGTCCAGCTTGCCGTCCCCGTTGGCATCGAAGAACACGGCTCCCCAATCCTCGTACGATTCGTCGGCGGCCCAGGGTTGCCCCTGCGCGGATTCGACGAAACCGCCGTCCTTGCGCTGGATGAACAGCTTGCCGGGCACGCCGGCGGCCCCACCGATGAAGACATCATCGAGGGCGTCGCCGTCGACGTCGCCCACGGCTAGCGGAGGGCCCTGGCGCGAGGGCATGTACGGCAAGAGGGGCTGCACGCTGTAATCCGGCGGTGTTTCCAGCTGGTGCCGGTACTTCAGTCCCGGGCCGGGATCTACCGGCTCGAACAAGTGGTTTCGACCATGAGGACGGGCAGGACGCTTCTTCTCCGTCGCGTCGGACTGCCTAACGACCAGGAGCCGATCGACTTCGAGTCCCGTCAGTAGTTGATACCGCCCGTCAGGCCACTCGACTTCCAGGCTGTCAACGCGACGCACACGGCCCAGGCCGAAGTGCGCGCGGCCATCCATCGTGGACATGAAGCCCCGGTATGGGGAGTGGTACAGGTACTGCTTTTGTCCCCCCACCGTGAGAATCAGCCTGGCGCCGATCCCGCCTTGCTGCGGCGAATCTCCGTGCAGCCTGACCTGCAGATAGTGATGCGCGTCGTCGCCGAGCCCGGCGTTCCGGTAGATGAATGCCGGAGCGTCGATGTTATTCACCACTAGGTCCAGCCTGCCGTCGTTATCAAGGTCGGCATAGGCCGCGCCGTACGAGAAGCTGGGGCGCTGCATCCCCCATTCGCTGGTCTTGTCGGTAAACGTCAGGTCGCCCGCGTTCCGGAAGACGTAGTTGGACTCCTCGTAACCGTGGAGCCGCTGCAGGACTCCCAGTCCGGTTCTGCGCGAGCCGCTGCCATCCCCGGTTTGGCGCACGGAGGAAATGGCACTCTGGTAATCGAGATCATTGGCCGCCTTCGGGTAGCCGTTGCCGATGAAGATGTCCTTGTAGCCGTCGTTGTCGAAGTCCGCGAAGAGGGCACTCCAGCTCCAATCCGTGGCGGCGACGCCCGCAAGGCGGGCAATATCGCTGAAGATGACGTCTCCGCCGCTCGTCACTCCGTTATTCAGCTGCAGCGTGTTGACCGAGTAATCGTCGCGGAATCCGCGGTCGCGTGAGTCCAGCAGCCTCGCATAGGTCATGTACCCGCTCGTCCGTTTGCGCCGGCTCAGGTCGCGCGGCATCATGTCCGCCTGGAGAATGTCGGGCCAGCCGTCGTTGTTGAAATCGGCGATGTCGACGCCCATGCCGGCATAACTGGCGTGCTTGAGCCACCGGGCAGCCCTGTCGCTGAACGTTCCATCGCCGTTGTTGACGTACAGGACGTCGTTGGGCGCGCCATCGTTCGAGACGTAGATGTCGGGCAGCCCGTCCGCGTTCAGGTCCGACACGGCCACGCCGAGGCCATAGCCGACGGTTCGCAGGATGCCGGCTTCGGCGGACACGTTGGTGAACGTTCCCCGGCAGCTGCTCCGGTACAGCTGGTTGTGGCTGCCGGGTGTCTCCCCGCGGCCTGATGGATGCCGCGTCACCTCACTGCGCGAAAAATCCCGGGGCGAATTGTTGAGGAGGAAGAGATCTATGCACCCGTCCCCGTTGTAATCCAGAAATGCGGCGTGCGTCGTGAAGCCGGTGTCGGCGACGGCGTATTGTGCGGCAGCCTCGGTGAAGGTGCGGTCTCCGTTGTTGACGAACAACAGATTCGACCGCTGCTCCGGTTTGGACCATTCGGGCCCGGAAACGGAAACGTATATGTCCAGGTAGCCGTCGTCGTTGATGTCCACCATCGAGGCGCCGGTGGCCCACCGGCTCGTCTCGACGCCTGCCCGGGCGGTGACGTCCTCAAACCGCATCTCCCCCTTGTTCAGGTACAGGCGACTGGACACCATGTTGCCGGCAAAGAAGATGTCCGACAGTCCGTCGTTGTCGATGTCGCCGACTGCTACCCCGGCGCCGTTATACACATAGACGTCGGTCTGAACGTTTACGGAGTCGTCGGTGGTTATGGTGTTCGCGAAGGTGACGCCGGTCTGCTCCGGAGTCAGCAGCTCGAACAGCGGCCGGTCGCGATCGCCCAGGGCACAGCCGGCCAGCAACAGGATTGCGAAGCTGCCCGAATGCCGGCGAGCGCATCTCCTCACCAGGGAATCTGCGGCGACCGGTAGTAATTCACGCCGAGATAGTTCCAGCGCGGAGCATGCGCCGCGATGCGCAGGCGAAAACTCTCCCACTGCCGCCCCGACTGCGGCGTCCACCCGACTTCGGCGAGAGCCGGGAGTCGCGGGATCGCCAGGTACTGCACCGCGGTGATGTTGCGCAGCGTCTCGCTCCAGATCGGCCCTTCGACGCCGACGATGTCGCGCTCGGTCACCCCCGCTTGAAAAGTGGCGGGATCCCAGTTGTAGGCGTCTGCGACCTCGATGAGTCCGGCCCACGCGAGCCCGAGCTCGGTGGCGTTCGTGTACTTCATGTCGAGATAGGCGCGCTTGGCGGGCGACATGATCAGCTTGGCGCCGTACTTGAGCGCCAGCACGCCCGAGTCGCCCTTCCAGGGCTGCACCAGGGTGGTGGCGCGCAGCCGCGCCTTCGCGATCTCCTCCCAGCCGATCATCTCCTTGCCGTGCCGGGCCACGATGTCCTGCACCCGCTCGACGAACCGGACGTATTCGTCGTGCGTCAGCACTTCGACTTCGTCGCCGCCGATGTGGATGTACGGCCCGGGAGTGATCGCGGCGAGCTCACGGACCACGTCGTCGATCAGGGCGTAGGTCTCTTCCTTGTCGTGACAGAACGTGCTCCAGCCGACTTCGGTGCCGGTGTACAGCGCGGGCGCTCTGCGGCTGCAGCTCAGCTCCGGATGCGCGACGAGCGCGGCGTTCGTGTGCCCCGGCATGTCGATCTCGGGAACAATGGTGACGTAGCGCTCCCCGGCGTAGCGCACGATCTCGGCGTAATCGGCCTGCGTGTAGAATCCGCCCGGCCCGCCGCCGACCTGCGTCGCGCCGCCCACCGCGGCGAGCCGCGGCCTGGACTTGATCTCGATGCGCCACCCCTGATCGTCGGAGAGGTGCAGGTGCAGCACGTTCAACTTGTACAGCGCGAGCAGGTCGATGAACTGCTTGACCTCGTCGACGGTGAAGAAATGCCGCGAGACGTCGAGCATCGAGCCGCGCCAGGAGAAGCGCGGGCGGTCGTCGATCGTGACCGCGGGGATCGTCCACGTTCCGCCGAGCAGCATCTCCGACTCGATCGCCGGCGGCAGCAGCTGTCGCAGCGTCTGCACCCCCCGGAAAATTCCCGCCGCGGTCCCGGCGATGACCACCGAGTCGCGCGTTACGCTGAGCTGGTACTCCTCGCCGGTGGCGGCTGCGCTCACACGCAGAGCGATCGTGCCGGCCTTCCCGGATCCGCGGACCACCGGGATGGCGTACCCGGTCGAAGGACGGAGCAGCGCCGCGAGCATCTCCGCCGTCCGAGCGACCTCGGCGTCGTCGTCGACGACGATCGACGAGGTCGAGTCGAGCCTGAACGGCGCGCCTGCATTCATCGTCAGGGAGGCGGGGGCCGGGACGATGCTGTGAGCCGTGGCCACGCCCGCCGGCGCCGCCGTCGATTGCGCTCCGGCCGACCCTGTCACGGCAGTGCTCACGAGCAGGATCCCGGCGGCCATCGAGGCCGCGAAACGGCGGAGCGGAGTATGGGATTCTTTCATGACTCAAACGATACGAGAAATTCCGTGCCCGCGCACGGGCGGATATGAGACTTTCCAGCGGTAATCATCGCACTGTTTGCCTGACAAGGCGTCGCAGATCGAGCCACTTCGCTACCGGACCGACGAGCGCCAGCGCCAGGAACGCCGGCGCGGCGTTGAAGGCCGTCGGCAGGGGCCATGCCTGGTCGGACGCAAACCGGATCAGCGTCTCCATCAGCGCGATCAAGACCACCACTACGATCTGCCGCTGCCGCCCGCGGACGATCGTGCGCGGGTCGGTGATCATGAAGAAGACGAACAGCTGATACATCGGTCCGGTGATCGGCGCGAGCTCCGGCAGCATGGCTTGTCCGAGCACCGCGGCCCGCAGGCCATTCAGGAGCAGGAAGCTCGCCACATAGGTGAGCGTGATGTGCAGGACGCCGACCCGCGCGGCGACGACCAGCCCGAAGAGCCAGATCAGCATATTGGTCGCGACGTCGTTGCCGAACTGGTGGCTGAGCACGGAGATGCGCTCCGGCGCGGCGAGCAGCAGCGCCGTGATCGCGAAGTTCGTCGGATTCCAGAGATGGTTGTCGCGATAGCGCAGGACATACTTGGACGAGATCGCGAGAAAGCCCCCCAACACGAATGGCCAGAGTGCCCCGCCCTGCGGCTTGATGAGCAGCGTCAGGCTGAGGCCGCTGATGTAGGCGCTCAGCAGGTTCACGACCTTGCCGCGGTCAAACCAGGAGAGCAGGGCCTCGGTGGCCAGGCACACGGCGAGGGCTAGCACCAGCCGGTCGTAGCCGCCGAACATGTGGTAGCGGAGCTGCGCCGCCACCAGCACCAGTGTGATGAGAAACGCGATGAGATAGCGCGGGTCGAGGGTGCTGCCGCGGTCCCACGAGCGCGCGAAGACATTTCTGCCCGCGGCGGTTGCGTGAGCCACGTCACTCATGGCGTCAGCTGCGCGGCTCGGTGACGGTGAGGAAGCGATCGATCGCCGGATGCCGCAACACCTGCTGCGCTCCCGACGGCCAGTGGATGACGACGCGGTCGACCCACTCCCGCGTGCCGAGCCCGAAGTGCAGCCGCCGGTCGTTCTGGCTCGCGAATCCCGATCCGCCATCGACGATTCGTCGTTGGATGAAATCTCCCGACTCGAGCACCACCTCCGCGCCGATCGCGCTGCGATTGCTGCGCGTGCCGACGAGCTTGAAAGCAATCCAGTGATTGGCGCTGTCGGGATAGTTGCGATACAGCGCTGCCGGCTGATTCTGGTTGGCGACGATCACGTCCACCGCGCCACGATTCGAGAGATCGGCGAGCGCCACTGCGCGGCCGTCGTACACGTCCGCCACGCCTACTTTTTCCGCCACGTCCAGCCACCCCACGACGCCGCGATTGAGGTACACGCGGGAGCGCTCGTACCCGGACAGACTCGCGTTTCCGAACGGCGGCCAGGTGGCAGCGTCCTCGAAGAATCGCGCGTTGGCGCCGGCGATCTTCGACATCGAGTACCAGTAGCTCTTTTGGGGATTCGCCGAGATGAAGCCGTTGGCGACGAACAGCTCGTTGGCGCCGTCGTTGTTGAGATCACCGAATTGTGCGCCCCACGCCCAGCCGGCGTCGGCGATCTGTCCTTCGGCGACGTTCCGGAACCGGCCCGCCTCGGGCATTTCGTTAAGGCGGAGATTGTTGTTCTGAAAGATGTAGCCGCGCTCGGAGATATTGGTGACGAACGCGTCGAGCCGGCCCCGATCGTACGCATCGCCCAGCGCTACCGACATGCCGCTCTTGGACTCGCTCTCGAGACCGGCGGTGGTGAGAACGAATCGCCGTCCGCCGTCGTTCAGATACAGCTCCTCCGGACCATAATCGTTGGCTAGATAGATGTCCGGCCATCGGTCGCCGTTGAAGTCGGCCGACGCCGCCGCCAGCGTCCAACGCGTGCTGCCGACGCCCATCTCGTCGGTCACGTCCTCGAATTTGCCGCCACTCAGATTGCGAAACAGCAGATTCTTCCCGCCGTTGGTAGCGAACTCGAAGCTGTTGTGCATGATCTTCGTCGTCGCCAGGTGCCACAGATCGACGTCGCGGAAATACGCCGTGACGTACAGATCGAGCAGGCCGTCGCGATCGTAATCAAGCCAGATCGCGCCGTTGCTGTTCACCCAGCGACGCAGACCGGCCCGGGCGGTGATGTCCTCGAAGCGGCGGCCATCGATGTTTCGGAACAGCGCCAGGTAACCGTAGCGGTATACCAGCAGGTCCTCGTGGCCGTCATTGTCGATGTCGCCCCACACGGCGCCCATCGACACTCCATCCCCCGGCCGGTTGAGATCCGCCACCCTCGCGCTTGCGGCGACGTCCTCGAACGTGCCGTCCCCGCGGTTGCGGTAGAGCGAGCTCGGCTCGCCAAAGCGGCTGTTGGTGAAGTACAGATCGGGCCATCCGTCGCTATCGAAATCGGCGACGGACACGGAGGCTCCCAACGCCGCGACGTGCGGCTCGATGCTCGCAATCTTTGGATCGAAGGTCGGCCGGCGATGCACGAAGGCGATGCCGGCCGCCGCGGTCTCGTCACGCAGCAGGAAGCCGGGGTGCGCCGCGTCCGCCGCGGCCTGATTTGGCCCGCGATCGAGTCGCATCGCGAGCAGCAGGGCACCCAGAAAGGGTACGGCCATGATGGCGCGCCGAACGGCCGGGCGGGGTCGGTGCAGCACGGGGCAGAGTATAGCCTCAATACCTCATCGCCGCGACAAACTCCTCTTCCCGTGCGCGTGTTCGAGTCCCCGAGGCGGCAACGGCTACCTTTGCCGACACGCGGTAGGCGTTTCCCCGACAGCTTTTCCGGCCCGCGACCGCGAACGTAGGCTCCAGAATGACCGCCTCCCGACACGCTACATCCAGAGCTGACGAATGGCGGCAACGCCTGCTGTACTGTGTGGGGGGACTGCTCCTCTTCGAGACGCTGACCGGCCTCGGCATCTATCTACTGCCGTTCAGTGTGCCCAACCAGTGGATGGTGGTATTTCACACGCTGGCCGGGTTGGCCTTCGTGATCCCCTTCGCCTGGTACCAGGTGCGCCACTGGAAGCTGTATCGGTCGATCCGAGTGTCGCACGTGGTGCTCACCGGCTATTTCGCGATGCTCGCCACGATCGTGCTCATCGTTTCTGGGCTGGTTCTTACCTTCGAGGCGATCTTCGCACCGCGCATCAGCCGGGGCTGGGACCTCGCGCACATCTGGGCGACGTTCGGCTTGATCGCATCCGTGCTGCCGCACGTCGGGACACTGCTCGTCCGGGCTGCTCGCGCGAAGGCGGGAGCAATCGGTGGCACGCTGCACGCCGCGTCACGTCGCTTCCAGTACGGCAGCGTTCTGCTCACCGGTGCTCTCTTCATACCAGTTATCGTGGCGTCGGTGGTGTACCGCCCGCCGAAACTGAACAATCAGTTCCCAAAGGACTACAGCTACGTGTTCGGTCCGGAGCGGCCCTTCGCGCCAAGTCTGGCCCGCACCGCGAGCGGGGGCGCGTACGATGCGCGATCGCTCGCCGGCTCGGAGTCGTGCGGCACGGCGGGTTGTCACAAGACGATCTATGACGAATGGGCGGTGAGCGCCCATCGCTATTCCGCCATGGACCCTGCCTTTCAAAAGGTGCAGGCAGTGATGGCGGAGCAGAACGGGCCCGAATCCACCCGTTACTGCGGGGGATGCCACGATCCGATCTCGCTCTTCTCCGGGACGAAGAACATCTTCGCCGAAGATCTCACGAGTCGCGCGGGTTATCAGGAAGGAGTCTCATGCGTCGCCTGCCACGCAATCAAGAAAACGGACGTGAAGGGGAATGCGGCATATGTCATGTCGCAGCCGGAACGCTACCTGTTCGAGCTGACTGACCGCCCTGTTCCCCGGGCTGTGAGCGACTTTCTCATCCGTGCGTATCCACGCCAGCACGTCCGGTCACTTCAGCACAAGCTCTTCAAGAGCGCGGAGTTTTGCGCCGCCTGCCACAAGCAGTTCATCGATGAGGAGATCAACCATGTAGGGTGGGTACAGCTCCAGAACCAATTTGATAACTGGCGCAAAAGCCGCTGGAATCACGGAAAAGATCCACTCAAGACCATCGAGTGCCGGGAATGCCACATGCCGCTCGCGGCATCCAGCGATCCCGGCAGCGGCGACGATCTCGATTACAACCGCTCACCCGGCGACGGCAAGCACCGGACCCATCGGTTCCTCGGCGGAAACCAGTTCATTCCGCTCGCGCTCGAGCTTCCCGGTGCCCAGGAGCATGCGCGTTTGACCGAGAAATGGCTGCGCGGAGAGATCGACATTCCCGAGATCGCGGACAAGTGGCGCCCAGGCCCGGCCGTCCCCGTGGAAGTGATGGCGCCGGCCACCGCGCGGCCCGGCGCTCCGATCACGATTCAGGTAGTGCTCACGAACAACAAGGTGGGGCACGACTTCCCGACCGGACCACTCGACATCATTCAGGCCTGGGTCGAGCTCAGCGTGACCGACCAGGCCGGCCGCGTTGTCTTCCAGTCCGGACAGCGGGATTCGGCGCACTTCATCGCGCCGGGAAGCTTCATGCTCAAAGCAGAGCCGGTGGACGAAAACGGCAACCTCATCGACCGGCACAATCTCTGGGAGATGGTGGGCGTGCGGTATAGGCGTTCGCTCTTTCCGGGATTCTCGGATCAGGAAACATTCACCTTCGCGTGTCCGGACCCCCCTGTCACCGAGCTGCACGTGACGGCGCGGCTCATGTATCGCAAGGTGGACCAGTATCTCCTCAACTTCCTGTTCGGGAAGGAATCTGGAATCACGGCTCCCATCACCGTTCTGTCCGAGGATCGCAAGACGATCCGTGTGCGGACTGACGGTTAGGAGGATGCAGGAGTGACGCGGCGAAGACGACTGTTGTTTCTTGCCTCAGCCGGCGCTCTAGTGTTTCTCGCCGCGGCCAGTACCGCTGCGCTACGCTGGCGCGGCCAGGAGCGGAAGTACCAGCCCGGTGAGGATCGCGAGGGCATCACCTCGGAGCTTGCGCGCGACCTGCCGGAAAACTATCCGCGCGTCACTTTCACGGATGTCACTCGATCCGCGGGAATTGAGTTCGTGCACTTCAGCGGAAAGCGGTCGTCGCAGCTGCCGGAAGACATGGGTTCCGGCGCCGCCTGGGGTGACTATGACAACGATGGCTGGATGGACCTCATGGTCGCGAACGAAGTCGGTCCGCTCACCATGGCCGAGGACGAGCGCCGCCGGTCGCCGGCTCGCGCACGGCTGTACCACAACGACCACGGCACGTTCAGCGATGCGACCGAGAAAGCGGGAATCGACTTCCGCGGCTGGGGAATGGGAGTCGCGTGGGGTGACTACGACAACGACGGACACGCCGACCTCGTCCTCACCGCGTACGGACGGAACGTTCTGTATCACAACAACGGAAACGGCACCTTCACCGACCGCAGCCTCGTGTCGCGGATCGGCGCGCCAGTCGGATTCTGGACGGGTGCCTCCTGGGGTGATTACGACCGCGACGGATTTCTCGATCTCTACGTCACCGGGTACGTGAAGTACAGCCGGCCCGAAGGCGGGAGCGCGCAGGCGCGGTACGATATCGAGAATCCCGCCAGCATCAACCCGTCGTCCTTCCCTCCCGAGCGCAATCTGCTCTTCCGGAACGATGGCAACGGAACCTTCACTGAAGTCGGAGCAGTGGCAGGCGTCGCCGACGTCAGCGGGCGTGGTCTGTCAGCCGCGTGGGCGGATTTCGACGGCGATGGCTGGCTCGATCTCTACGTGGCCAACGATCAGTCAGACAACGCGTTCTTCCGCAACCTTGGCAACGGCAAGTTCAGCGACATGAGTCACTCGGCACGCGTCTCGGACTACCGTGGTTCCATGGGGATCGCGGTCGGGGATTGGGACAATGATGGGGCGCAGGATCTCTTTCTGACCCATTGGCTCGCGCAGGAGAACGCACTGTACACGAACCAGCTCAGCGAGTCAAAGAAGCGGCTCACGGGTGGTGACGTCTCCAGGCTGACTTTCATGGACGAGGCGGACCGCGTCGGCCTCGGACAGAGCTCGCTCGACTTCGTCGGTTGGGCGACGTCGTTCATCGACTACGACAACGACGGCAAGGTAGACCTTTTCATCGCGAATGGCAGCACACTACAGGACAAGAGCGATTCCACGCGTCTGGTGCCGATGCGCAACCAGCTGTTCTGGAACCAGGGGCGCCGAGCCGGATTCTTCGATGTGTCACGCGTGGCAGGCGCGACGTTCGGAAAACAATTCGTGGGGCGCGGCGCCGCCTTTGCCGACTACGACAATGACGGCGACGAAGACGTCTTCATCGTGAACCACGGCGGACCCGGTATCCTGCTACGCAACGACGGAGGCAATCGCAACCACTGGCTCCAGGTCGAGCTGCGTGGCACGAAGTCCAACCGGCAGGGACTGGGCGCCACCGTTCGCGTGGTCGTGGGCGACACGACTCAGACCCGGCAGATCGGGGCGCAAAGCTCATATCTGTCGCAAAACAGTCTCATCGAGACGTTCGGACTCGGAGCCGCAACGCGAGCCGACACCGTCGAGGTGCTCTGGCCGGCCGGCGCGCGTGTCGTGCGCACCGGTGTGTCCCCGAACCAGCGCCTTCTCATCACCGAGAGCGAGACGGCGGGGGTCGATCGCATGCAAGTGCGGGATTTCTGGAACCATTATCGCGAGGCCACCGCGCTTCGAGTGGCGCGCATGACGCAGCGCGCATCGGAGGCGTACGCGCGGGCTCTCGAGCTCAATCCGAGCCACGAGGATGTTCTGTACTACTACGGCAGTATGCGGCTCGACCTCGGCGATTTTGCCGGAGCAGCCCGCGCCTGGAGGACGCTCGTCGCGGTCAACCCCTCGAGCGCGCGCGCACACTCGGAGCTAGGCTCGCTGTACCTCTGCCTCGAAACGGGGGCGCCCTTCCAGCTTGACTCCGCCGAGCAGCACTTCGCGCGTGCCCACGAGATCAACAAGGAGGAAACCGGGCCGCTCGTCCGGCTCGGCGAAGTCGCGCTGTTGCGCGGTGATCTCGCTGCCGCCAAACGCCATTTCGAGGCGGTGCTCGTTACACACGCCGGCAACGACCTCGCGCGGTTCTATGCCGGATACGTGGAGTGGAAGAACGGCAACACCGCACTCGCGGAACAGCAATTCGCGCGCGCCGTCGCGCCCGCCGAGAGCGTTACTCCATCCGTGCAGCCGCCCGGTGAAGGCGATACCAGGCGGGGTACAGCGGCACTCGTTGCCGAGAACCAACGTTGCGGAGAGCTACGCACGCTCGTGCAGCGGCTGCGAACAGCCGACGCGAAGCGCGACATGGCGACGCGCTACCGCGAGCTGAACAGCCTGCTCTCCGCTCGCCGAGCGAGAGCACGCTGAGCCGGCCCTCAGCGGCGGCAGGTGAGCCGGTCATCAACGCCGGCCCACGTGGCGGGTGTTGTACTGGCGCAGATAGTTCTGGTGCGCCGCGTCCGTCGGATACTTTTCCGCCGCCGCGTACGGATACGACTCGATCTGATGGAAGGGTAGCGGAGCGACCGTCGTGCCGAACGCCGTGTTCAGATCGGAGTCCTTGAGCCAGCCGTCGGTGTAGAGCAGGAAGTCGCGCTTCCACCCCGGCGGGAGCGAGCTCCCCGAGCTGGCGTCGAACTGAATGGTCGCCTCATCCCCGGGGGCCATGATCACGTACATGTCGTCAGGATTCCGCAGCAGCGGCAGCACGTCGCCGAAACGCGTGAAGGCGCCCTCGATTGGTCGCCAGGGTGACTCCGTCGTCACTTCGTCGTAGGCGAGCCAATACGGCCCATACCGACCGCCCTTGCGGTACATGCGCGAGAAGCCGCGGAAATGGAGATCGGCCGCTACGGGCGCCAGCGTCGTGATCCTGACGGAGCTGTTTGCGAGATTACGAGCGACGAACGCCTCATCCCAGTAGATCTGCATGGTCGTGCGAATCCGCACGTGATGATCCGCCGTCGGAAACTTCCCGGCCAGATCCACCACGATCGTCTTGTCCTTGCCGGAGGGGAAGCTGATGTTCGCGATCGCGGTGCGCCATCGGCCCTTCGCGTCGCGCACCTCGATTGAAGGAGCGACGACCTTGATCGAAGATTGCTGCGAAAGTGCGACGTTGATGCTGGCGTCGGTGGGATAGATCCAGCCCCGGAGGAACAGGAACGTACCAGCGTCGCCCGCAGCGTGGCCAAGATCGAGGATGAGATCGTGCGACTCGACCACTCCCTGATACCGCGTGGGCGTGAGGTTCGAGACGTACACGTCGTCGCGCTCGCGCAACGCCGGGAGAACGTCGTGGCCACGTTCATCAGTCGCGGACAGTGGCAAGTAGCGCCGCCCGATCTGGAAGAGCCGGAGGCTCACCGGTCCAGGCGGGACGAAACGCTCGTCCACGAACACGTCGACCGAATCCGGGTGGTCGACGGCGAGCAGCTTGATTTCGTCGGCGTACGCTGTCTCCCAGAGCTCATCCGTGAGCTGAAGGATGTAGCGCCCGTCGCGCGGCGCGAGCGCATCACCCGGAATGCGGAAGTATTCCTGCGACGCGCCCGCGGGAGCGAGAGCGTTCGTCATGCCGCTCATGATGCCGAGCGGCATTCCCAGGGCGCTGCGCCACATCGCATCGGTCACGAACCGGAATCGCTTCCCGTCCCACGCATACACAGAGGGACACGACCCCTTGAGCATTTCGCTCTCGACGACGTCCTGATCGGACCCGGGGAAGTACACGGTTTGCGGCACGCCGTTAGGCCACTCTACGCGGAGAACGTCGGCCTTGAGATGCGGTCCCAGGCCGAAGTGCGTCGTGCGACCGGTGGCGACGCGTGTCTGGTAGATCCCGCCCGCTCGAAGCTCCAGCCTCGCACCGATGCCGAATGCGTTATTCTTGCCGCTGCCGGTGCGCAGCGCCTTGAGCTCCACGTTCACCGCGAGGTTGCTGTTCCCGAAATCGTTTCGCAGCAGCCGCGCCGCGCCGGCGGCGTCGATCAGCAGTAGATCCTGGTCGCCATCGGCATCGACGTCCGAGACCGCGAGCGCGGATGCCCCGGCCGCCCGCACAGCGGCCGGAACCAAAGCGGACCTGTCGAGGAGCCTGCCCGTGCCGTCGTTCCGAAAGAGAAACACCCCAGGAGCACCCTTGCCACGCCCGATCGGCACGCCCACCACGACGAGGTCGAGCCAGCCATCGTTGTCATAATCCACGAACGTCGCCGCCGATCCGGCCGCTGAGCGGGGCGCCTGCATTGCTGCATTCGAGCGGCGGTCGCGAGTGAAGGTTCCGTTGCCTCTGTTGAGCCAGAGCGCCGGTTCGCCGCCATCCGTGCGGACGACGAAGAGATCGAGGAAACCGTCGTTGTTATAATCCCCCGCCGCGGCGGCCCCCGATCCGCCGCCACTTTCCAGCCCACTCGTCGCGGTCACGTCGCCGAAACGTTGTACGCCGCCATTGCGCAGGAGAGCGTCGCTGCCATGCTCGTTCGTGACGAAGATGTCGATGCGTCCGTCGCCGTCGAAGTCGCCGAAGACGGCGTCGCGCGCATCGCCGCCGGCCAGACCGAAGCTTGCCGTCGCCTCGGTGAAGGTCCCGTCGAGATTGTTGCGGTACACGGCGCGCTGACCGTTTGCGATGAGAAGAATATCCAGGTCTCCGTCGTGATCGAGGTCGACGAAGAGTGCCTTGCGCGCTCCCCGGACACCGGCAACTCCGGCTTTCGCCGCCAGCTCCACAAACGTCCCGTCGCCGCGGTTGCGGAACAGGTAGCCGCGTCCCTCGCCACCGATGACGAAGAGGTCCAGCCAGCCATCGTTGTCGTAGTCCGCGAAGGTGGCGTACGCGGCACCCTGAGAGAGGGAGATGCCTGAGCGCCCGGTAACGTCTCGGAGGAATCCTCCCTGAACACGATAGAGACGCGCGACGGACCTCCGCAGCGCCGGCGACCACGTCGAGACGAAGAGGTCATCCGTGCCGTCGCCGTCCACGTCGCCAACGGCGAGGGTCGTGGATCCGTCCTGCCGTTGCGGCGCGGCGGCAGTGCCGGTACCGGTTACCGTGCCGGCGAGACCCGCCTCGATCGTCGCGTCGGTGAATTTCGCCAGGTCGACTGTCGCGCGGTCCCGTATCCCGCCGCGCGAAAAGAAGCCCTGCGGCGCAAAGGTCAGAACAGGACGTCCGGCGATCGGACCGTTAGTCCATTTCACGTCCTCGAGCGACGCCTGATACGGCGCCGTGACCTCCATGAAACCGAGGAAGCGGTCGAGGGTCGTCCGCGATTCCGCGAGCTTTCCCGCGCGCAGTAGCTGAATCGTGCTGTCGAGATACGTTCGTGCCTCCCTCGGAGGCTCCGGGGGTATCCGCCGCACCTCCTCAAGGTGGCGAACGACGCTGTCGGCTTCGCCCCGCCGCGCGAGCGCATTCACGAGCTTCAGTCGCGCCACTAGATTCGCCGGCGCCAGCGCGAGCACGTCCCGCAGTCGGTCTTCGTACCTGCCGGCCGACGCTCTGTCGCTTTGCTGCGCCTCGAGCTCGGCGAGCGCATACAGCACGTGAGCATTGCCGGCAGTGTCGCGTCGAAGCCCCTCAAGCATTGCGCGCGCGTCAGATGGACGTCCCGTCAGCGAGTAGACCCTGGCGAGCGCGAGACCGACCTCGACGCCGGCCGGATCCAGTTTGCGGGCACGCCGCAACTGCTTCTCCGCCTCGGCGTAGCGGCCGGCTTGCAGAAAGGTGAGTCCGAGGTAGGCGTACCCCGCGGGATCGTCCGGCGCGAGCTCGATGAGCCTCTTGAACGTGGAATCAGCCTGCGACAATTGGTTTCGCTGGAGATAGCTGAGTCCCAACGTGCGAGTGATGTAGAGCTCTTCCACGGACACGCGCTCGGACCGACAGGCACCGATTCCGGCGCTCAACGCAGCGCCCAGGATGACAACCCTAGCTCGCCTGGCCAGCAGGATCATACGCTCCTCATTGAAGGCATTCCGTTACGAGCCTCTTCCCGTCGAGGTGCAGTTCGAGCCAATTTACCCAGTCCTGCAGCGAGGGGCACCCTGCTTCAAAAAACCTTGATCTGAGAGAGGCGCACGTGACCAGTCTGCTTGCGACGTGGGACTGGGTAATCATCGCGCTGTACTTCCTGCTCGTCTTTGGAGTCGCGATCTGGGCGACGATGC